>VAYX01000110.1 GCA_005885325.1 Actinomycetota bacterium
GGTCTCGCTCCGAGATCAACCGGCTCCGACTGGCGGACGAGCGGCGGCTGTTCCGCTCGGCCGTCGCTCGCGCCCGCCGGCGGGTCGTGCTGACCGCGAGCGATCCGCACGGGATGGAATCCGATGAGGCCGTGGCGTCACGCTTCGTCGAGGAGCTCGGTGTGGCGTGGGCCCGGGCCCCGATGGAGATGGCTGAAGATCCGG
>VAYX01000112.1 GCA_005885325.1 Actinomycetota bacterium
CATCCCGAGGTTCGGGCCGTGCTCAGGGACGAGCAGCGCCGGCTGGGCAGCCGCGGAGCCGTGATGGAGGGCCGGGACATCGGCTCGGTGGTGTTCCCCGACGCCGCGGTCAAGATCTTCCTGGTGGCGGCGCCGGACGAGCGGGCGGCGCGGAGGGTCCGGGAGCGGCGCGAGCCAGACCCGGGCGGCGGCCTGCCCTCATCCGAGGGTCCACCGGTCGCACCCGACCTGGCCGAGGCCCTGGCCACCAGGGACGCCCGGGACGAGCAGGTGAACCCGTTCGTCCCGGCCCTGGACGCCGTCCCCCTCGACACGACGGGAAGCGACCCGGACGAGGTCCTGCGCGAGGCCCTGGCGATCGCTCGCGAGCGGCTGGAGGCCTCCGGTGGGTAGCGGCGACGGCGAGCCGGAGGGGCGAGGAGGCCCGGCCGCCCGCCTGCCCACGGTGGCCGTGGTGGGCCGGCAGAACGTGGGGAAGTCCACCTTGGCGAACCGGCTGTTCGGCCGGCGGGAGGCCATCGCCCACGAGAGCCCCGGCGTCACCCGCGACCGGATCGAGCTCGAGGCGGAGTGGCGGGGCCGCCGATTCCGCGTGGTGGACACCGGCGGGTTCGCCGCCAGGGCCCGGGGGGTCGACACCCTGGTGGCACGGCAAGCGGAGCTGGCCACGCAACGGGCGGACGTCGTGCTGTTGGTGGTGGACGCCCAGACCGGAGAGCAGGAGGAGGACGCGGCCCTGGCCCGGCGCCTCCGCCGGTCCAGGGCCGCCGTCCTCGTCGTGGCCAACAAGGTCGATTCGGACCGCGACGAGGCCGACGCCGCGCGGTTCTTCACACTGGGGTTGGGTGAACCCGTCGCGGTCTCCGCGCTCCACGGCCGGGGGGCCGGGGACCTGCTCGACCGCATCGTCGCGCTCCTTCCCGGAACCGATGCGCAGGAAGGCCTGGAGGAGGACGACGCGGAGCCGCGCTTCGCCATCGTGGGCCGGCCGAACGTCGGGAAGTCCTCGCTGTTCAACCGTCTGGTGGGGGAGGAACGCTCGGTCGTGTACGAGGACGCGGGCACCACTCGCGACGCCGTCGACGCCGTGGTGTCCTGGCCCGACGGCCAGGTCCGTTTCGTCGACACGGCGGGGCTCCGCCGTCCGTCCCGGACAGAGGGTGTCGAGTACTACGGCTACGTGCGCGCCGTTCGGGCCATCGAGCGGGCGCACGTGGCCGTGCTCGTGCTGGACGCGAGCGAGGGCTTCACCGCGGAGGATCGGAAGATCGCCGCCCGAGTCATGGAGACCGGCCGAGGGCTCGCCGTGATCGCCAACAAGTGGGATCTCGTCGAGGAGAAGGACCGGACGTACAAGGAGATGGTCGAGGCCGTCGCCGTGTTCTCCGGGGCCTCGGTGTGGCGGACCTCGGCCCTGACCGGTGCGGGCGTGGGTCGGCTCCCCTCGGGGCTGGTCGACCTCCACGAGCGCTGGGGAAGGCGGGTCCCCACCAGCGAGGTGAACCGCGTGCTCTCGGAGGCCCAGGACGAGCGGCCGGCGCCGGGGGGGATCCGGTACCGCTACGGCACCCAGGTCTCGGCGGGGCCTCCCACCTTCGTCCTGTTCGGCGGGAGGCCGCCCCCGGCCTCATACCAGCGGTTCCTGGAAGGGCGCCTCCGACGGGCCTTCGACCTTGGGGGAGTGCCGATCCGCCTCCGGTTCCGGGCCAAGCGGCCGCGCGGCGGGGGACGATGAAGACCGCCGAGGCGGGCATCGATACAATCGAGGTTCGCGGGCCGTGGCGCAGCTTGGTTAGCGCGTCTGACTGGGGGTCAGAAGGTCGCCGGTTCGAATCCGGCCGGCCCGACGAAAGGCGGAAGGTGCGGGCGCATACGGGAAGCTATCCCCCCGTCGTCACCCGCTAGAGCGCCAGCCAGCCGACCAAGCTCACGGCGATCAGCACGACCCCGATGAGGGCGGCCGACCACCAGAGGTCTCGCCAGAGCTCGTCGCGGGCGATGTCCTCATCATCTCGAGCATCATCCCGAACGGTCTGCATGGTCTTGGGATACCCAGAAAGCCAGAGCGTCATGCAGGCCAGGGGCAGCGGAGATGAAGGTGGCCCGGGGGGAAGACCCGGGCCACCTCGGACCGGATCCGGAGGAACTCGTGCTCATGGAGGCTCCGGCCCGGCCAATCGGTAGTCTAAGTCACGCTCGACCGCAAGCAAAGATTCACCCGGCCTTTCCTTCAACGGATTCCTCACCTTGGCCCGTAGGTTGAGGTTCGCTTCGTATCGAGTGCGTCCTCACGGTGTGCCCGTCTGTCCCTGCACTCCACCGATGGTAGGTTGCGCTTGGCCATGAGCCGGGCGTCCAGCGAGGCATCGAACGGGGCATCCTCCGCCATCGCCACCGTGCCCAACGCGCTGTCCGCCGCGAGGATCCTGCTGATCCCGGCGTTCGTGTGGCTCATCGTGGACCGGGACACCACGTTCACCGGACTCCTGCTGTTCGGCGCCGTGGTCGGCACGGACTGGCTGGACGGCTTCGTCGCCCGGCGCACGGGCCAGGTGACCGAGGTTGGCAAGGTGCTCGACCCGACGGCCGACCGGCTGGCCATCGCCGCCGGCCTCGTGGCGCTCGTCGTGCGGGGAGCCTTCCCGCTGTGGGCGGCGCTGCTGATCCTGGTTCGGGACGTGCCCATCCTGCTCGCCGGCGTGATGCTCATGGTCACGCGGAGGATTCGGATCGAGGTCCGGTTCATCGGGAAGGTGGCCACGTTCAGCGTGGTCGCCGCGATCGGGTTGATCGCGTGGGGCAACCTCGGCTACCCGTTCCCCGCCGCGGCCCGGGCCGTCGGATGGTGCATGTACGCGGTGGCCATCGTGGAGTACTACGTGGCCGCCGCGCTGTATGCGGAGGACCTCCGGCGAGCCCTCGAGTCGGGCTCGACATGAGGTGAGAGCCGCCCGTCGCCGGGATGATAGGTTGAGGTTCAGGTCGAGGCGCCTACACCACAGGGAGAGGACCACATGGAGTTCCCTCGAGATCTGCGGTACACGAACGAGCACGAGTGGGCGCGCGACGAGGGGGGCGGCCGGGTGAGGGTTGGGATCACCGACTACGCGCAGGACGCGCTCGGTGACGTGGTGTACGTCGACATCCCCGAGCTCGGGACGGCGGTCACCGCGATGCAGCCGTTCGGCGAGGTGGAATCGACGAAATCGGTGTCCGACGTGTACAGCCCGGTGACCGGGACCATCTCCGAGCGCAACCCGCTCCTGGACGAGCGGCCCGAGTTGGTCAACGAATCGCCCTACGGGGACGGGTGGCTGGTCGTGGCGGAGATGTCTGACCCCTCCGAGCTGGATTCCCTCATGGACGCGGAGGCCTACGAGGCGTTCGTCAGCCAGGCCGAGACGGAATAGGACCCTTTCTCCCCAGTTGACCCTTCAACCCAGCTGCGATAACTTCGACCTTCGGTCGAGGCTGGACCGCAAGGCTCAACCTCGAACCTCAGCAGGAGGTCCTACCGAAGGGGCGACCGAGCTTGTACTGCACTCGATGTGGACATCCGAACAAGGACGGAGCCCGCTTCTGCGCCAATTGCGGAGCCCCCCTCCAGGACGAGACGACCGTGGGGATCACCCCGGTCGAGGTGGACGAGGAGGTCGGTGAGGAGTTCCCCTTCCCCGGAGAGGAGCTCCAGCCCGGACAGGCCCTCCTCGTGGTGAAGCGCGGACCGAACGCCGGCTCGACCTTCCTGATCGAGAACGACGTCACGACCGCGGGCCGGAGCACCGACGGCGACATCTTCCTCGACGACATCACGGTCTCCCGAAAGCACGCGGAGATCCTTCGGGAGGGGACGGAGTTCACCATCCACGACCGGGGCAGCCTGAACGGGACCTACGTGAACGGTGAGCGGGTGGAGGGCACGAAGCTCGCCACGGGCGACGAGATCCAGATCGGGAAGTTCAAGCTGGTCTTCTTCCAATCGGGAGAGTGAGGGGGGATGGCCACGCGCAGCTACCAGTCGATCGGTGAGGTCCTGGTGTCGGTGAAGACGGAGTTCCCCGACATCACGATCTCGAAGATCCGCTTCCTCGAGTCCGAGGGCCTGATCGAGCCGGAGCGGACGCCCTCGGGATACCGGAAGTTCTACGACAAGGACGTGGACCGCCTGAAGCAGATCCTGCGGATGCAGCGCGACGAGTACTTGCCCCTGAAGGTCATCAAGGACCGGCTGCTTACCCAGGAGGCCGGACCCGGCGAACCCTTCGACGACCGGGAGGCGGCCGAGAAGGAGCTCAAGGAGGAGCTGGCCGAGCCGCCCACGGGCCTCCAGATGTCGATCGAGGAGATGTCCGCGGCCACAGGGATCGACAAGGAGCGGATCAAGGAGCTCGAGTCCTTCGGGCTGGTGTCATCGCACGGCCCCGACTCGGCCAAGTACTACGACGGCGATGACTACGTCGTGCTCTCGATCGTGAAGGACTTCTTCAAATACGGCGTCGAACCCCGCCACCTCACCATGTACCGGCACTTCGCCGAGCGTGAGGCGAGCTTCTTCGAGTCGATCATCATGCCGCAGCTCCGCCAACGGAACCCCGACGCCCGGAAGACGGCGGTCACCTCGCTCGGCGACCTGTCGAGGGCGTCTCGCAAGCTGAAGCAAGCGCTCCTTCGGAACAACCTGCGGCAGCACCTGACCTCGCCGTAACCTTCTCGTCGTGAGGCAGGACGGCCGGGTCCGGCGGCGAGGACCGATCGCGCTCGTCGCGCTGGCCACGCTGTTCGTCCTCCTTCCCTCCGTCGGCTTGGCCCGGCCCGTCCGGACGCCCCCGCCGACGCCGGTGCCCGTCCCCGGCGGGGGGACGTCGCCCTCCCCCTTCCCCGATGCCCTGCGGACGCCGCCCCCATCGAACCAACCGCCGCCTGTGGCGGCCCGGTCGGCCGTCCTGGCCGACCTGGACACCGGCAGGGTCCTGTGGGGAACGGAGGCCGAGGAGCGCCGTCCCATCGCCAGCATCACGAAGATCATGACGGGGCTCATCGTCATCCAGCGCACGGACCCCTCGGACGTGGTGACGGTGAGCCCCGAGGCCGCGGCGCCAGCGGGCTCGGCCGGCGCCGCGGAGCTCGGGCTGGTCCCGGGGGAGCGGATCTCGATCGAGGACCTGCTGTACGCCCTGCTCTTGCAGTCGGCCAACGATGCCGCCGTGGCGCTCGCGGAACACGTCGCCGGCTCCGTCGAGCGCTTCGTCGCGGAGATGAACGCCGAGGCCCGCCGGCTACACCTCGACGACACCCGGTTCGCCTCGCCGAACGGGCTCGACGACGCGGGGTACTCGAGCGCGCGCGACCTTGCCGTGCTGACCAGGGCGGCGTTCCACAGCCCCCTGTTCGCCGAGATCGTCGGAACGAAGTTCCACCGCATCCCCTCGCCCTCGGGCCCGCCTCGGATGATCCAGAACCGCAACGTCCTGTTGTGGCTGTATCCCGGCGCGCTCGGAGTCAAGACCGGCTTCACCACCCCGGCCGGGTTCTGCGTCGTGGCCGCCGCGACCCGGGACGGCCTTCGCCTGGTGGCCGTGGTGCTGGGCGAGCCGGGAGAGCCCTTCTCCGACGCGGCGGCAGTCCTGGACTACGGGTTCGCGTCCTTCGAGCGGCGCGAGCTGGTGGCCGGCGGTCAGGCCTTCGGCTCGGTTCTGGTCGGCGGGCGGGACGTGCAGGTCTCGGCCGGTGGCGGGCTCGTTGGTCTGGTCCCGGTGGGCGCCCGGGTCCGGCGGGTGATCACCGTGCTCCCCGGCGTCGCGTTCCCTCCGGCGATTGGGGATCGGGTGGGTTACGTGGAGGTGTCCGCGCCGAACCTTCAGCTCGGACGGGTGCCGCTCGTCGTGAGCGCCCTGCCCGGGCCACCGCCGCCGGAGCCCGGCCCCTGGTGGCGCCGGGGCGGCTCCGCGGTCTTGCAGGGCGTCTCGAGCGTGCTGTCGTCCTTGTTCGGGTGACCCTCTGCTACCATCCGGCCGGATGTCGGAGGACGCGACCGTCTTGTTCGGACGCGAGGACATCCG
>VAYX01000113.1 GCA_005885325.1 Actinomycetota bacterium
CCCGTCCGTCGGGTAGGAGGTAGACCGCGGCGTCGTCACCTGTCTCGGCGGAGACGAGCACCTCCCTGGGCATGGCCGGCGCCTCGACCTGACTCAGCACCTCGCCCAGATGGGCCGGTCCGAGCTTGCACGCTCAGCCGGCGCCATGGCTGAACGTCGTGAGCCGAACCTCCTCGCGCATGTGCCGAGGATACCGCCGGCCGCTCGTTCCAGATGCCACACTCCCTCCCGTGCGGACGGCGGTGGTCGGCCACGTCGAGTGGATCGAATTCGGCAAGGTCGACCACGTCCCGAAGGCGGGCGAGATCGTCCACGCCACCGAGTGGTGGGAGGAGCCGGCGGGCGGCGGCGCTGTGGCGGCCGTGCAGCTTCACAAGCTGTCCGGCGACTGCACCTTCCTCACCGCACTGGGAAGGGACGCGGTCGGGAAGCGCGCGCACCTGGAGCTCGAGTCCCTCGGTCCGCGGGTTGAGGCGGCCAGACGAAGCGAGCCAACCCGTCGCGCCGTGACGTTCATCGACACGAGCGGCGAGCGGACGATCACCACCCTCGGCGAGCGGCTGCATCCGCTCGCCGAGGACCCCTTGCAGTGGGACGAGCTCGCATCGGTCGACGCCGTGTACCTGACCGCCGGGGACGAGGCAGCGGTCCGGGCGGCTCGGGCGGCCCGCGTCCTGGTGGCCACCAGTCGGGTGATGAGTCTGCTGGCAGGAGCCGACGTACCGCTCGACGCCCTCGTCGGCAGCCGACGTGACCCCGCCGAGCGGTTCGACCCCTCGGTCCTCTCCCATCGACCGGGCCTGATCGTGTGGACCGACGGCATGAACGGCGGCGAGTACGAGACGGGCGACGGCGCCTCGGGCACCTACGACGCGGTCCCGCTGCCCGGCCCCCTGGTGGACACCTACGGCGGAGGCGACAGCTTCGCCGCCGGACTCACGTTCGCCCTCGGCGCCAGGTACGCCGTGCCCGAGGCCCTGCGTCTCGCGGCAACGTGCGGGGCGTGGTGCGTGGCCGGCCGGGGTCCCTATCAAGGTCAGCTCACCGCGGCCGATATCCACTGACAGCGGGGGGCTGACGCTGAACCGCGCCCGACCGACCCCGCGATCCTCGAGCTCGAGGAGGCAATGTGGAGAAGAGCCGCTGCGCATGGTGTGGGACGGACAACGATCCCGCGCTGTCCTCGTGCTCATCGTGCGGCACCCGCCTGCTTCCGCTCGAGGAGGGCGAGCCGATCTGGGCCGTCCCGCCCGAATCCGTCGCGCCCGTCCCGCCCCGATCCAACGCAGGATGGGCCGTCCCATCAGAGCCGGCCGCATCGCAGCCATCCGAAGGGTGGGGAACCGGACAGCAACCGGGAACGCCACCGGTTCCGGCGGCGCCCGCAGGAGTCCTCCACAGCACCGCGGCGCCCCCGTACCCGCCACAGCCGCTCCCGAACTGGGCGCCCCCCGGCACCTGGCCCGGCTCCGCGCCGAAGGCGAGCGGATCGAAGCCCGGCGCGTTGTGGGCGGGGATCGCCGTCGTCGTCCTGGCCGCGATGGGGTTCCTCCTTTTCCAGAGGATGCAGGGGGGGATCAGCTTCCCCGACACGATCGCGGGGTATCAGCACGACGAATCGCAGATCGCCAAAGCCGCAACCGACACCATGGAGACGTACATGAACGGTATCGGCCTGAAGGCGAAGACTGCCATCTACGGCAACATCGCCACCCCGGCATTCATCGTCGTTGCATTCAACACGAGCGGGGAGCCGCCCCCCGGAAGCCTTGACGATTTCATGACCGGCTTGAACAGCACGAGCGGGTCTGGCGCCTCGATCGGCCGTCAGGTCACCGAGAGCAGGGACGGCGTGACGTACAGGTGTGGATCGATCGTCTCGGAACAACAGGGCGGCGGCTTCGACGCTTCAGCCGTCTGCCTGTGGGACGACAACTCCACGGGAGGGTTCGTCATCAGCACGGTCTCCTCCGACCCGATGAGCTCCGTCGACCTCACCGCCCAGATCCACGAAGCCGTGGTCGGCTAGCCAGCCACCTACGGCATCCCGCTCTCCCAGTGGTGGTCTCGCACGTGCTGTGCCGCAGCCACCGTGGCCGGTCCGAGCGTCCGATCCTTGCCCGGCAGGTGCTTGCGGATCTCCTCGAGCTCTCGCCGGGTGAACTCACACCTGGTGGTGATGGGGTCGATCCCGTACAACCGAGCGCCGTTCAGCCCCAGGATCTTCGCCTTCAGCCGCTTCGACAGCCGGGGATAGCCGTAGCGCTCCTGGAGCTCGTCGCTGATGTGGAAGGATCGGAGCGCCTGGATCTGGTCCTGCGGCGAGCCGTAGAACAAGCAATCGGTCCCCCACACCACGTTGTCTTCCCCGACGTACCGGAGCAGCTTGCCCAGGACGTGCGCTGCCTGCTCCGGCGCCCGGAACACGCTCCACCAGGTCGAGCCGAGCTCCGCGTAGACGTTCTCGTTCGGACCGATCCCCGATCGCTTCAGCGAGGACACCAGACGGTTGATGCCGACCTCGGCGGTGGCCGGGGTGTACGGGCCCTCGGGACCGCCGGCCTCGTAGCCCGAGTGGTACACGACGAAGTCGACGTCCCGGTGGCGCCGGGCGGCGGGACCGACGTCGACGGGTGAGGCGAACCGACTGCTGCCGGAGAATCCCTTATGCGTCCAGATGCGGGGGATCCCGAGTTCCACGGCCTTTCGGATGAACGCCTCTCCCACCTGCGGCAGGCCGCGTTCGTGGTCGTCGAGCCACCAGGCGTTCCCGTCGTGCTCGAAGACGTCGGGAAAGTGGGTGAACGTCTTCCACGCAACGATGGGGTACCTCCGCGCCAGGTCCTCCATGGCGTCGAGGTTGGCCCGGAGCGGTCCGACGTTCGGCAATGCCTGGCCGTGGAGCAGCACGCGGTCGTCGCGGCACAGGCCCTCGGCGATCCGGCGGGTCTCGGCCATGACCGTGGCCGAGAGCGGGCTGCCCTCCGGATAGATCGGGAGCGCCGACAGGACCAGCATCGACGTGTCGCTCCGCAGGAACATGAGCTCCATGAAGTGGTCGATCGAGTAGCACGCCCGAGGGTCGTCCTCGCCGCAGTAGCGTTGGGGGAACCGCGTCCAGAAGTCCTGGCCGTTCAGCACGGGGTTCAGGTCGTACTCGAGCAGGTGCCCCTGGATGTCGAACACGAACTCCTCGCCGCCGATCGCGTCGTGTGCAGCGTCGGGCTCCGTCGTCGCCTCGGGCGGGATGGAGTAGCCGCCGCCCGGGGTCGCCCCGGGCGAGCCGGACACGTGCCGGATGGCCTCGCGCGTGCATGCGTCGAGCACGAGGAGCGTCGTGGCCGCGCCACAGACAGAAAGGAGGAACTCGCGCCGGCTCATCCCCAGGCGCTTGGCGTTGCGATCGCATTCCACCTGGGCACGGCGAACGGTCTCTCGCATGACCGGCGAGAGCGGCTGGGGGTCGTACTCGCCGTTCGAGCACGGCCCGAACTTGATGGGGAGCCCAGGGTCGTCGTCGCGCCAGCCGGCCACGGTCGAAGGGTAGACCGGACCGATCGGAGGAGGGTTCCGCGGAGACCTACTCGGCTTTCTCCGGCAGGGAGGAGCCGATGGCGTGGTACCCCCCGTCCACGTGGAGGATCTCGCCGGTGATCCCCGACGCCCAGTCAGACAGGAGGAACACCGCGGCCTTCGCCACCGGTGTCGGGTCGCCCGTGTCCCATCCGAGTGGCGCGCGCTCGCCCCACCCGTCCGCCAGCGCGTCGAACCCGGGGATGCCCTTTGCCGCGATCGTTCGTAGCGGGCCGGCCGAGACCAGGTTGACCCGGATCCTGTGCCGGCCCAGGTCGCGCGCGAGGTAGCGCGCGACCGACTCGAGGCCCGCCTTGGCCACGCCCATCCAGTCGTAGAGCGGCCACGCCACCGTGGCGTCGAAGTCCAGACCCACGATGCCTCCGCCGTGCTCCTCCATCAGCGGCAGCACCCCCACCGCGATGGCCTTCAGCGAGTACGCGCTGGTCTGGAGGGCGGCCTGGACGCTCTCCCACGGGGTGTTGAGGAAGTTGCCGCCGAGCGCGTCCCGAGGGGCGAACGCGATCGCGTGGAGGAACCCGTCGACCCGTCCCCATCGCTTCGCCAGGTCGTCGGCAACGGCCTGGATGTGGTCGGGGTTGTTCGCGTCCATCTCCAGCACGTCCACCGGTTGCGGCAACCGCTTGGCGCTCTTCTCGGTGAGGCTCATGGCCCGGCCGAACGACGTGAGCACGAGCTCCGCTCCCTGCTCCTGGGCGGCCTGCGCGACCGAATACGCGATGCTGTCGCGCGTCAGCACGCCGGTGATCAGGAGCTTCTTTCCCTCGAGCAGCATGCGTCCCCCTCGCGACCCGGACCGGATGCTAGCCGAAGTGGCGCCTGGCATGAACGCGGCGTTGGCCGAAACGCCCTGTCGGTTCCCGGGACTAGGATGAGGGGATGAAGGGGGACCGGGTCGAGATCGTGATCGACATCGGGACCGGCGTGCAGACGTTCGAGATCGACGCCAGCAAGTCGGGCCGGCACGTGGAGGTGACGACCTCCCGCGGCGTCGTGGAGGTGGCCGAGGTCACCCGGACGGGCAAGACCGTGCGGAGTGGCCGGTTCATGTCCGACCGTGTCGTGGCCCTGGTAGAGCATCCCGCCGAGACGGCCCGCCGCCGCCGGGGCCAGCGAGTCGCCCGGGGACAGTCGGCCCTGCTCTGATCAGGCGGGCTTCGTCGCCTTCAGCGAATACATCAGGGGCATCGTCCCGTCGAGCTGGCCCGGCATGGACCACCGCCCGTCGTGCTTCTCGAGGAACGGGAGCTCCCAGTCCACGAACGGCCACTCGTGAAGGAACTCGATCCGAAGGCCTGCCTCGGCGAGGGCCGTGACGATCTCGCCCAGGCCGTGGTTCCAGCTGTACTCCTTCTCGGTCGTCACCTCGGCGGTGGGGTCCGCATAGGAACCCTTGACGTCGATCGCCACCGGCTGATCGTGCTCCCAGTACGGGAACTTGAGCGTGAAGTCATCCTCGTACGCCCACAGGATGGGGTGCGCCTCGGTGACGTAGAGGAACCCTCCGGGCCTGACGAAGTGCGCCACGACGTCGGCCCATGGGCGGATCCTCGGGAGCCAGCAGAGCGCGCCCCGCGATGTGTACACCACGTCGAATTCCCCGTCGAGGTGCTCGGGTAGCTCGTAGAGATCGGATCGGATGAACGATGCGTCGAGGCCGAGCTCGGCCGCCAGGCCGGTCGCGAGCTCGACGGCCCGGTCGGAGAAGTCGATGCCAGTGACCTTCGCCCCCAGGCGGGCCCACGAGAGCGAATCGATGCCGAAGTGGCACTGGAGGTGCAGCAGGGTCTTGCCTCCGACGGGGCCGACCTCCTCGACCTCGTAGTCGCGGAGCCGGAGGCCGCCCTGCTTGAACCCCTCGAGGTCGTACAAGCCGCTCCGGGCATTGATCTCGGCCCACTCGTCCCACAGCGCTCGGTTCGACTCGAGGTGCTCGTCCATGGTCCGTCAAGGATGGCAGACGCCCTGGCGCCCGCCACGCGAGAGCTCAGTGGATCGAGCGAAGGCGTTCCAGCTTGGACCAGTCGCCCGGCCTGGTGATGGGGAACGTGTAGTAGCTCCCCCCGATGGCCCGCCGCCCCCGGACGGCATCGACGAACCCGGCGGTCTCGGCCTCCGTCGCGTCGCCCCCGATCCCACCGATCACGTGGATGGGCACCGACCAGTCGCCGGTCTGCTGCCGGATGATGTCGATGTTGCCGGCGGTGTATCAACGCGCGCCGAGCCTCCCGCTGACCCGGAACGTGAAGTACGTCATGGGCAGCCAGCCGCTGGTACGGGAAGTGCGGCCAGTACAGCACGTCGGCCTGGAGACGCCGAGGCGACGGGATGATCGCGCCGAGCGCGTAGCCCGGTTCCACGGCCGCCCGCAGCCGGGCCGACAGCGACAGGAGCCGCCTGGTCCGGTGCACGGGGCGCGCGACCGCGTCGCTTTCGATGTCGAGCGCGAACGAGTCGAACGCGTTCCCGAGCGGCGTCCGATAGCGGATCGCGCCGAGCGAACGGTGGACGTCCAGGGCAAGGTCCCGGAGGCCGGGGAGGTACCAGGCAACCACCGAGATCCCGTTGCGATGCGCGGCGTCCAGGAACCGCCTGAGGCCGTCGGGGAACACCATCATCCGGCCCCTGCTGAAGTTCGAGGTCTCCAGGTAGAGCGTCTCGACCCCGCGGGCTCGCATCCGCCGGATGGCCGTCCCCGGATGCCTCCAGGCGACGTCGTAGATGTCGATCCACGTCCCCAGGCCGCGGTAGACGTCGAGCGAGGCGCGGCCGCCGGATGGCGTGGTCGGGTTCGGTACGGTGGAGGTTGGCTCCGGCGGGAGTCCCAGCAACCGCCCAACCGGCTTCGCCGCAGTCGGGCCAGTGCCGGCGGGGGCCAGATGGGTCGCGGCGAACATCCAAACGACCACGTCGAGCAGGAGGAAGAGGGCGGCGATCTGGATCCGTCTGGTTGCGAGCATGGCCCCAGAGGGTACGGCCGAAGTGGAGCGAAGTCCTGCAAGCGGCCGAATTAGGATGGGGGCTGCAGGGTCGGGGAAGCCGGCAAGGGAGTGGGAAACGACATGGGTGGTGAGGTCGATCGCGCTCGCGCCCTGGTCGACGACTACTGGGACGGGTTGATCGAGGCCGATCCGCTCCTCGGGACCCTGGTGGGCGACGAGCGGTTCGACGACCGGCTCCCGGATCCGGGCGAGGCAGGCCGATCCAAGCGGGAGGCCCTGCACCGGTGGGCCCTCTCGGAGCTCGAGGCCCTCGATCGGGACGTGGCCGACGTGGGCGTTCGGACGTCGCTCGACATGCTCGAGGCCATCGCCCTTCGCGACCTCGCCGAGATCGAGCATCGGCTGGACCGGCTCCGGGTGGTCAGCCACCTGTGGGGTCCCGGCCAGCTGTTCGGCGAGCTCGGCTCGCTCCAGCGGGCGGACACACCCCAGCGCCTGGATCGATACCTGGCCCGCCTGGCCGCCGCCCCCGACTTCTTCCGGGCCGTGAACGAGGTGGTTCACGAGGGCGTGGGGGCCGGCGTCACCGCCCCTCGCGTGGTCGTCGAGCGCTCGGTGGCTCAGGTCGAGCGGCTGATGTCGACCCCACCCGAATCCTCCCCGGCGGTGATGCCCGTTCCGGAGTCGGACGCCGCCGGCCGGGACCGGGTGGCCGACCAGCTGCGGCGAACGGTCGTGCCCGCGCTGGAAACGTACCTCGAAGCGCTCCGCGAGTACCTTCCGCACGCCACGGAGACCATCGGCCTGTTCGCGCTCCCGGACGGAGACGCGATGTACGCGGCGGAGATCCTGTCTTGGACCACGCTCCCCCTGGAAGCCCGGCGGGTCCACGACCTCGGCCTGGAGGACCTCGAGCGGATCCAGGAGGAGCGCGCGCTCTGCGCCGAGCGCCTGGGCTCCGCTGATCCGGCCGCCGTGACGGCCTCCCTGAACGCCGACGGCAGCAACACGATCGGGAGCAAAGACGAGCTGGTCCGGCTGGCCGAGGACCAGGTCACCCGGGGGTGGGAGGCCGCTCCCCGCTTCTTCGGCCGCCTCCCCAAGAACAACTGCGAGGTCCGGCCCGTGGAGGAGTTCCGCGAGGCGGACATGCCGTTCGCCTTCTACCAACCGCCCTCCGAGGACGGATCGCGCCAGGGGATCTACTACGTGAACGGGTTCGAGCTCGAGAGCCGGCCGCGGTACCACCTGGCGACGACCACGTACCACGAGGCCAATCCGGGCCATCACTTCCAGATCGCGATCGAGCAGGAGATGGGCGATCGGCCGAACATCAAGCGGTTCGGCGGGCTCCTGGCCGGCGCGGCGTTCGCCGAGGGCTGGGGCCTCTACAGCGAACGCCTGGCTGACGAGATGGGGCTGTTCCTCGACGATGCGGAGCGCCTGGGCATGCTCGACGCGCAGGCCCACCGAGCGGCCCGGCTGATCGTCGACACCGGGATCCACGCGTTCGGGTGGTCCAGGGACCGGGCCATCGAGCAACTCGAACAGGCCGCGGTTCCCAACGTCGACGCGGTGATCGAGACGGACCGGTACATCACGCTTCCGGGGCAGGCCCTGGCGTACAAGATCGGACAGTT
>VAYX01000001.1 GCA_005885325.1 Actinomycetota bacterium
AGTTCGATGAGCGGCGGGTGTGCGAAACGGTCGTCGGCCACTACCGGCGCCTGCTGACCGCAAAGGGGCTGGTCGACATCCCGTGGAACGGCCACGGCACGAGGCTCCGCCGCGCTCGCCACGCCGACGCGGCCGCGCTGGCGTTTCTCCACCGTCGAACCCTCCCTGGTGCGTTCCTCCCGGTCTTGGGAGAGGGCTTCCTCCGCGAGCTCTACCGAGCGCTTATCGAGGACCCCGAGGCAGTCGCCCTCGTTGCCGAGCGCGACGGGAGGGTGGTCGGCCTCGCGACGGGCGCGCGGTCGGTGAGGCGGCTGTACCGACGCTTCTACCTACGTCATGGGCTCAGGGCGGCGATCGCCGCCGGACCGAAGCTCGTTCGACCCGAGGTCCTGCGGCGGGTTCGCGAGACCGCGGGCTATCCGGTCGTGTCGAACGGACTCACGGAGGCCGAGCTCCTGTCGATCTGCGTCGAGCCGGCCGTCCGGGAACGCGGGATGGGGCGCCGTCTGGCCGAGGAGGTGATCCGCAACCTCGGGGAGCTCGGGGCACAGGAGGTGAAGGTCGTGATCGACGCGGCGAACGAAGGCGGCAACGGGTTCTACCAGGCGGTCGGGTTCCGTTTGGAGCGAACCCTGGCTGTCCATGACGGAACCACCAGCAACGTGTGGGTGATCGAATGCCGTTCCTCATCGGGCTGGCGTTCTCAGTCATCCTGACCCCCCTCGCTCGGCTGGGTGGCTTCGCGGCCGGATTGGTCGACCGACCCCAGTCCGGCCCGCAGGGGGAAAGAGTCGTGGCCGGCGACCCACTGAAGATCCATCGACGGCCGGTGCCACTCCTTGGAGGGGTGGCGGTCACGGTGGCAGCGCTCGCGGCTCCAACCCTCGTCGGCGCCGGGGGTTCGCCAGCGGTGTGGGGAGCCGCGCTCGTCGCTCTTGCGGCGGGGACGGCTGACGACGCCCGGCCGCTGCCCCCGTGGATCCGGGTGCAGCTCCTGGCGGCATCGGGCCTCCTGCTGGTGGCTGGTGGGTTCCGGCTGGGACCTTCTGCGTTGCTCGGCGGCGCGGCGGTCGTCGTCTTAGTGGTGGGCTGCGCCAATGCGGTCAACATCATCGACGGCCAGGACGGCCTGGCAGGGGGGCTCGCCGCGATCGCCTCGCTGGGACTGGCCTTCCTGGCGGAGGGCCCCGCCCGTGCCCTCGGACTCGCCCTCGCGGGAGGGCTCGCCGGCTTCCTCCTCTGGAACCGGCCCCCCGCTCGGATCTTCCTGGGGAACGGTGGGGCTTACGCGATCGGGGGGCTCCTCGCAACGCTCGCCGTGGAGGTGACGAGCGTTAATGGTTGGCGAGGGCTGTTGGCATCGAGTCTCTGTCTTAGCGTGTTCGCCTTCGAGCTGATGGCGACCGTCGGCCGGCGAGTCAGGTCTGGCGCACCGCTTGCGTCGGGCGATCGGGATCACGCCTATGACCTGCTGGCCCGCCGGCTGGGCAGCCGAGCGCAATCGACACTGGTTTTCTGGGGGTTGGCCGCCGTAGCGGTTGGAGCGGCCGCCGCTGTCGACGTCGCCCCGCCCCCGGCCGCGGTACTGACCACACGGCTGACACGCAACCAAGCCCAATAGGCTCAGCCGAACGACGGTCGCCCGCCGTCAGCGCTCCCCGATTGAACACTCGCGCGACCCTTACGCGATCCCGACCGGGCGGCAGTGGTCATCGGAACTCTGCCACATCAACGAACCACACCTGCCACCCCACACCGAAACTCGATCGGAGGAATGAGGACCATGGTTAGAGCCTCCTCAACGCCGGGTTCGGGGCTGCCGGCGTTCTACGGCGGACGTCCCATCTTCCCCGAAGGTCTGCCCATCGCCCGTCCGAGCGTCCCTCCTGCGACGGCACTGCAGGGGGACGTATCCAGGATCCTGGAGAGCGGGATCCTCACGAACGGACCCTATGTCCGCGAGCTGGAGGACCGCGCGGCTGGCTACCTAAGCGTTCGCCATTGCATCGCCGTGGCGTCCTGCACATCCGGTCTCATGTTGGTCCTGCGGGCCTCCGAGCTCACTGGCGACGTGCTGGTTCCGTCTTTCACCTTCGCGGCGACCGCCCACGCCGTGAGCTGGAACGGACTCCGACCGGTCTTCGCGGACATCGACCGGTCGACGCTCACCCTGTCTCCGGAAGCTGTCGCCGAGACCATGGGGGTCAGGACCTCGGCCATCCTCGCCACGCACACGTACGGCACTCCGTGCGACGTGGAAGGGTTGGACGCAGTAGCCCGAAGTAACGGCGTCCGGCTGCTGTTCGACGCTGCCCATGCATTCGGTTCACAGCGGGCCGGGGTCTGCGTGGGCGGGTTCGGCGACGCCGAGGTCTTCAGCCTGTCACCCACCAAGGTCCTCGTGGCCGGTGAGGGAGGGATCATCTCCACGAACGACGATGCCATCGCGCAACAGTGTCGTATTGGAAGGGACTACGGGAATCCTGGCAATTACGACTGCAGCTTCGTGGGGCTGAACGCCCGAATGTCCGAGATCCACGCGGCCATGGCCCTGCGCTCCCTCGAGACACTGGAAGACCGGATCTCGCAACGGAACGCGCTGGCGAGCCTCTATCGCGGGCTCCTCGGCCCGATCCCGGGGATGAGCTTCCCGGAAGTTGGGCGGGGGGACCGGAGCACATACAAGGACCTCGCCGTCCTGGTCGATCCCGAATCGTTCGGCACCGACCCGGGATGGCTGGCAAGAGCCCTGGCCGCCGAGGGGATCGAGACGCGCCGGTATTACAGTCCGCCCGTTCACGCCATGAGGGCTTATCGGGGGCTCGGTCCGGCGCCGCCTCTTCCCAACACCGAATTCGCAGCCGCTCAAGCTCTCTGCCTTCCCCTGTGGACGGGCCTGACTCCGGGCCAGGTGGAGCGTGTGGCATTGGCTATCGAGAGGATCCGCGAGGCATGGAGGGGCGAGGGAAGACCGTTGGCCGGCCGCACGAGGGCCGGGTAGGAGGTCGATCGGTTGAAGGAAGGGGCGCGTCTGTAGTCGTTACCCATGAACCAGCATGAATCAGGGCCGGGCGGGGTGAACCCGCCCGGCCTTTTCGTTTTTCCGGGAAGTTCGCCTACGGGTGCACCCGTCGCCGCCGCCAAAGTGCTGCCCGAGTGCCGGTAGGCTCTTGTCCGTGAGGGTGCTCGTCACCGGCGCCGCCGGGTTCATCGGCTCCCACCTTTGCCGTCGGTTGGTCGCCGAAGGGCACGATGTGGTCGGCTTCGACGACCTCTCGGAAGGGTCGCTCGCGAACTTGGTCGATGTCCCCGAAGTGCGCTTCATACAGGGCGACCTCCGGGAATCGGAGGCCGTCGGCAAGGCCCTCGTGGGCTGCCACGTGGTGCTCCACCATGGGGCTATGAGGTCGGTCCAGCTATCGGTGGTCGAGCCCGAGCGGTTCACGGATGTGAACGTTCTCGGAACCTTGAATGTGCTCGTTGCTGCCAGGAACGAGTTGGCCAGCGTCGTGTTCTCCTCGTCGTCCTCGATCTACGGCAACCGGGAGCGGTACCCGCTTACCGAAGACATGGAGCCTCGTCCCCGGTCGCCGTACGCCGCCACGAAGGTGGCGGGAGAGGCGTACTGCCGGGCTTGGTTCGAGAGCTTCGGGGTGCCGACTGTATCGCTCCGATACTTCAACGTGTATGGACCGGGCCAGAACCCGGGGAGCCAGTACGCAGCTGTGATTCCCCGGTTCGTGACTGCCTGCCTGGCCGGGAGCGATCCGGTGATCTACGGCGATGGCCAGCAAGCTCGGGACTTCACCTACATCGACGACATCGTCGCGGCGAACATGCTGGCGGCCGGCATGCCGCAGCGTGCTCGGGGCCAGATGGTGAACATCGGCGGGGGCCGGTCCCCGACTTCCGTGAATGAGCTCCTTTCGATGATCGCTCGCCTTACGGGAACGACTCCGCGGCCGGTTCGCATGCCGCCCCAGGAAGGGGACATCCGTCGGAGCGAAGCGGACATCTCGCTGGCGCGCCGGCTGATCGGCTACGACCCCGGCGTGCCGATCCAGGAGGGCCTCCGGCGAACCGTGGAGTGGTTCCGGACCTTCAACTCCGCACAGCGTGCGACGCCGGACGGTACTTGACACAGCGCGATCAAAGCGCCCGCCGCTCCGTACCCGTCATGGCCAGGCCCACGAGGAGAGCGGCCGCGAACGCCCCGGTCGTGCCGGCAATGAGCCACCAGACGATGGAGGAGGAGTCGGTGGGGACATCGAACAGTGCCTTCAATGTCGAATACAGGGCGATCCCCCCGCTGGTGAGGGCGAATGCCCACGAGAACCACCAGAGGTCCTCGATATGGTGAGCCACCAGGACCATCAGCATCGCGAGGCCCACACCCTCGATCCCGGCGATTCGAATCCAGGCGTACTCGGAGATGTGGTTCTGTTCGAAGACCTGGTGGAGGATCAAGGACGGGAACAACACCAGTCCCACGGCCGAGGCCACGGTAAGGCCGGCCCCCCAGTACAGGACCCGCTTCAGCAGCGTCATGGCGCGGCCCATTCTCGCAGCTTGGTCGGCCCGTCCGGCTCGTTGGTAGGATTCCGTTCGGAGCTGCGGCGAAGGGCGCCGGGCTCCTTTTCGCGACCACCGACCGATCGGGTAACCGACTCATGACGCATGCACCGCGAGTCGCGGTCATCGGGCTGGACTGCGCCACCCCCCAGCTCTTGTTCCGCGACCTGGCCGACGACGTCCCCAACATCCGAAAGCTGATGGACGGGGGGATGCACGGCGACCTCGCCAGCATCACGCCCCCCATCACCGTGCCGGCATGGGCCTGCGCCATGACCGGCAAGACCCCGGGCCAGTTGGGAATCTACGGGTTCCGCAACCGGAAGGACTACACCTACGACGGACTGTCCATCGCCACCTCCGAGGCTGTGAAGGAGCCCGCCGTGTGGGATCTGCTGGCACAGAGGGGCCTGCGGTCGCTGATGATCGGCGTGCCGCCCTCATACCCCCCGAAGCCCGTCGAGGGGTGGCGCGTGGGGTGCTTCCTCACGCCGACATCCAACAAGGGCTACACGCATCCCGTCGAGCTCCAGTCCGAGATCGAGGAGGAGCTGGGGGGCGCCGGCCAGTACATCTTCGACATCCCGAACTTCCGGGAGCAGGGCAGGGAGTTCGTGCTCGACCAGGTGTTCAAGATGACGGAGCGGAGGTTCAAGGTGGCCCGCAGGCTGGTGACCACGAAGCCCTGGGACTACTTCATGATGGTGGAGATGGGGCCGGACCGCCTGCATCACGTGTTCTGGCAGTACTTCGATCCCCGGCACCCCTTGTACGAGGCGGGGAACCGGTTCGAGACGGCCTTCCAGGACTACTACCGGTTCCTGGACAAAGAGGTCGGCGCACTGCTCGAGGTCCTCCCGGAGGACGCGGTGACGATCGTGATGTCCGACCACGGCGCTCGGCCGATGATGGGGGGCGTCTGCATCAACGACTGGCTGGTAGGCCAGGGCTACCTTTCGCTGTCGGAACCGCTCTCCTCCGTCACGCCGATCGCCGATGCGCCGATCGACTGGGGCCGGACCGTGGCTTGGGGGGATGGGGGCTACTACGGGCGGTTGTTCCTGAACGTCGAGGGACGAGAGCCGAACGGAGTGGTCGAGCCGGGCCGGTACGAGCAGGTTCGAGACGAGCTGATCGCAGCCCTCGAGGCGATGCCCGGACCGGATGGCGAGCTTCTGGGAACCAAGGTGTTCAGGCCGCAGGACATCTATCCGGACGTCCGAGGGGTGGCCCCCGACCTGATCGTGTACTTCGGCGACCTCGACTGGCGGTCGGTCGGAACTCTCGGCAATCCGAGCGTGTACACCTACGAGAACGACACCGGCCCGGACGGGGCCAACCACGACCGGACCGGGGTGTTCGCGTTGTCGAACCTCCCCGGCCAGCCGGTGGGAACGGTCGATGGGCTGAACCTCGTCGACGTCGGCCCCACCATCCTCTCGATCTATGACATCGAGGCCCCCGAGGGCGCCGTCGGAAGGAGCTTCCTGTGACCGAGGACCGAGGGTTCTGCGTCTGGTTCACCGGGCTGTCCGGCGCCGGCAAGTCCACCATCGCCGAGCTGCTCGTGCCGGCGCTCCGCCAGCGGGGCCACAAGGTCGAGCTCCTGGACGGAGACGTGGTGCGAACGCACCTGTCCAAGGGCTTGGGATTCTCCAAGGAGGACCGGGACACCAACATCCTGCGGATCGGGTTCGTCGCCGATCTGCTGGTGCGCAACGGCGTCGTCGCCATATGCTCGGCGATCTCGCCCTATCGGGAGATCCGCGATCGCAACCGCGAGCTGATCGGGGACTTCGTCGAGGTCTACGTCAAGGCCTCGCTCGAGGAGGTCACCAGGCGAGACGTGAAGGGCCTGTACGAGAAGGCCATCGCCGGAGAGATATCGAACTTCACCGGGGTGTCCGATCCCTACGAGGAGCCCGAGAACCCCGAGCTGGTGATCGACACCGAGCAGTGCTCTCCTGCCGAAGCGGCGGAGATGGTCCTGGCCAGGCTGGAGGAGCTCGGCCGTCTGAACTCGAACCAGCCCGCGAACGCCTGAGGGTCGGCCCGGGAGCGCGGCTGCGGTCAGCTCGCGTCGCGAGTCAGGGCCGGATCGAGGTCTCGCGTGCGGACGAACACCAACCCCGTGTGTCTCGCGTCGCGCAGGATCACCTCATGCTCCACGATGTCCTTGTCGATCCACTCGAGCACCTGCTCCTCGGAGACGCGGGACAGGAAGGCGGCCTCCCGCACGGTGACCCACGTGGGGATGGGAAGCGTATCGAGGTCGAGCCGGCCGGACGGCATCGGACGGTGGTCGGCCATGACCTTCGAGGATCCGACCGGGTGTTCCTCGGCCACCGGTTGCGGCCCGGATGGCGGCCTCTCCTCTGCCGCCCGCTCGGGCTGGCCGACCGCCGCCCGCTCAGGCTGGCCGACCGGCGTCATCTCGGCCATGGGCCTGGGGCCGGAGGCCCACCCGCGATCCTTGCCCTCGCCGACGGACCATCCCTCACGCTCGTCGAAGATGCCGCTGAGGCGGCCGCACCGTGGACAGATCGTCGTTTCCCAGCTTGCATCGCCCGGGCGGGTTCGCTGGAGCTTGGCCTCCAGGCGTTCGAGCAATTCCTCGGCCTGCGGCGTCAGCAGGCACTCCGGGCAACGGTCTGCCGCCATGTCCCCTCCTTGCGGTCCGACCTTAGGTGTCGGACGTCTGGAGGGGGTCCTTTACCGGGGCGGTGCGGGGAACTGGAGGTCCAGCCTTACCGCCAGGCTCGCCGGGCGGCGGCGCCGTCTCGATCGGGGGCTTGCTCGTCGATCTCGATGACCCTAGGCGCCCACTCCGAGTCGGAGTCCACCGCGGCCGGAGGTCCCGCCAACTCCGAAAGGACTGCCAGCCGGTCGCTGAGCGCCTGGAGCGCCTCCGTGACGGGGTCGACCGCGTCACGGACGCCGTCGCCGACCTTGACCGCACGGAGCTGGGTCTCATCGATCGAGGTCCGTACCGCGCGGACCAGTGGGGCCAGGCGTTCCCGCCAGGCCGCCAGCCGCTCCACGTCCTCGCGGATCTCCCGGCGCGCCCGCTCGGCCTCCCGGAGCTCGGCTTCGGCCCGCACCCGGGCTGAGTCGAGCACCCGGCCCAGGGCCTGCTCGGCGGCCTCGACGACGGAGGAGAGCTCCTCGGCCGCCGTGGGTCCGGCCTCCGCCGGCGCCGGGGGCGCCGAGGCGGCCGCGGCGAGGGCGGTGTCCAACTCCTCGGAGGTCCACCGAAGCTCCTCCTCCAGGCGCTCCCTGGTGGATACGAGCTCGGCCTCCAGCCGCTCGGTGGCCGACAGCAGCTCGGCCTCGAGCTCCTCCACCCGGTTCTCGGCGCTCCTCGCACGCTGGTTCTGGATCAGGAAGTCCCGCCGCGCCGATCCCAGCTCCTGGCGAAGGACCGCGAGGTCGCCGTGCTGTCGGGCGAGCTGTCCATCGGCCACCCGCATGAGCTCCTGCGCGTCCGCCAGTTCCTTGCGCGAAGCCTCGACGTCCGTGGTGAGCTGCGCGACGGATGCGGCGGCTCGGTCGAGCTCGACTCGCGTGGCGTCCCGGTCGGTGCGAAGGTCGGTCGCTTCCGCCTCGGCGGCGCGGAGGGCCTCCTGCCGCTCCTCGAACTGGGCCGTGAGCGCCTCCACCTCCGAGCGCAGCTCGAGCACCAGCGCCTCGGCCGCCCGGGCCTGCTCGGCCGCCCTGATGAACATCTTGTCCCGGTCGGCGAGGAGCAAGCGCACGCTCTCGGGCGTGTAGCCGAACAAACCTCGTTTGAGCTGAAGTGCCTGCATCGGGAGAGTCCCCCTAACGGATCGGGGAGCCGCGCGGCGATTGTCCGGCCCCCGGTGGGCGAGTTCAATCACCCGAACGGACATCGGCCGGAATGGGGGACGGCTTGAGGCGGCCTCACGCTCGCCGCCTCCGACTCGGTCGGCTGGTACCGTTTGCCCATGTAGGACTCGGCGCCCACCCGAGATCGGGTGGGCATCTGCCTATCTGGGGGAGGCGACATGGACATCGAGATCGGCATGGGAAGGACGGCACGCCGGGCCTACGGTCTCGACGAGGTGGCCATCGTCCCGTCCCGGCGGACTCGGGACCCCGACGACGTGGACATCTCCTGGGAGATCGACGCGTTCACCTTCCCCCTTCCGGTCATGGCGGCGGCCATGGACGCCGCGGTGTCCCCCGCCACCGCCGTCGAGATCGGAAAGCTGGGCGGCTTGGCCGTGCTGAACCTGGAGGGCCTGCAGACCCGGTACGAGGACCCCGAGCCGGTCTTCGACGAGATCGGCGCACTTCCGGACGAAAAGGCCACCCGGCGGATGCAGGAGCTGTATCGCGAGCCGGTCAAGGACGAGCTGATCGTCCGGCGGATCCGGGAGATCAAGCAGGGTGGGGTGGTGGCGGCCGCCTCGCTCACGCCGCAGCGCGTGAGACAGTACTCGCCCCTCGTGCTGGAGGCCGAGCTCGACGTCCTGGTCATCCAGGGCACCGTGGTGTCGGCGGAGCACGTCTCCACGCGGTCGGAGCCGCTCAACCTGAAGGAGTTCATCGCCGGGTTCGACCTGCCGGTGATCGTCGGGGGCTGCGCGTCGTACCAGACCGCGCTCCACCTCATGCGGACCGGCGCGGCGGGCGTGCTGGTGGGTGTCGGTCCGGGCAACGCCTGCACCACCAGGGGCGTCATCGGCGTCGGCGTCCCGCAAGCGACGGCCGTCGCCGACGCGGCGGCGGCCCGCTCGGAACACCAACGAGAGACCGGCCGGTACTGCCACGTCGTTGCGGACGGCGGCATGCGGACCGGCGGAGACATCGCCAAAGCCATCGCCTGCGGCGCCGACGCGGTGATGATCGGCTCCCCCCTCGCCCGCGCGTACGAGGCTCCGGGTCGGGGCCACCATTGGGGGATGGCCACGTTCCATCCGAGCCTTCCGCGCGGCGCCCGGGTGAAGACCCAGCAGGTCGCCTCGCTCGCCGAGATCCTCGTGGGTCCGGCCCACGAGAACGACGGCACGCTGAACCTGTTCGGCGCGCTCGCCACCTCCATGGCGACCACGGGATACGCGACGATCAGGGAGTTCCAGAAGGCCGAGCTCGTCATGGCCCCCTCCATCAAGACCGAGGGCAAGGCGTACCAGCAAGCTCAGCACGTGGGGATGGGGCACTGAGCGGATGACGGCGGAGCAGGACCCGCGTCCCGTCCTGGTCGTCGACCTGGGGGCGCAGTACGCGCAGCTGATCGCGCGGCGGGTCCGGGAATGCCACGTGTACTCCGAGATCGTCCCGCACGACCTGCCGGTGGCAGAGCTCATGGCGAAGCGGCCCGCGGGCTTGATCCTCTCGGGGGGCCCGGCATCGGTGTACGAGCCCGGCGCGCCGTCACTCGATCCGGGGGTCCTCGCGGTCGGCTTGCCGGTGCTCGGCATCTGCTACGGGCAACAGTTCATGACCCAGGCGCTCGGCGGCGAGGTTCGGGCCACCGGCCTTCGCGAGTACGGCCGCACCGAGCTCTCCGTCGACGAGCGGGGCGTGCTCCTTGCCGATCTGCCCGCCAGCGACACGGTGTGGATGAGCCACGGCGACACGGTGGTCCGAGCGCCCCATGGGTTCCGGGTGACCGCCCATACCGAGTCGACGCCCGTCGCGGCCATGGAGGACCGGGAGCGTGGCCTGTTCGGCGTGCAGTTCCATCCCGAGGTCGCCCACACTCCCCGTGGGCTCGACGTCATGAAACGATTCCTGTACGACGGCTGCGGCCTGCTGCCCGACTGGACCCCGGCCAATGTGATCGAGCGATCCGTGGCCCACATCAGGGAGCAGGTGGGCCAGGCCAAGGTGATCTGCGCGTTGTCCGGTGGTGTCGACTCCTCGGTGGCGGCGCTGCTGGTGCACCGCGCGGTCGGCGATCAGCTCACCTGCGTCTTCGTGGACACGGGACTCCTGCGCGACGGCGAGCCCGAGCAGGTGGAGGACACCTTCGCTCGTCACTTCCGCGTGCCGCTCGCCCATGTCAAGGCGGCCGACCGGTTCCAGGCGAAGCTCGCCGGCGTGACCGATCCGGAGCAGAAGCGAAAGGCGATCGGCGAGGAGTTCATCCGGGTGTTCGAGGAGGCGGCAGCGCCGATCGGCGCGAGGTTCCTGGTACAGGGCACGCTCTACCCCGACGTGATCGAGTCGGGGTCGCGGACGGCGGCCAGGATCAAGAGCCACCACAACGTCGGCGGCCTGCCGGAGGACATGCGGTTCGACCTGGTCGAGCCGCTCCGCGACCTGTTCAAGGACGAGGTCCGCGAGGTGGGGGAGGAGCTCGGGCTGCCCGAGGAGGTCGTCCGACGCCAGCCGTTCCCCGGACCCGGCCTCGCCGTGCGGATCGTCGGGGAGGTGACGCCCGAACGCCTCGCGGTCGTGCGGGCCGCGGACGCCATCGTGAACGAGGAGCTCCGCCGAGCGGGGCTCCACCACGAGCTCTGGCAGTGCTTCGCGGTGCTCCTCGGTGACGTCCGAAGCGTGGGCGTGATGGGCGACGGGAGGACCTACGAGCATCCTGTCGTGATCCGGGCGGTGACGAGCGAGGACGCGATGACCGCGGATTGGGCCCGCCTCCCCCACGAGGTGCTGGACCGGATCTCGAGCCGCATCATCGCCGAGGTGCCGGGGGTGAACCGGGTGGCCTACGACGTGTCATCGAAGCCCCCCGCGACGATCGAGTGGGAATAGCGTCAGTCCACGCGGTCGGCGATGACGATGAGCCGTTCGGCCGCCGAGTAGCGCGGGTTGCACGTGGTGAGCACCAATGTTGGGTTCTTCGTCTGGTCGAGGACGGTCGAGTTGTCGGGCGTGATCACGAACACTCTCGTCACGACGTACCGGAAGGTCCCGTACTCCGTTTCAAGGATGATGGGGTCGCCCTCCTTCATCTCGTTCAAGTCGTAGAACGGGTGCAGGTAGGTGGTGCGGTGTCCTGCGATCCCCACCCGGCCGTGGTCCTGCCATGGGTAGGCCGTGTCCGTGTAGTGGCCGGGCCCCCGCTTGAGCGACTCGGTGTCGGTCCCCTCCACGACCACCATGTTCAGGTGGATCCGGGGGATCTTGAGGATGGCCACGGCGTTCCCGGGCACGCGGACCGCGTTCGCGCTCGGATCCGTTGGGGCTTTCGTCCCGATCTTCTTCTCGAAGTTCGGCCGCATCTCCGCCTGGAGGCGCTGGGTGGTGAACCCGGTCCCCCACAGCTCCCACGCGAGGTCACCGCCGATGGCCACGCCTCCCGCGACGAACAGGATGGCCAGGGCCCGAACGGCGAGCGCGAGGCGGCTCCGGCGCCGCCGGGAGGCCGAGCGGTCGGGGCGCGTTTCGGTGGAGACGGGCACGGCGTCCTGCACGTTTCCAGTGTCGCAGGTTTCCAAATCGAACTTGAGCGTCGCGGCCGACCCCTACAATCGTAGGCGTGGCGACGCGCTCGACCCCCCTCCTCCAGGACCTGAACCCCGTCCAGGCAGAGGCCGTTCGGCAGACCGACGGCCCCGTCCTGATCGTGGCCGGAGCGGGCTCGGGCAAGACCCGGGCCCTGACCCATCGGATCGCCTATCTCATCCGGGAGCGGGAGGTCTCGCCCTACGCCATCCTGGCCATCACGTTCACCAACAAGGCCGCCCGGGAGATGGCCGCCCGGGTCGAGGACATCCTGGGGGAGCGGATCGCCCGCGGCATGTGGATCATCACGTTCCACTCGGCCTGCGCCCGGATCCTCCGCAGGGAGCACGAGCGCCTGGGGTTGCCGTCGTCGTTCACGATCTACGACGAGGCCGACACCGAACGCCTCCTGGCCCAGGTCCTGAAGGACCTCAACATCGACAACAAGCGCTTTCCTCCCAGGGCCATGGCGGCCGCCATCGGCAAGGCCAAGGACCACGTGCTGTCCGCGGACGAGTTCGTGCAGCTGGCCGGGAACTTCTACGAGCAGACCGTGGCCAAGGTGTACCAGGGCTACGAACGGCGCAAGCTCGCGGCCGGCGCCCTCGACTTCGACGATCTCATCGCCGAGACCGTGCGGCTGTTCCGCAACCACCCTCCCGTGCTCGAGCACTATCAGGAGTGGTTCCGCTACATCCTGATCGACGAGTACCAGGACACGAACCGGGCCCAGTACCAGTTGGTGAACCTGCTGGCGGCGAAGTACCGGAACATCTGCGTCGTGGGCGACGCCGACCAGGGCGTCTATTCCTGGCGGGGGGCCACCATCCAGAACCTCCTCGACTTCGAGCGCGACTACCCCGACGCCGCCGTGTTCCTCATGGAGCAGAACTACCGCTCTTCCAAGGCCATCCTGGAGGTGGCGAACGCGCTCATCTTCCACAACCTCCAGCGCAAGCCGAAGTCGCTGTGGACCGAGGGGGCGCAGGGCGAGCTGCCCGTGCGGTTCCGCGCCGAGAACGAGCACGAGGAGGCGCTGTTCGTCGCGGAGGAGGCGCACCGATTGGTGGAGGAGGAGGGCCACCGGTACTCCGACGTGGCCGTGTTCTACCGGACGAACGCGCAGAGCCGGGTGCTCGAGGACATCTTCATGAAAGGCGGCGTGCCGTACAAGGTCGTCGGGGGTCTCCGCTTCTACCAGCGGAAGGAGATCAAGGACATCCTGGCGTACCTCCGCCTCCTGGTGAACCCGCAGGACGTGATCTCGGTGCGGCGGGTCATCAACACGCCGAAGCGGGGGATCGGCGACCAGACCGTGGCGGCGCTCCAGTCGTTCGCCGCCGACGAGGAGGTGCCATTCCTCGAGGCGTGCCGTCGCGTGGAAGCGATCGGGTCGCTGGGTCCTCGGTCCCGAGGGGCGGTGCTCGGGTTCGTGCGCGTCGTGGACAAGCTGCACGAGGCGTTGGAGTCAGGAGCGGGGCCCGCCAGGATGGTCGACGCCGCTGCGACGGAGTCGGGCTACCTGCTGGAGCTGGAGTCCGAGCGCACGATCGAGGCCGAGGGACGGATCGAGAACATCAAGGAGCTGACCGGCGTCGCCGCCGAGTACGAGCAGCGGTATCCCGACGAGGGGATGGCCGGGTTCCTCGAGCAGGTCGCACTGGTCTCCGAGCAGGACGAATACGACGAGCAGGCCTCCGCGGTCACGCTGATGACGCTCCACAACGCGAAGGGTTTGGAGTTCCCGGTGGTGTTCATCGTCGGGCTCGAGGACGGAGTCTTTCCCCATTACCGCTCGATGGGCGACTCGGCCGAGCTGGAGGAGGAGCGGCGCCTGGCCTACGTCGGCATCACTCGAGCGATGCAACGTCTGTACCTGTGCCATGCGTGGAGCCGGTCGCTGTTCGGAACGACGTCGTACAACCCGCCGTCGCGGTTCCTGTCGGAGATCCCGGTCGAGCTCCTTCGCTCGATCGAGGGGGAGGAGGAACCCGAGGGCGCCGTGATCGGCGGCCGAGGCTCGTCGATCCGGGAGGCCGTGATGACGGGGCGACGGGAGCCCCTCGAGGTCTCCCCGGGCGACACGGTGCTCCACGACCGGTGGGGGGAGGGCGTGGTGCTCACGGTCTCCGGTGCGGGTTCCGATGCGGAAGCCACCGTGATCTTCGAGGATGAAGGGGAGAAGCGACTGCTCCTCGCCTACGCGCCGCTGAAGCGCGTCGGCTGATCGCCTCAGCGGAACAACGCGAGCGAGCCGGCGACGACGATGACGATCGCCACGACCAGCGGCGCGATGACCCAGGCCAGGCCGAGCCGCCCTCGATAGGGGCCGAGGGTCCCCACCTTCGTCGTGGGCTTCAGTCCGGGCGGTCGGAACCGGAATCGCTTCCTGGCCACGTGTCGAAGTATCGCAGGCCGCGCGGGCTGTGTACTCAGCGGAGCGAACCAGGGCGTTCGCTATGATGGCCGCCATGCCCGAGAAGTACCGGATCATCGTGGCCAAGCCCGGCCTCGACGGGCACGACCGCGGCGCCAAAGTCGTTGCCCGCGCGCTTCGCGATGCCGGGTTCGAGGTCATCTACACGGGCCTGCACCAGACTCCAGAGCAGATCGCCGAGACCGCGATCCAGGAGGACGCCGACGGCGTTGGCCTCTCGTGCCATTCGGGCGCGCACATGACGCTCTTCCCCAAGGTGGTGAAGCTCCTCCGGGAACGGGGCGCGGGCGACGTGGTCGTGTTCGGCGGCGGCATCATCCCCAAGGATGACATCCCCAAGCTCCAGGCCGACGGCATCGAGCGCATCTTCACCCCGGGGGCACCGACGGGGGAGATCGTGGCCTGGCTCCGGGAGCGCCTGCCTGCCAAGCAGGCAAGTTGATGGACCTGTACGAGCACCAGGGGAAGGAGCTCTTCGCCAAGCACGACATCCCCCTGGTCGAGGGCTCCGTGGCCGAGTCGGCGGAACAGGCCCGAGGGATCGCCGAGCGCCTGGGCGGGAAGGTGGCCGTGAAGGTCCAGGTCCAGATCGGAGGGCGAGGAAAGGGCGGCGGCATCGCGCTGGTCGGCTCGCCCCAGGAGGCCGAGGACGCGGCGGCCAGGATGCTTTCGGAGGGATTCCAGGGAACGAAGGTCACCCGGGTCCTCGTCGAGCGCCTGGTCGACATCTCCGAACAGTTCTACGCGGCCATCTCGCTCGACCGGAGCGCCGGCGCCTACCTGGCGATCGTCTCCTCGGAGGGCGGCATGGACATCGAGCAGGTGGCACGGGAACGGCCCGAGGCGTTGCGCCGGGTCCACATCGATCCCCTGCTGGGTCTGCACGCGTATCAGGTTCGCTACGCGGTGGGCCACCTTTCCTCCGAGGCGCGGGAGGGGGCGGCCGCGGTGTTGGCGAAGATGCACGAGGTCCTCGCGACGAACGACGCGACCCTCGTCGAGATCAACCCGCTGGCCCTTCTGACCGACGGGCGGGTGGTCGCGCTCGACTCGAAGGTCACGATCGACGACAACGCTCTGTGGCGGCATCCCGAGCTCGAAGGTCTTCGCGCGACGTTCCCCATCGATCCGGTGGAGGCCCGGGCCAGGGACGCCGGGCTCCAGTACGTGAAGCTCGACGGCGAGGTGGGGATCATCGGCAACGGCGCGGGCCTGGTGATGGCGACGCTCGACGTCGTGGAGCTGGCCGGGGCCAAGCCTGCCAACTTCCTCGACGTCGGCGGCGGCGCCAGCGCGGAGGTGATGGCCGTCTCGCTCGAGGTGATCCTGTCGGACCCGAGCGTGCGATCGGTCCTGGTGAACATCTTCGGGGGCATCACGCGATGTGACGTCGTCGCCCAGGGGATCCTCGAGGCCCTCGAACGAGTGGTCCCGACCGTCCAGATCGTGGTTCGCCTGGACGGCACGAATGCGCCGGAGGGCCGGGCCATCCTGGCCGAGGCGAACCACCCCCGCATCGTCCCGGCCGAGACGATGCTCGAGGCGGCGCAACGCGCGGCCGAGCTGGCGAGGGCGGCCTGATGGCGATCCTGGTCGACGACGCCACCCGCGTCGTGGTCCAGGGACTGACCGGCCGGGAGGGCACCTTCCACGGGCTGCGGAACCGGGCGTACGGCACCACGGTGGTGGCGGGCGTCACCCCCGGCAAGTCCGGCCGGGACGTGGAGGGGATCCCGGTGTTCGACACGGTGGCGGAAGCGGTGGCCGAGACCGGGGCCAACACCTCCCTGATCTTCGTCCCGCCCCGGTTCGCCACCGAGGCCGTCTACGAGGCTGCCGACTCCGAGCTCCGGCTCATCGTGTGCATCACCGAGGGCATCCCCGTCCGGGACATGGCCCAGGTCGCGGCATACCTGCGCGGCAGGCCGTCCACGTTGGTTGGACCGAACTGCCCCGGCGTCATCTCGCCGGGGAGGTCGAACGTGGGCATCATCCCGGGGGAGATCTGTATGGCCGGCCCGGTGGGCCTGGTCTCGCGTTCGGGTACCCTCACCTACCAGATCGTGCACGAGCTGACGCAACGCGGCGTGGGGCAGTCCACGTGCGTGGGGATGGGCGGCGACCCCGTGCACGGCATCGGGTTCATCGGAAGCCTCGAACGGTTCGAGAACGATCCCGAGACCGGTCTCGTGGTGCTGATCGGAGAGATCGGGGGCGATGACGAGGAGCGCGCCGCCGCGTTCATCGCGGAGCGGATGCGCAAGCCCGTCGTCGGCTACATCGCGGGGTTCACGGCGCCGCCGGGCAAGCGCATGGGCCACGCCGGCGCCATCGTCACGGGCTCGAGTGGAACCGCCCAGGCCAAGGCAGAAGCGCTGGAGGCCGCGGGCGTGAAGGTCGGCCGGACACCGACCGAGGTGGCCGAGCTCGTCGAAGGAGCGATGGCATGAGCGAGGTCCCTCCGCCCCCCACCGCTCCCGTCTACCCGTCCGGTCCGGACGTCGCCTCCCGACCACCCATCATCGACGACGTCACGCGCGGGTGGTTCACGGCGCTCGTTCGTGGGCTCGTCGCATTCGTCGTCATGGCCGGCCTGGGACAGGCGGCGGCGTTCGTCCTCTACTTCGTGGGAGACCGGCGCGGCTCGGTCGGGACGTTCGCCAAGGTCGGCTGGTTCTACTTCGACTGGTTCCATCACATCGCGCTGTCGGCGAGCGTGCCGAACATCTCGATCCCGGACACCGGGGGCCTGCTGCCCGGAGGGGCGTCCGTCCGCGTGCACCTGGGGCTGGCCCTGATGCTCGGGACGTTCGTCGCCGTTTGGCTCCTGTACGGCGCCGGCAAAGCCGTCGCCGACCGGGCCGACGGGGGTGGGGTCGCTCGCGTCCTCCACGGCCTGAAGGTCGCGCCGGTCTATGCGCTTCCGTGCCTCCTGTTCTCACTGTTGGTGAAGGTGAAGGCCACCATCCCGCCGGGCGCGTTCGCCTCCGGACCCGTGGAGGTGAAGTCCTCGGCCGCCCAGTCCTTCCTGATCCCCTTGCTGATCGCGGCCGCCGCCGGCGCCGCGGGTGGACTGCGGTCGGGGCGGTACGAGCTCCTGTCCCGGGGCCCGTGGGGCCGGCGGGTGTCCGGGGCGCTCGCGGGTGGGTTCAGGATGCTCGCGCTCGGGATCGTGCTGTCGTTCGTGGGCCTTCTGGTCCTTGCGGTGGTCGAGCCCGACGCCACGAAGGCGTATTTCCGGGCCGTGTCCGAGCCGCCGGTGGAGGACACGGCGATCATCATCGGGCACCACGTGCTGGTGCTGCCGAACCAATCGATGTGGGTGCTGGTCCCGGCGATGGGTGGGTGCGACGGCGTGTACGGGACCGGCGTGTCGCGGACCTTCCTCTGCTACTGGAAGTACCCGAAACAGGTCTCGGTCTCGACGGGCGGAGGGTCACCGGGCAGCGTTCTCTCCGGGCTGCCGCAGGTTCGGACGGAGTTCGGCACCGCCCCGATCGGCTACTTCCTGTTCCTCCTGGTCCCGGCGATCTCGGTCCTGCTGGGCGGGCGCCACGCTGTCAGGAAGCGCGCTCGCTTCCGGTACGAGGCCGTGGCGGTGGGGGCGGCCGCCGGCGTGGCGTTCGGCATCCTGGTCGCGGTGGCGTCCTGGTTCGCGTCGCTGTCCGCGGGCGTGTCGGGGGACATCGCCGGCATCTCGTCGAACTTCTCCGTGACGATCGGGCCCGACGTGGTGATCGGGGGACTCATCGCCCTCGTGTGGGGCGTCGTCGGCGGCGGGGTCGGCGGATGGTGGGCGGGGCGGGACCTCCCGGCGCGCGCGCCGCTCCTGGCGCCCTCAGGCTCGGTGGAAACCCCGGAACCGCCGCCCTGGTCCGAGCCCTCCGAGCCTCGCTGAGACGAGCTCGCTCGCAATGCGGAAGGCCCGGCCTGACGGCCGGGCCTTCGACGCGACGTTCGATCCTTTATCCCAGGCCGGTACCGCTCGGAGGCGGGGGGGCCGAGACAGGCTCGCTGTAGAGCATGTAGGCGCCGTAGGCCCACACCAGGTTCAACGCGAGCCCAACGAAGATCCCCCAGGACAGGGTCACACCCGTGGGCTTGGCCACCAACCCAAGGAGCGTGAACAGGAGGGCCAGGCCGGCCACCCCGATGTGCAGCATCCCTCGCTGCACGGGCATCTTGAGCTCCGTCCCCATCACCTTGGTCACGACGACTTCCACGATGGACAGGAGCGCCAAGAACCAGGAGATGACGATCGTGTTGTGGAACCCGCTGATCCCCTCACTGGCGAAGGTCACGCCGAGGGCCGTGCAGCAGCTGTACCAGACGGGCAGGAACGTCCAGATGACGAACGCGATCGTCCCACCGAGGATGATCTTGTCCGCCGTCGAGACCTTGGACAGGTCGAAACCCTGACCTTGCTGTGCCATCGCTCCCCTTTCCTTCCCCGAGCATCATGGCCGCGCAGCCACGGGCTATCCAATACCGGGGCACCAGGCGAGTCAACCACGCGGCGCGTGCGGCTCGCGAGCCCGAACCATCGTGGCCAGGGCTGCCGCACACGCCACCATCCCCGCGGGAAGAGCGATCCACGGCCCGAGCCATGGCCGAGTGAACGGGGGAGGGCGAAGCGTCGCCAGGGTTGCCCCCACGGTCACTACCGCCCCGAGCACGCCCTCCACGATCGCCCAACGGGGATGCGGTCGGATGCGCAGACCTCGCATCGTCAGCCAGACGGCCAGCCCGAGACCGGCGGCGACCGCAGCGACCACCGACCATTGCGCTGCCCGGCCCCATGCTCCGAACGGATGCGAGCCCTCTCCGAACCGGGTCCACGGCAGGAGCGTCGTGACGGCGGCCACCGCGAACGCGATACCGACCATCGCCCACGGCATGGTCCACCGCTCCGTGGTGGGGAGCACGTCCGTCGGGAGCCCGGGCCCGAGGGCGCCCTCCAGGCATTCCACGCCGAGGACCCGGCCCCGCACCGGCACGGCGCACGCGAGGCACAGCGGCCGTCCGCAACCGTCGCATCGCGCCACGGAGAGGCTGGCGGGGTGGAGGTCGCAGCGCTCGCTGCTCTTCGTGGTCTTCTCGTCGAGCGGCACGGCCCAATCCTAGCGTCGGGGTTCGGACGATCATGTTTGACGGGAGAGGGTAGGCGGGACGGTCGAGGTGGGGTTGCAGCGGCACGCGCCGGCGCCGGGGCTGCGGGCTGGGGCTGGCTACAAGGAGGCCGGCCGGACCGGTCTGGTCGAGTGGGTAGCCACCTGCGTTAGCGAGGCGGGAGTTGGAGTGCGGTTCGGGGCGGTGCTGACTGATTTGCGGGGGCGCGGGCAGATAGCGGATTAGGCTGTGTCGGTTCCCGGGGCCTGGTCCTCACGACAGGAAGAGGCGCACATGGATGAGCGCATCGTGCGTTCGCTCAACGGATGGTTCTCGGCCACCTCCTTCCGCGCCGATCTCGCCCGCTTTCTGGCGCTCGCCCCGCTGGTCGCGGTCGTCGGACTTGTCGTCCTGGCATGGCTGGCAGACTGGGGTCGGGCGCCTGATCGGCGGGCGATCCTCATCGTGGGCGCTCTGGGAGCCATCCTCGCGCTTGCCCTGAACGTGGCCCTCGGTCATCTGTACTTCCGGCCTCGGCCTTTCCTCGTCCTGTCGGTCCACGCGTTGTTGCCGCACCCTTCGGACTCCAGCCTGTACTCGGACCAGTTGGCCCTTGCCGGAGCCCTGACCGGCGCACTGTTCGCAGCGAGGCGGTGGCTAGGGGCCGTCTCTTTCCTGCTTGCCGTTCTCCTTGCGATCGGCAGGGTCGGCGCGGCGGTGCACTTCCCCAGCGACGTGGTGGTGGGGTTTGGGATCGGCGCCGTCTCCTTCGCGATCCTGTTGCCCGCTCGTCGTCCCATCGGCCGCCTCGTTGCCGTGATGTCGTCCGCCGAGGCCACGGTGATCAGACGCGAGCGGCAGGAAGGCAATTTCCTGTTTCGGCACGGACCCGTGGTAGCCGTCTCGGTGCTGGTCGCTGTGGCGGGGCTGGGGTACGGGATGCGGGCACTTCAGGATCACGGAAGGATCGAGGCAGGGAGCCGGGCCGAAGCAGAGCTCCTCCGTCCGCGAGAGGCGGTGCCTCCGGCGGAGT
>VAYX01000002.1 GCA_005885325.1 Actinomycetota bacterium
TTCCTTCAGGATGGCGCTGCCGCCCTTGCGGTGGATGGCCCCGTCGACGCCTCCGCCCCCTAAGAGCGAGGAGTTGGCTGCGTTCACCACCGCGTCGACCCGCTCGTCGGTGATGTCTCCCCGGACGAGCTCGATCCTGACCATCCGGCCATGGTAGGTCGGCCGCGGATAGCAGGGCGAACCGGGTTTGTGCTAAGCATAGGAACCACACCGTCGGAGGGGGATCCATGGCCGAGATCGTCATGGAGCAGGTGTCGAAGGTATTCCCTGATGGGACCGCGGCGGTCTCCGACCTGGACCTCGACATCGACGACGGAGAGTTCATCGTGCTCGTGGGCCCGTCGGGGTGCGGCAAGACCACGGCGCTCCGGATGGTCGCGGGGCTCGAGAGCATCAGCCAGGGGACGATCCGGATCGGCGACCGCGTCGTCAACACGCTGCCGCCGAAGGAACGCGACATCGCGATGGTGTTCCAGAACTACGCGCTCTACCCACATATGAGCGTGTACGACAACATGGGCTTCGGGCTGAAGCTTCGAAAGCTCCCCAAGGAGGAGATCGACAAGCGGGTCCGAGAGGCCGCGGGGATCCTGGGCCTCCAGGAGTTCCTGTCGCGGAAGCCGAAGGCTCTGTCGGGCGGGCAGCGACAGCGCGTCGCCATGGGTCGAGCCATCGTTCGCGAGCCCAAGGCGTTCCTCATGGACGAACCGCTGTCGAACCTGGACGCCAAGCTCCGCGTCCAGATGCGCTCGGAGATCGCCCGGATCCAGCACGACCTTCGGGTGACGACGCTGTACGTCACGCACGACCAGGTCGAGGCCATGACGATGGGGGACCGGGTGGCGGTCATCCGCAAGGGCGTCCTCCAACAGGTCGACACCCCACAGTTCCTGTACGACCATCCGAACAACCTGTTCGTCGCCGGCTTCATCGGCTCTCCCGCCATGAACATGGTGGAGGCGAACCTGTCCATATCCGACGGGTCGGGTGTGGTGGAGTTCGGCGGCTACCGGCTCGGCGTCCCACAGCAGGTCGTGTCGGCCCGCCCGGAGCTCAAGGCGTTCGATCGAAAACCGGTGATCGTGGGCCTTCGGCCCGAAGACTTGGAGGACGCCTCGCTCGTCCCCGACGCTCCCGCCGACCGGCGGATCCGGACCACGGTGATCCTTCGGGAGGCCCTCGGCGCAGATGTCGTTGCCCACGTCAAGATCCAGGCGCCGGCCGTGGTCACCGAGGACGTGAAGGAGCTGGCTCACGACGTCGGCCAGGAGGCGTTGCAGGCGGTGGAGCAGGGGGCTCGATCGGGCGAGTCGACGTTCCTGGCCCGGCTGAACCCTCGCACCGCCGCGAAGGAGGGCCAGCCCATCGAGCTCGTCGTCGACGTCGGCCGCCTGCACTTCTTCGATCCGGGGTCCGGGCTCGGCATCTACGGCGGCGACGGGAACTGACCGAGCGCTCCTCGTCGATCGACGCGTTTCCCGAAGGGTTCCTGTGGGGCGTCGCCACGTCCGCCTACCAGGTCGAGGGAGCGGTGGACGAGGACGGACGCGGCCCCTCCATCTGGGACACGTTCTGCCGGATCCCCGGCACGGTCCGTCACGGGGACACCGGGGACGTCGCGTGCGACCAGTACCACCGGTACGAGGAGGACGTGGCGCTCATGGCCGGCTTCGGGGTGGAGGCGTACCGATTCTCGGTGGCGTGGCCCCGGATCCAGCCCGAAGGGCGGGGGACGCCGAACCAACCGGGCCTCGACCACTACCGCCGGCTGGTGGACGCGCTGAACCGCCACGGCATCTCCCCGCTGCCGACGCTCTATCACTGGGATCTGCCGCAGGCGCTCGAGGACGAGGGCGGTTGGGGGAACCGCGACACGGCCGCGCGGTTCGCCGAGTACGCGGCGATCGTCCACCGCTCGCTCCGGAACGACGTGCATTCCTGGATCACCCTGAACGAGCCCTGGGTGGCCGCCTGGCTCGGATACGGCACGGGGATCCACGCGCCCGGTCGAACCGACGACGCGCTGGCGCTCGCCGCCTCGCATCACCTGTTGCTCGCTCACGGCCTGGCCCGCGAGGCAATGGGGGGTGACGGCGAGGTCGGCATCGCGTTGAACCTCCAGCCCGCCCTCCCGGCCACGAACGGCCCTCGCGACGTGCGGGCGGCGCGGCTCGCGGATCTGCACATGAACCGACAGTTCCTGGATCCGCTCTTTGGCCGGGGGTATCCGGCCGAGTTAATCGAGCACTACCGGGCGGTGAGCGACATGCGGTTCGTCCGCGATGGCGACCTGGAGGTCATCGCCGGTCCGCTCGACTTCCTGGGAGTCAACTACTACCGCCGACACACGGTCACCGCCGAGACGCGTTCCGAACCAGGCGCCGACGAGCTGCCCGGCTCGCTCGGAGCATGGTCGGTCCTCCCGTCGGGCGTGGAGGCCACCGCGATGGCCTGGCCCATCGAACCGCAGGGCCTGGCCGACCTGCTCATCGAGCTGCATCGTGACTACGGTCCGGCACGCATCGTCGTGACCGAGAACGGGGCGGCCTTCGCCGACGAGCCCGCTTCGGATGGCGTCGTCCACGATGAACGGCGGATCGCCTTCCTCCGCGACCACATCGCGGCGGTGCGCGCCGCCCTCGTGGCGGGGGTACCCCTCGCGGGCTACTTCGTGTGGTCCTTGCTCGACAACTTCGAGTGGGCAGAGGGCTATTCGAAGCGCTTCGGGCTCGTCCACGTCGACTTCACGACCCAGGCGAGGACCCCGAAAGAGAGCGCCGCGTGGTATGCGGGGGTCATCCGGCACCGGGGCGTCCCGGCGGCATTGGGTTGAACGCCGCGGGCGGGTTTGGGCAAGAATAGGGGGTCGGACGACAAGGAGGGGGGTCTCGATGCGTCGACTCAGGCTGCTGTCGCTGCTCTCGATCGTTCTCTTGATCGGAGGGGCGTGCAAGGCGAAAGAGAACGAGGGCGGAGCCACCGGGGGCCCGAAGGAAGCCAACACCGGCAAGGTCAACGTGCTTGCTGCCGTGGAGCCGGAGGAGGCCGACGCACTTCAGGGTATCGCCGACCAGACCATCACGGGTGTGGACTACACGGTAGAGTTCGAGGCGGCAGGGAACTTCGAGCAGGACGTCCAGGTCAGGGGCCAGGGCGGGACCCTGGATGTCATCCTCCTGCCTCAGCCGGGATCGTTGCCGGGACTGGTGACGTCGGCGCACGCCGTCTCGCTCGAGGACATGGGATACGACATCGGCGAGCTCGAGGCGACGTTCGGGAAGCCGTTCATGGACCTCGGCCTGGTGGACGGGAAGCACTACGGCATCCCGACCAACATCAACCTGAAGAGCATGATCTGGTACCCGAAGGACGACTTCGACAAGGCTGGGTATAAGGTCCCCACGACCTGGGACGAGTTGATGGCCCTCTCGGATCAGATCGTCGCGGACGGCAGCACGCCGTGGTGCGTCGGCTTCCAGAGCGAGGGCTCGACGGGATGGCCGGCCACCGACTGGATGGAAGACATCATGCTCCGGACCGCCGGCCCGGACACGTACGACCAGTGGTACAAGCACGAGATCCCGTTCGACGACCCGTCGGTCGTGAACGCCGGGAAGATGTTCGGTGACGTCATGTTCCACCCCGGATACGTTCTGGGCGGCGCCGAGAACACGCCCGGGCTCGCGTTCGGGGACGCGCCCCTCCCCATGTTCGACAACCCCCCGAAGTGCTGGCTGCATCGGCAGGCCAGCTTCATCAACGCCTTCTTTCCCAAGGATGCGAAGGCCGGCGTCGACTACGACTGGTTCCCCTTCCCGTCCATGACCACGGAGGGCGGCCCGCTGTTCGGCGGTGAGGTTGCGATGGTGTTCCGGAACTCTCCGGAGGTGAAGGATTTCCTCGACAGGTTCATGGGGACCGACTTCCAGTGCGCGATGGCGGGCATCACCGCGGCGTCGCGGATCTCACCGAACGTCAACGTTGGAAGCGACTGCTACGCGAACCAGATCCTGGCCGATTCCGCTGAGGTGCTCAAGGAGGGCCTGAAGGCCGGGACCGCTCGGTTCGACGCTTCCGACCTGATGCCGGCTGCGGTCGGATCGGGGAGCTTTTGGACGGGGATGGTCAAGTACATGAAGGAGGGACCGAGCTCTCTCGACGGAATCCTGAAGGACATCGACAGCAGCTGGCCGAGCTAGGGATCGCCGGTGTCGAAGATCGATCGATCACCGGCTGGTGGTGGGGCCGTCGCGGCGACGGCCCCGCCACCTCGCGGGAACGCGCTCTGGGTGTTCGCCCTGCGGCTCGTGGGAGCCGTGGTGATCCCCATCGCCGCCTTCTACACCCTGTGGGTCACGTTCGATTTCCTCCGTGACTCCGAGGCCAACCGGGTCATCGTCGTCGGCGTGGCCGTCGTGGTGGGGGTGGGCGGCGTCTTCTTCCTCTACTGGGCGATGAACCGAGCCGTCGAGCTCCTGCCCGAGCGCTACCGCGAAGGGGTCCGCCCGTGGATCTTCGTCGGGCCCGCCATGGTGCTGCTGAGCGTCTTCCTGGTCTATCCGGTGATCAACACGATCCTAATCAGCTTCAAGGACGCGCAGTCCCAGAGCTTCGTGGGACTCGACAACTTCAAGTTCGTCTTCACCGACGAAAGCATGCTCCGGGCAATCCGCAACACCCTGGGCTGGATGATCCTCGTCCCCGTGGCCGCCGTCACTACCGGCTTGGCATTCGCGACCCTCGCCGACCGGCTTCGCCGCGGGGAGGCCGTGGCGAAGTCGATCATCTTCCTCCCTATGGCCATCTCCTTCGCCGGGGCATCGATAACGTGGCGCTTGATCTACAGCTTCCGTCCCGCGGGGTTCGGCTCGAACATCGGGCTGTTGAACGGGATCATGCTCGGGCTCGGCCAGAACCCGGTGGACTGGCTCTCGCAGCATCCCTGGAACAACCTCTATCTCATGGTGATCATGGTCTGGATGCAGACCGGGTTCGCCATGGTCGTTCTGTCCGCCGCCATCAAGTCGATCCCCGACGAGATCATCGAGGCCGCCCGTATCGACGGCGCCTCCGAGTGGCAGGTGTTCCGGAGGATCATCGTGCCGAGCATCCTTCCGACGATCGTGGTGGTGGCCACCTACATGGTCATCAACTCGCTCAAGGTCTTCGACATCGTCTTCGTGATGGGCAACGCGGAGCTCAACCAGACGGAGGTCATCGCGGAGCGCATGATCCGGTGGTTCTTCATCGGGCAGGACTACGGGAAGGGGGCCGCCATCGCCGTGGTCTTGTTCATCGTGGTGATCCCGGTGATGGTCTGGAACGTCCGCCGGTTCCGCGAGGAGGAGATGATCCGATGAGCCTGGCTCAGGCCGGGGACGTCGAGGAGGCCGCCGAGCCCGTCGTCGCAGCATCCCAAGGACGAGGGGTCGGGGAGGTCCGCAAGGGCGGATGGTTCGTGCTCCTCACGATCGTGGCCGTCTGCGTTCTGTGGTTGATCCCCGCTTTGGGCGTGCTCGTCACGTCCTTCCGGAACGGGGACCTCGTCAACACCAGCGGATGGTGGACCGCGTTCGCCCACCCGTTCCAGGCTGGGGAATGGACGGTCGAGAACTACCGCTCCGCCCTCGACGCGGGCGGCCTCGGCAACTCGTTCCTCAACAGCCTCGCGGTGACGATCCCGTCGACCGCCTACGCGTTCTCGTGGATGGACTTCAGGGGACGCTACCTGCTCTTCGTGACTGTAGTGGGCCTCCTGGTCGTTCCGCTGCAGATGGCGCTGATCCCAATCCTGAAGCTCTACGTCAACGGGGCCACGCTGTTCGACTATGTCGTCTTTCCCCAGCTGCATCTGAACGGCACCTTCCTCGCGGTATGGCTGGCCCACACCGGGTTCGGACTGCCGCTCGCCGTCTACCTCTTACGCAACTACATCGGATCCCTGCCGTCGTCGATCATCGAATCCGCGAAGATCGACGGCGCCGACCATTTCACGATCTTCTGGCGGCTCATCGTTCCCCTCTCGGTCCCGGCGCTCGCAGCGTTCGCCATCTTCCAGTTCCTCTGGGTCTGGAACGACCTGCTCGTGGCGTACGTGTTCCTTGGAGGAGAGCGGAGCGTCCAGGTCCTCACCCTCAACCTGGCCAATCTCGTCGGCTCGCGCGGAGAGAACTGGCAACTGCTGACGTCGGCCGCGTTCATCTCCATGGCGCTTCCACTGATCGTGTTCTTCTCGCTGCAGAAGTACTTCGTGCGCGGGCTCACGGCCGGCGCCGTCAAGGGCTGAGTCGCTGATGGCCCGAGCCAAGCGGTTGATGCTCGCGGGCATCGAACCACTCTCGCCGCGGCGCAAATGGAGAGCGATCACGCTCGCGACGCTCCTGCTCGTGCCGGGCTACTGGTCGCTGGTGACCGGGCTCGTCGCGGAGGGCTCGGACAAGGACAGCGCGCCGTTCGCCGCCCCGTACATCGCCTTCGGCCTGGTCCTCCTGCCCTTCGTCTTCCTCGCGCTCGCTTTCCTCTCGGAACATCCACGGGCCGCAGGGGCGACCGCCAGGGCCCTGGTCCTCACGATCCTCGTCGGCGCTCCCGTCTCGGCCTTCGCCGGCGACGCGGTCACCGGCTTCGTCGCTGGGGTGGGAGCGGGAGGGATCGTGGCGATGCGCGCCGACGTCGCGCACAGTTGGAAGGCACGGGCCATCGCCGTCGTCGCCGTCTCCGCGTACGTGTTCATCCTCCTCCGTTCGGTCCCCGTCATCGCGCTGCTCCTCGCGCCGGTGCTTCCGTTCACATGCATCGGGGTGGCCGATCACCTCTCCGAGCGCCGCCGGGAGCGGGAGGCACGGTCCTGACCGTCGGCTAGTGTGTCGGCGATCCCATGGCCGATTTCGATCTCCTCGTCCTCGGGGACGCCAATCCCGACCTCATCGTGCGCGGTGACGTGACGCCGCAGTTCGGCCAGGCCGAGAAGCTGGTCGACCAGGCCGATCTGGTGATCGGCGGATCGGGCGCCATCGCCGCCTGCGGAGCCGCGCGCCTCGGCCTGCGTGTGGCGTTCGCCGGTGTGGTCGGGGAGGACGTATTCGGCCGGTTCATGCTGGACGCCCTGGCGGAGCGCGGTGTGGACATCACGGGCATCGTGGTCGACCCGAACAGGCCCACGGGCCTCTCGGTGGTGCTGTCGAAGGGCGAGGACCGGGCCTCGCTCACCGCGTTGGGAGCGATCGCCGACCTCCGGGAAGGGGTCATCGATCACGCGCTCCTTCGCAGCTCCCGCCACGTCCACGTGTCCTCTTATTTCCTGCAGGCCGGCCTGGCCGCCGACCTTCCCGCGCTGTTCCGGGAGGCTCACGAGGCCGGGGCCAGCACCTCGATCGACCCCAATTGGGATCCGGCCGATGATTGGGACGGCGGCCTGCTGCCGCTCCTGTCGCAGACCGACTGCTTCCTCCCCAACTCGGTGGAAGCTCGCGCCATCACCGGCGTGGACGACATCGACGTCGCGGCGCTCACCCTGGCCGAGCGGGGCTCGGTCGTGGCGGTGAAGTTCGGGCAGGGGGGTGGCCTGGCCTTGTGGGGGGATGAGGTGGTTCGCTCCGAGTCCATCCCCGCCGACGTCGTCGACACGACCGGCGCCGGTGACAGCTTCGACGCCGGGTTCCTGACCGGGCGGCTGGCCGGGCTTCCCCTGTCCCGATGCCTCCAGCTCGCGGTGGCGTGCGGCTCGCTCTCGACGCGAGCCGCCGGCGGCACGGCCGCTCAGCCGACGATGGACGAGGCGGTGGCCGCCCTGGAGTCGGTGGCGTGATCCTCTGCGTCGCCGCCAGCCCGTCCATCGACAAGCTCTTCGAGGTCGAGCGGGTCGAGATCGGCGCCATCCACCGTCCCACCGGGTTCGTCCAGGTCCCCGGGGGCAAGGGGTTGAACGTGGCCCGCTCCGCGCACGCGTTGGGGGCGGAGGTGACCGCCACCGGCGTCCTGGCCGGCCACGCCGGACGATGGATCGACGAGGCCCTTGCCGCGGAAGGCGTCCGAGCCCGCTTCGCCTGGGTGGACGGAGAGACCCGGGCCTCGCTCTCCGTCGCCGATCGCACCGGCCGGGGCCTGACGGAGTTCTACGAGCGTGGATGGGACATCGGGCCGGAGGGGTGGGACCGCCTCGAGCGGATCGTGCTGGAGGTCCTGCCTTCCTCGGGCTGGATGACCCTCTCGGGGAACCTACCGGTGGGCGCCCCCGACGACGGCTACGCCCGCCTGGTCCGTCTGGCCCGCGAGGCGGGCGTACCGGTGGCACTCGATGCCCGGGACGAGGCCCTGCTGGTTGGGGTCTCGGCCGGGCCCCAGGTCGTCAAGGTGAATGCGGAGGAGGCGGGGACGCTCCTCGGCATCAAGGTCGAGACGCTGGAGGAGGCCAAGGAAGCGGCCGAGGAGCTTCGGTGGCGCGTGGAGGGCGAGGGACGGGCGGCCATCGTGACCCGCGGGGCGGAGGGAGCCATCGTCGTGACCCCGGACGGCGCGGTGCTCCGCGCTCGGCTGTACGAGCGCGGCCCCTACCCGGTCGGGAGCGGCGACGCGTTCCTCGGAGGGTTGGTCACGGCGCTCGACCGCGAGGCAACGTGGCCCGACGCGCTGGCCATGGCCCTGGGAGCGGCTGCGGCGAACGCGGAGACGCCGGGAGCCGGGCGGCTTGACCGAGGTCGTGCCGTTGAGCTCTCGAAACGGGCCGAGGTCCTTCCGTTCGGCTAGCGGATCGCCTCGCCGGTGCGGGCGTCGAACACGTGGACGGCCTCCGGCCTGATGCGGAGCGGGATCCGATCTCCGACCGTGGGCCGAAGCTGCGGGTCGAACCGGGCCGTGACCGTGGCCAGCTCGGCCCCGCTACCTGTCGCGGGGATTTGATCGTCGGCGCCGCTCCCCGCGAGCCTGCCGGCCACGGTGCCATGCACAACGATCTCGTCGCCCAGCGGTTCGACGACGTCGACCGTGAACGGCACGGCGGGAAGGCCGTCGCCGGCGGGCCGGAGCATCTCGGGTCGAACGCCCACCACCACGTCACCGTCGGCCAAGCCCGGGATGTCCAACTGCAGGTCGCCGGCCGTGATCCTCCCGTTCACCGCGTTTGCCCGAAGCAGGTTCATGGGAGGGCTTCCGATGAACCCGGCCACGAACACGTTCACCGGATGGTCGTAGACGTCCTGCGGCGGGCCGAGCTGCTGGAGCTTGCCGCCGGAGAGGACCGCGATCCGGTCACCGAGCGTCATGGCCTCCACCTGATCGTGGGTCACGTAGATCGTGGTGACGCCGAGGCGCTGGTGGAGGCGCTTCAGCTCCGCCCGCATCTGCACCCGGAGCTTGGCATCGAGGTTCGACAGCGGCTCGTCCAGGAGGAACGCCTTCGGCTCCCGTACCAGGGCGCGGCCCATGGCCACCCGTTGCCGCTGGCCCCCGGAGAGCTGGGCCGGACGGCGCTTCAGCAGTTCATCCAGGCCGAGGATCTCGCTCACCTCGTGAACCCGTCGGTCGATCTCGCGGCTCGGGACCTTGCGTTGCCGCAACCCGAACGCCAGGTTGCGAAACACCGTCATGTGCGGGTACAGCGCATAGTTCTGGAACACCATGGCGATGTCGCGGTCGCGCGGCGATACGTCGTTGATGACCCGACCGTCGATCGCGATCCGGCCCGACGTGACCTTCTCCAGGCCGGCCAGCATCCGGAGCGCAGTGGTTTTCCCGCATCCCGATGGCCCGACCAGGATGATGAACTCGCCGTCCCCCACGGTGAGCGTGAGGTCGTCGACGGCCATGACCTGATCGTCGAACACCTTGGTCACGTGGTCCAGCACGACCTGGGCCATCCGGCTACCCCTTCAACCCCGTCGTGGCGATGCCCCGGACGAAGTATCGCTGCGCGGCGAAGAACAGCACCAGCATGGGGATCATGCTCATCACGTTGCCCGCCATGACCAGCGGCCAGAAGACGTCGTGGGATCCCTGGAACACGGTGAGGCCCAGTTGGAGCGTGAAGTTCCGCTGGGAGAAGACGGCGATGAGCGGCCACAGGAAGTCGTTCCATGTCCACATGAACTGGATGACGGCCAGGGTCGCCAGTGCCGGAAGCGACAGCGGCAGGACGATCTTGAACAGCACGCCGAGGCGTGAGGCCCCGTCGATCCTGGCGGCTTCCTCCAGCTCCACCGGCAGGGTCCGGAAGAACTGTCGCAGCATGAAGATCCCGAACGCGCTTACGAGGTTGGGCGCGATCAGCGCCGGCAAGCTGTCGAAGAGCCCGAGCTTCTTCACGATCAAGAAGGTGGGGATCATCACCACCTGGAAGGGCACCATCAACGTGGCCAGGAGCAGCATGAACGTGGCCGCCCGGCCGAAGAACCTGATCCGAGCGAAGGCGTAGCCCGCCAGGCTGCACAGCAGGAGGTTGCTCACGACCACGGTGCTCGTGACGATGAAGGTGTTCAGGAACCACCGGCCGAACGGCGCCGAGCGAAGTGCGCTCGGATAGTTGCCGAAATGGAGCGATCCCGGTACCAGGACCGGCGGGAAATGCAAGCTCTCGGCTTGGGTCTCCAACGACGTGACGATCATCCACACCAGTGGCAGCAGCATGATCAGGGCGAGGGGAAACAGGACCAGGTGCCACGGGGAGAACGGGAGCCACCGCCGCCGCGGGCGTTCGACCGCCTCGGCCTCCTCCGGCCACGCGATCCGGTCGGCCTGCGCCTCCATCGTCATGAGCTGTAATGCACCACCTTGTTCCCCACCCAGAACTGGACCATCGTGAGGACCAGGATGGCCAGGAACAGCACGTACGCGATCGCCGCTGCGTAGCCGGCCGCCCCGAGCCGGAAGGCCAGGCTGAAGAGCCACCACACCACGACCGCCGTGTTGTACGGCGGCGGTCCGCCGTGGGTCACGAAGTAGACCTCGTCGAAGAGCTGGAGCGCGTTGATCGAGGACCACACGACCAGCAGCAAGGTGGCCGGCCCGAGCAGCGGAACCGTGATGCTGCGGAAGATGCTCCATCTGCTCGCCCCGTCGATCTCCGCCGCCTCGACCAGCTCGTGCGGGATCCCCTGAAGCGCGGCGAGGTAGATGATGACATCGAACCCGACCCAGCCCCAGACGGTCATGGCGATGATCGCGTAGAGCGCTCCTCGGGGCGAGTCGAAGAACCCGAAAGGACCCACGCCGATCTTCCCGAGCAGCCAGTTGGCCAGGCCGTATTGGGCGTCGAACAACCACAGGAACATGATCGAGGTGGCGATGGTGGAGGCCACCACCGGCACGAAAACCGCCGTGCGGTAGAACCGGATGAGGTGGATCTTTCGGTTGAGCGCCACCGCCACGAAGAGCGCACCGATCACCGAGACCGGGACGAACACTCCCGTGTAGACCAGGGTGTGTCCGGCGGCGATGCGCAGGACGTGGTCGTGAGCCAGGGCTCGGTAGTTCGTCAGTCCGACGAACGGTGTGTTGGGATCGATCAGGTCGCTCTTCTGGAAGGAGAGCACGAGGCCCCAGACGATCGGCAGGATGCCGAAGACGCCGATGAGCAGGACCGCCGGTCCGATGAACGCCCAGCCGGCCACGTGGTCGGACGCGAGCGCCCGTCGCAGCCGACCCATGGTCACCACCCTATGCGGGGATGGCCAGGATGTCGTTCACCTGCTGCGCGGCATCGGCCAGTGCCTGTTGAGGGCTTTTCTCGCCCGTCATGGCCGCGATGATGGCCTGCCCCATGGCCTCAGAGATCCGGGGATAGGCCTTCAGGACGGGGCGGGCCTTCTGCACGTTCGCCAAGTTGGCCACGAACACATCCACGCCGGGGAACTTCGTGGCGAACCGGTCGAACGTCGGCAGCTGCGTCACGGACTGGCGGATCGGCAGATGGCCGGTGACGAGCGAGTCGGTCAGCACCTGCTCCGGAGCGGTGAGCCAGCTGACGAACGTCCATGCCGCGTCCAGGCGCGCCGCACCGTTGTCGAACAGGACCCAGTTGTCGGGGCCCGCGATCGTCTGGTGATCGCCGCCCGGGAACATCGGCATGATCTGGACGCCGTAGTTCACGTTCGGGAACGAGGGGAGGTCCCACGGCCCCGTCACGGCCATGCCGATCTTGTTCGAGTTGAACAGGCCGGCGATCTTGGTGTTCTGGAAGTCCATGTACACGGACTTGTCGGTCACCGCCATGTCGGCGAGCGCCTGCAGGGCGGTGACGCCGGCGGGCGAGTCGAACGCGGCCGCCGTGTTGTCGGCGTTCAGGATGTCGCCGCCCGCCTCCCAGAGCATGGCGTCGTAGTGCCAGACGCTGTCCTCGCTGGCATCGGCGGGGAAGGCGAACCCGAAGGTCTTGGTGGCCGGGTCGGTGAGGGCTTTCGCCGCCGTGCGAAAGTCGTCCCACGTCCAGTCGGGGGTGGGGTAGGACAGGCCGGCCTTGTCGAACAGGTCCTTGTTGTACACGATGGCCAGGTTGTCCACGAGTGCCGGGATCCCCAGGACGCGCCCATCCACCGTGGCCGCCTCGCGCTCCCCTGGATAGAAGTCGTTCCAGTCGAACCCCGATGCCTCCACCCGCGAGGTGAGGTCCACGATCCCCGGCGCGGCGGCGAGCTGCGGCATCGACGACCCGTACTGATAGGTGACGTCCGGCGGCTCACCGGCCTGGAGGGCGACGGTCAGCTTCGCCAGGGCGTTGTCGTTGTTGTAGTTGATGATCTCGACGCTGATGTTCGGGTGGGTCGTGTTGAACTCCTCCACCAGCGCCCGCATCGAATCCGCCTCGCGGTTCGGGGTCTCGCCGGGCTGCGTGGGCGCGCCGTAGCCCTGCCACAGGATGATGTGCTCGACGCCCGTCGTCCCGTTCCCGCCGGGGCTCTCCCCACCATCCCCGCCTCCCGTGCACGCGGCGGCGACGAACGCGACGACCATGACCGCCGGGAACCATGTCCTCTTCACCGTTCACCTCCAGGGTCGTTCACGACAGCACCACCGATCTCGTCAGATTGCGTGGATGGTCGGGATCCAGGCCCCGGAGCTCGGCCAGCGCCACCGCGGTTCGTTGCACCTGGATCAGCTGGGCCATCGGATCGAGCTCGCCGGCGACCACCGTGGCCCCGGTCGCCGCGACATCCTCGAGCAGGCGAGGGTCCACCCGCCCCAGGGCCCAGACGGCGGAGCGGCTGCCCGCCAGGCTGATCGGGCCATGCCGGTACTCCATGGCCGGATACGCCTCCGTGAAGGAACCGCTCGCCTCACGCAGCTTCAAGGCTGCCTCGTGCGCCAGACCGACCGTCCATCCCGTGCCGAGGAATACGTAGTGGTCGAAGGCACCGGGTTCGAGCGGGAGCTCGGTGCGCAGCGCCACCTCCGCGTCGGCCATGGCCTGGCCCAGGTCCTGGCCGAGGTGGGCCCGGAGGAGCGCCAGCGTCGAGGTGGCGAACCGCGTCTGGACCACCGAGCGCTCGTCGGCGAACTCGAGCACCAAGGCATCGTTGGCAGCTCGGGCGATGGGCGAGTCCGCCACCGCCGTGATGGCGATGGTCGGCACCTCGACGGCCTCGAGCAACCGAAGGACCTCGGTGGTGGTTCCCGAGCGGGAGATGGCCACGATGGCGTGATACGGCCTCCCGGGGGGCATCTCGGAGGCGGGGAACGCGTCGGTCTCGCCGTGGCCGGCAGCCTCTCGGAGGGATGCGAAGGCCTCGGCCATGAACGCGGAGGTCCCGCATCCCACCGCCGCGATCCGCTCGCCACGCGACGGAAGGATCGGGGCGGCCAGGGGAGCCAGACGGACGGCTTCGGCCCAAGCCGAGGGCTGGGTGGTGATTTCCTGCACGATTGCGCTCACGTCGGGGGATGATAGAGCGCAATCGCTCACGAGCGCAAGGCGATTCGCGCACCCTATACTCGGGAGGTGCGACAGGCCGACCGGCTCTCCGCCATCCTGGAACGGCTCTCCAACGGTGGGTCGGTGACCGCGTCCGGGCTCTCCCGTGACCTGGAGGTGTCGCCGGCCACCATCCGCCGCGATCTGCAGCTCCTGGAGCGGCAGCGGCTCCTGGCTCGGACCCACGGCGGTGCGGTGGCCCACGGGGTCCTCTACGAGCTGCCGCTCCGATACAAGACCGCCCGACACAGGGAGGAGAAGCGGCGCATCGCCGCGGCGGCGGCGGAGCGCGTCGCCGACGGTTCCGCGGTGGGCCTGACGGGTGGGACCACCACCACCGAGGTGGGCCGGGCTCTGGCCACTCGCGAGAACGTCACGGTGGTCACGAACGCCCTCAACATCGCCTCCGAGCTCGCCGTCCGTCCCAATGTGAAGCTCGTGGTGACCGGCGGCGTCGCGCGCAGCGAATCCTACGAGCTGGTCGGTCCGCTCGCCGAGCAGAGCCTCGAGGAGCTGAACCTCGACATCGTGTTCGTGGGGGTCGACGGCATCGACCCGGACGCCGGCCTGACCACCCACCACGAGATCGAGGCCCACACCAACCGGGCGCTCATCGACCGGTCCCGACTCGCCGTGGTGGTGGCCGACAGCTCGAAGATCGGGCAAGTGGGCTTCGCCCGGATCTGCGAGCTGTCCCGGATCGACGAGATCATCACGGACACGGCCGCCGAGGCCCGAGTCCTTCGAACCATCGAGGAGGCCGGCGTTCGAGTGACCACGGTCTGACGGATGGTGGATCGATTCGAGGTCAAGCCCGCGGTCGCGATCCAGGGACTGTTCGTCCTGTTCGGGATCGCCGATGCTCTGCGGGGCCATCGGGGGAGTCGTGTTCCAATGTCTGGGCCCGGCAGCCCTGTACATCGGCGCCTCGCTGCTGGCGCTGGCGGGAGGCCTCCTCGGATGGTCCGCGCTCGATGCGCCGGCGTTCACGCGGCCCCATCCGATCGCGGAGCCGGTGGCCCCACCTCCGGGACCCGAGCCCGTCTAGCGGCCGCGGATCCCCTCGGGGAGGAGGTCGCCGTGGGCCTCGATGAGGTCGTCGCACATCGTGACGATCTGATCGATCGTGAGGGTCGCCGCGGTGTTCGGATCGAGCAGGGCGGCCTGGTACACGAGGTCGCGACTCCCCTCCAGCGCGGCGCGGACCGTCAGCTCGGCGACGTTCACGAACGTCCGGTTGAGCGCCAAGCACTGCGGCGGAAGCGCCCCGATCGTGGTGGGCCGCAGGCCCTGTCCGTCCACCAGGCAGGGCACCTCCACGCATGCCTCCGACGGTAGCCCATCGATCAGCCCATCGTTTCGGACGTTGCCGTAGACCTCGCGCGGCGTTCCGGTCTCCAGGGAGTGGATGATCTCCGAAGCGAGCTCGGAGGTCGGCTCCACGTCCAGTTCCTCGCCCCGGTCGAGCGCGGCCTTCGTCCGTTCCCACTCGCCGAGGTTCTCCTCGCTCCGGCGAAGGTACTCGTCCACCTCGATGCGGAACCGGTCGATCTGGTCGTCGTGGGGGAGGAACCACGGCACATATTCCGCGGAGTGCTCGCTCGACTCGGTGGGGAAGTACCCGAACCGTCGGAAGAGCTCCACGCGGACCCTGCGCTCCAGGCCCTCGGGGTCTGCGTCCACGATCTCGCGAAGTCGCGGGTAGAGGTCGTCCCCGGTCCGGCGATCGCGGAATTCGAGCACGAAGGCTTGGTGGTTGAACCCGGCGGTGCGGAAGGCGACATCCGGCTCGGGCACGCCGACGGTCCGAGCCAGGAACGCGTGCGTGTCGCGGACCGAGTGACAGACCCCGACGACGTTGTGAAAGGGCGTGCCCGCGTACACACCCCACGGCACCATGGCCATGGGGTTCGTGTAGTTGAGGAGAAGGGCGTCGGGGCACAATTCGTGCATGTCGGTGCCGATGCCCACGGCCACGGGGATCGTTCGGAGCCCTCGGAAGATCCCGCCGATCCCGATGGTGTCGCCGATGGTCTGGCGAAGCCCGTACTTCTTCGGGATCTCGAAGTCACGGAGCGTGGCGGCGTACCCGCCTACCTGGATCTCGTTGATCGCGTAGGCCGCGCCTTCCAGCGCCATCCGGCGATCCGCGTGAGCCTCTACCGAATAACCGGATCCCGTCCGACGAACGATGGACTCGGCCGCACGGCCCGAGTACGCCAGGCGATCTTCATCGATGTCGTGGAGGGCGATCGTGAGGGCGCCGTGCAGCTCTCGGTAGGAGCACAGGTCGGCCACGATGTTGCGCGTGAATTCCACGCTCCCCGCGCCGACGATGACAACCCGAGGCATGGGCGGAGTGTACCTGCGGCCCACCGGACGGTTCGCGCGAGCACCCGTCCTTCGCATACGATTGGCCGGACGTTCCGCACGAGGGGGTTCCCGTGGTCAGCGCCTATATCCTGATCCAGACAGAGGTCGGCAAGGCCAGCAACGTCACCAGGGAGATCGGTCAGATCAAGGGCATCTCGGCCGTCGACGGGGTGACCGGCCCGTACGACGTGATCGCCCGGGGAGAGGCCTCCGACCTGGACGAACTGGCCAAGTCCATCGTGATGCCGATCCAGGCGGTGGAGGGCGTCACGCGCACCCTCACCTGCCCGGTCCTTCAGCTCTAGCCTTCCGACCAGCCACCTTCAGCGCCCCGGCCCTGGTGCCGATGCACCCGAAGAGGCCGGATCGACCCCCGGCCGCGGGATCATGCGGGCACGGAACGAGCTCGGCGCGACCAGCTTCTGGCTCCTGATGATCGTGGCATTGGTGGCGGGCGCCCTCGTCGTGGTCCCGTTCGCGCTGGCCGGCCATCAGGAAGCGACCCACGATCGGGAGGCGATCGCGCAAATCGACAAGGCCAGGGATCTCAGCGCGCAGGCCACGCTCCAGACGGCCGTGCGGGGTGCCGGCGCCTATTTCGCCGAGAACGCGACGTTCGAGGGGTTCGACCCCCAGCAAGCCTCGCTGTTCGACCCATCCATCCGATACACGAGCGGCGCCCCGACCGCGGGTGCCGTGAGCATCCGCGGCGTCACGCCGACCAGCGTCGTCCTGGTTGCATCCACCGGCTCCGCGTACCTGTGCGCCGCGATGAGCGATGGTGTGGTCAGCTACGGAAGGGCGAACGCGACGACCGCTGCCGCCTGCACCGGCGGCTGGTAGCGTTCCTGGTCCACGGTCCTTCGTTGGTCGTGGCATCGTCTCCTCGAGGGGGTGCGCCATGATCGAGGTTCGCCGCGACCCGGAGATCTACGAGAAGGCCGGTGGCTGGTTCCACGCCCGGTGGCACTTCTCGTTCGACGAGTACCACGACGCGGCCAACATGGGCGTCGGGACGCTCCGGGTGTTCAACGACGATCGGCTGATCCCGGGCGCCGTCTGGCCCCTGCACCCCCATCGCGACATCGAGGGCCTGACCTACGTCGTCGAGGGGACGTTCCGGCACCAGGACGACGTGGGCGGGCCTCCGGGGATGCTTCCCGCCGGATCCGTGCAACGCATGACCCTTGGATCGGGGGCCTGGCACTCCGAGCAGAACGGCTCGGACTCCGAGCCGCTGCGATTCATCCAGATGTGGATCATGCCCGCCGAACGCGGCCTCCCGCCCGGCGTGGAGCAGAAGGTCTTCACGGAGGAGGATCGGAAGGATCGCCTGCTCAAGGTGATCTCCGGCGATGGCGGCGATGCCGTCCTGGTGCATCAGGATGCGGCGGTGTACGTGTCGCACCTGGAACCGGGCACGAAGGTGGACCACACGTTCGCCCCGAGGCACGGGGGGTACCTCTACGTGATCGATGGATCGCTTCGGCTGAACGACGAGAAGCTCGGCACCGGCGACGCGGCGAAGATCGCCGACGAGCCGCACGTCACGCTCGAGGCGGACGCGCCGACGGAGCTGATCCTGGTCGACGTGGCGCTCTGACGAGCCCTCAGAGCGGGGCGATGTCCACCAGCGTCGAGGTGTCGACGTCGAAGGTCACCGCAGGGTAGAAGGCCGGCTTCGTCTCGAGCGTCAGGATCCACCCCGCGCCCGCCACCCCTTCGGCGTGATGGAACGCCGAGACCGCCCGGAGCACCCCTTTCACCCGGAAGATCCGTCGGAGCTCGTCGTTCTTGTAGTGCAATCGATAGCGGTGACCGACCACCAGGCCCTCGATCGTGGGACGCAGCGCGTCGTACCGTCGGATCATCCCGGCGAATGCCCGGATCAGGCCGGGGCGGCGCGAGCCACCCGCCCGCTCCGCGGCAGCGAGGTTGAACCACGAGACGCGGCGACCGTCGCGGACGAGCCAGGCCATCTCGCCCTGGTCGGGGAGCACCTCCAGCCGCCCGGCCGGCTCCTCCAGGGCCGCGTCGATGTCGGCGGCGAGCCTGGCCGCCGCATCGGGTCCGGGGCCGGCCCCGCTCGGCCGCGCCAAGTCCTCGAAGTCGTCGCCCGTCCAGCCCTCGCGCATCCCCCTCAGTATCGTTCGTCATCGCCAGGACCGGCGCGTCGTAGGCTTGGCCCGTGGTCGCCCCCACCCGCCGCGCCAAGCGCTCCCGGCGACCGCCGCCACGCTCGGAGGGCGTCTCGCAGGCAACCCTGGTCGAGGAGTGCATCCTCGTCCTGTCCCTCTCGCTCCTCGCCAGTGCGGTCTACGCGATCATCAGCTTGACGTCCGCGCCCGTGAAAGGTGCGACGGTCTTCGTCGTCCCCCAGGTCGGCCTGGCCACGCAGCTCGCGAACTTCGCGTTCGGCCTGGCCCCCGTGTGGCTCGTCGTGTTCCTGCTCCGCCGAAGCGGCGAGGGCCTGGACCAGATCGGCTTGGCATTCAACCGGCCACGCCGGGACCTCGGCACGGGGGTGGTGCTCTTCGTCATCGTCGGGGCGGCCGGGATCGGCATCTACCTGCTGTCCGTGGCGCTCGGGGTGAACCGGTTCGTCGTGCCGGTGCCCCCACTCGGCCACTGGTGGACGATCCCCGTGCTCTTCCTCAACGCGGCCCAGGCGGCGCTGATCGAGGAGGTGATCGTCGTCGGCTATCTGATCACCCGGCTCCAGCAGCTGCAGTTGTCCGAACCGGCGGCGGTGGGCGCATCGGCACTGCTCCGAGGGGCGTACCACCTGTATCAGGGGTGGGGCGGGTTCGCCGGCAACCTGGCGCTCGGGCTGTTCTTCGGATTGTTCTTCACCCGCACCAGGCGCACCTGGCCGCTCGTCGTGGCGCATTTCCTGCTCGACGTCGGTGCCGGGATCGGCTACATCCTGTTCCGAAAGCACCTCCCGGGGTCGTAGCCGTGGCCCTGGCGACGGGACTCGACCTCCGCCCCCCGCTGAAGGCGACCGCGGCGCACGGGTACGCGCACGTGTCGCACGCCGTCGAGGGTTCTTTCCTCCGGTCGCTGCGCAGAGAGCTCGAACGTGGTCCGTTCCAACGGTTCGAGGGATCCTTCGGGCTGGTCCGCCAGGAGATCGAGGGGTATGACGTCCTCGACCCGATGGACGGGTTCCCCCTGGTGGCGGAGCTCCGCGACGAGCTGGCCGGGCTGCTCCGGCGGAACGGCCGCGGGATCGCCGGCCTGGCGACGTGGTGGCCGAACGAGGCCGGCGTGGCCAGGTACCGGCCCGGCTCGATCGGCATCACCCCGCACCTGGACGGAAAGTGGTACCGGCGGCTGGTGGCGGTGGTCACCGTGAACGGCACGGCGCCGTTCGCGGTGTGCCGCGACCGGGCCGGCGAGGTCATCGAGCGATGGGCCGCCGGGCCGGGAAGCCTCACCCTGATGCGCGGCCCCGGGCTCGCCGGGTCCAGGGACGGCCGGCCCTTCCACACCGTGGAGGGACCGCGTTCCGGAACCCGATGCTCCATCGGGTTCCGGATGAACACGCGACCCGCCGAGACGGCGCACCCCTAGCCGAACAGGTGGAACGTGATCGCAGTGGTCCCGTCGGACCGGGGTTCGATATCGGCCTCACCGCGGGCACGCTGGAACTCGCCGTTTCCTCCCGTGACGATCCCGGTGACGGCATTGGGGAACGCGGGAAGCGCATCGACCGCGAGCTGGCCCCGACCCGTGAGGGTGAAGATCCCGACGCACACGGCCCTGCCCCCGAAGTTCACCACGCACTGGATGTGGAGGTCGCCGATCTGGTTCGTGTCGGTCGGATCGAACAGTGCGCTTCGGAAGACGAGGATGTCGCCGGGGCTCGGGATGCCGTTTTCGTCCAGGTCGTCGAACGCCTGGTCCGGCTCCCGCTGGACCAGCGCGATCGTGCGTCCGCCGGCGTCGGGCGACGAGGCGCGGGCGGAGATGCCCCCAGCCGCGATCAACACCACGACGGCGACGGTTGTAGCGATCCTCCGCATGGGTCGGCCCTCCTTCGGCGCAGGCCCTTCCGGCGCCGGCGTCGAAGCTAGCCGTGGCGCGTTGGCGGAGCGTTGGCCCCACGTTGGCCTACTGGAGCCGGCGGGGGATGCGCCGGTCCCACTGCCGGGACCATCGAGGCATCCCGTTCTCCGAGACGTCGAGCTCGATCGTCAGGTGGTAGGTCGTGGCGTCGCTTCGAACGACCTGGTGGACCTCTGTGGTGACGGTGGCCTCCGGCCATTCGATGGTCAACGATGCGCGCGAATCGGCCCTCGCGACCGCCGGATCCCGGGTGGACACGGCCACGGTCCCGCCGTAGAGCTCGTGGAACCGGGGGCGCTCGCCCTCTGCCTCCGTCGTGCCAGAGCTCTGGGCGACCGCTCGCGTCTCCCGATCCAGCACGTCGTGCTCGATCCGCCACACCACCTCGTCCACCGTGTTGCCCTTGGACGACTCGTACCGCTCCTGCCCCCTGCTGGGTATCGCGAGGACGGGACGCTCGGTGATCGGTGAGGGTCCTTCGATCACGGGCAGCATCAGCGCCGAGCCACCGCGTTCGACGGTGAGCGTGGCCGCCGCGGGCGGCGGCCACGCGTTCGGCCAGTCCGACCCGGCCAGGTCGAGCCGGATCCTGTGGCCCGGCTCGAAGGCCCAGGAGGTGACCTCGAGCTCCACCTCGACCCGGTACGGCGCCCCGGGCTCGAGGGGAGAGGGTTCCTGGCGTGACTCTCGATGCGCCAGGTTCAACAGCCCTCGCGTCACCAGGGCGGAGGTCCCGTCGGGGAACACGTCGCACAGCTTCGCCGAGAGGAACGCCACGGGCGCCGACGACGTGATGGTCACGCCCACGCGGGGGTGGCCCAGGATCTCGAGCTCCTCGGCCAGGGGCGGCCAGTCGTACACGACGGACCAGGCCTCGTCTGGTCGCTGGTCCTGGGGCTGCCCGTAGGGAAGATTCCCGGCGCAGGAGATCCAGGCCGTCCATCCCACGTCGCCCCGGACCTCGAGCCCGTCGGGCGCCGGCCGGCTCGCGGCGACGGCGTTCTCGAGCGGCATCGAGAGCTCCCTGCCTCGATCGAGCGGCCACCCCGGCTCGTACCGCCACTCTCCCCGGACCTCCGCCAGGTCGGGCTGGGGCTTCGTCGAGCGACGCGCGAACACCAGGATCGCCGGCTCGCGGTCGACGCCGTTGTCGATGCCCTTCAGCCACCGGTCCCACCACCGGAGCATCTCCGGCAGCAGGTCCACGTTGGGGCCGGGGAGCGACGTCTCGGTCGACGCGTGGGCCCACGGCCCCAGGATCAGCCGCTTGGAGCACGTCAGCTCCGCCATCGTCCGGAGCGAGTTGTTCGTGTAGCCGTCCGCCCAGCCGGCGACGATCATCGTCGCCGCCTGGATGGCTCCATAGTCGGGGCGGAGCGAGCCGCGCTGCCAATAGGGCCCGAAGGTCTGCTCCTCCAGCCACCGGATGACCCACGGCTCGTTCTCCTGCACCCGCCGCTCCCACACATCGCGCCACCCCTGCCCGTAGAGCGAGGGCACCGGTGGGAGGGCGTTCAGGCCCGTCATGTACGTCGGGTAGTCCACCAGGTCGAGCGCCTTCAGCGCGCCACCGAAGAAGTGGACGTCGTCGGCGTACCGGTCGTCGGTGGCGAAGATGGGGATGATGGCCTTCAGCGCCGGCGGCCTGGTCATGGCCACCTGGATCGCGTTGAACCCGGAATAGGACGTGCCGTACATCCCGACGTTGCCCGTGCACCAGTCCTGCGAGGCCAGCCAGGCGATGACCTCGTTCATGTCCCGTCGCTCGATCTCCGGATACTCGTCCTCGGCCACGCCCTCCGACGTTCCGGTGCCTCGCACGTCCGCCCGGCACACCACGTACCCGGCCTCGGAGAGGCGCACGTACTCCGTTCGGTACGACGAGGTGAGATCGTCCTTGCGATAGGGCAGGGCTTCCAGGATCGCCGGCCACGGGCCCTCGCCGTCGGGCACGTAGAGCGTGGCCGCCAGCCGCACGCCATCGGCCATCGCGATGAACGTGTTCGTCGATGTCGCCGGCATCGGCGCGAATCCTAGCCCGGCCTCGGCGCGGTCCTCCGAGCGATCCGCTGACCGGTGGTCATCTCACGTCCAGCTGGGGAACCATGCCCGGAGCGAGTAGGCGTACCCGGAGAGCGGGTGAGCGGTGAGGACGGGCCAGAACCACAGGAACAGGCCCACCGAGACCACGACGAATCCGGCCGCGAGCGGCAGCCAGGGGCGGGATCGAGAGCCCGCGATGTGGGCCTCCGACAGGTTCCGCAGCGCGTAGACGCACGCCAGGACGAGGAACGGGACGATCGGTGTGGCGTAGAAGAAGAACTCCGGCCGCGTCACCAGGAACCAGGGGATGTACAGGGCCGCGATCGTGACGACGATGAAGCCGGCAATCCAGTCCCGCCTCAGCCACCACTCGTAGGCCACGTACGGGATGGCCACGAGGCTCCCCCAGAAGATCGCGGGGTTGCCGTTCGCATAGATCACGCGGCGGACATCGTCGCCGTAGCGTGCGTAGTACAGGATCGGGCGCCACAGAAGGATCCACTTCCAGGCCTGTGCCAGATAGGGGTGGATGGGCTTGTGCGTCTTGGGATCGATGGATTGCAGGTGCTCGTGGTAGTTCGCCATCGCTCCCTGGAGCCGGAGCCAATCCCCGAAGTGGAGACCGAAGTGAACGAACCACCCCAGATACGACGCGATGTACACGACCGCCGGTACCGCCAGGAAGAACACGGCGATGGGGAACGATTCCCATTGGATCGCCCGCCAGACCGGTCGGCTCACGCCGGCCCGCTTGCGCCGCGTCACTTCCCACATGGCCGACAAGGCGACGGCGCCGATGATGCCGGTGATGCCCGACCACTTCGTGGCGACCGCGGCACCGAGTGCGATGCCCGAGGCGACCCGCCAGGGCCGGACCAACGGCGAGGGCAGGCGAACGGGGAACGCCGCCGGCTCGGGCGGGCCTGCACCCCCCGAGATCTCGGGCCCCTCGCGGATCAGCTCGGATGGCGTGGGGCTGCGCCGCTCGATCCATCGCCGGTCCAGCAGCAGGAACAGGAATCCGAGTGCGATCCAGAAGGCCACGAAGACGTCGAGCATGCTCACCCGCGACTGGACGAAGCTGAGGTTCTCCGTGGCCAGGAGGAGTCCCCCCGTGAACGTCCAGAGGGGGCTTCCGAACAGCAGCTGCACGATCAACGCGAGGACGATCACGGTGGCCGTACCGAAGGCGGCGGACGATACGCGCCAGCCGAATGCATCGGTGCCGAAGGCGAGCTCGCCGAGGGCGATGGCCCACTTCCCCAGGGGCGGATGGACCCATGCGCCCGTGTCGTTCTTGTCCCTCCTCCAGAACCGCTCGTCGCTGCTGGTGGTGTCGCAGCGCGCGTTGGAGTAGCCGAGGTAGATGCAGGCAGACTTCGAGTAGTAGATCTCGTCGAACACCCTGGTCGGTGGGGCGCCGAGGTTGGCGAACCGGAGGATCCCCGCGATCAGGCCCACCGCCAGCACCGCGACGATCGGCCTGTTGATGAAACGGCGAATCGCCTCCAGACCGGAGAGCCGAGCCGGCTGGGGTGCCGGAGGCTCGATCATGGTGGCGGGGGTCTGCACGGGGTGATGGTACGAGAGGCCTGTTGGGTTCGCGGGGAGGATCAGCGCCCGCCGCGCGGCCGGTCCTTCAGCCGGTACACGAACTGGACTCCCTGGAACACCTCGTCCACCGACGCCGACTTGTTGTCCACCAGGCCGGCCGAGAGCCCGGCCTCCTGGACGACGTCGAACGTGAGGTCGGTCTGGGCCTTCGCCGCCCTCTTCGGCCAAGCCACCCAGAGCCTCCCCGACGGATCCAATGAGCGGGCGAGCGCCGGCAGCCGCCGCTCGAGCCGGCTTCGCTTCGTGGCGAACAGCACCACCACGTCGAGGGTCCCGCCGACCCGGCGGAGCACCTCGGCGCCGGGTGGGAGCGGACCGAGAGTGAACCCGGGGGGAGGGGAGACCAGCAGGACGCGGGAGCCCTCCCGGATGCCGAGCTTCGTGGGGAGCGGGGTGCCCGAGTAAT
>VAYX01000003.1 GCA_005885325.1 Actinomycetota bacterium
CTGCGCGATCACGCCGCACCCGATCAGCCCGACGCGGATCCTTTGGATGGCCACGGCGCGAAGCATATCGGGACAACCCTTCGCGCACGGTCGTGCACATCCCTTGGGACGCAGCCACGTCACGTTGTCTTGACACGTTCGGGCGCGAACGGCTAGCGTCGCTCTCCGGGACTCCATGAAAGCGCTTACACCCGGCGTCGCGGTGGCACGGCGTTGCTGCTCTTCGAGGCCGGACCGATGAGGGAGATGCGCGCCAGCAGCGTCGAGTTCCGATCCGTCGAGAAGCGGTTCGACGAGGTGCAGGTCCTGATCGACTTCTCGATCGAGGTCCCCGAGGGCGCGTTCCTGGTCCTGCTGGGTCCGTC
>VAYX01000004.1:0-18328 GCA_005885325.1 Actinomycetota bacterium
CGGCATCCTCCACCTGCTCGACCGCAGGCCGAGACAGCTCTCCGGCGGCCAGCGGCAGCGCGTGGCGCTCGCGCGCGCGATGGTGCGCAACCCAACCTGTTTCCTGATGGACGAGCCGCTCTCGAACCTCGACGCGAAGCTGCGGACGTCGATGCGCGGCGAGCTGAAGCGGCTCCAGAAGGAGCTGGGCACGACGACGCTGTACGTCACGCACGACCAGGCAGAGGCGATGACGATGGCCGACCTGATCGCCGTCATCGACAACGGCGTCCTCCAGCAGGTCGCGACGCCCGAGGAGATCTACGACCGTCCCACGAACAGGTTCGTCGCCACCTTCGTGGGCAACCCGGCGCTCTCGCTGGTGCCGGGACGGGTGGACCGGAGCGCCGGGCGGTTCGTGAGCGACCTCGGCTCGGTGCCCCTGTCGGAACCGACGCTGGCCGCCTCAGCGGATGCGGATGTCCAGCAGATGGGGGTGAGACCCGAGGACCTCCGGCTGACGTCGCCGGACGCGGAGGGCGTGCTGCGGGGAGAGGTGTACGTGGTCGAACCGATGGGCCACGAGACGATCATCGAGGTGCGCGCGGGGGACGTGCACCTCGTCGTGCTGGCACCTCGCGACTCGCGGGGGGCGTTCGGCGAATCGGTGGGCGTCCGCGTCGACGACCGCACGGCGTGCTTCTTCGACGGGATGGGCAGGACGACGATCCAGCGTAGTGACCGTGACGGACGATCCAACCAGGAGGGGGTCGCGATATGAAGAGGGTGCTCGATGCGCGCATGACGCGGCGAGAGCTGTTGCGCAACTCCGCGATGTTCGGCGCGGCGACGTTCGCAGTGACGACGTTGTCGGCATGCGGGCTCGGCAAGAAGAGCTCCGAATCGAACAAGATCGTGATCGGTGCCTTCCAGGACAACGCGCTCGCGCCGCTCCGCGACACGTTCTTCAAGCGGTTCACCGACGAGACGGGGATCAAGGTCCAGTACAACGAGACCAACTACGACAGCTGGTACCAGAATGCGAAGAACGACGGCCTGAACAAGACCGGCGCGTACGACATCTACATCATGGACGACAACTGGGTGCCGGAGTTCGCGGCGGCCGGCATCCTGATCGATCTCGAGGCGGCCGGGCTGAAGCCCAATCCCGATCTGCTCGAGAACGGCCTCAACCAGGGGTACTGGCCACCCAAGGTCGGCCCCCGTCTCAAGGACGTCGCGAACGACGAGCCGAAGTTGTATGCCCTCCCGATCGACGACGACGTCCAGATGCTCTACTACAACTCGGACCAGTTCTCCTCCGCACCGACAACCTGGGACGAGATCTTCGCCGCCATGAAGGACAAGGCGGATCCGCCGAACATGTACGGGTGGACGATCCGCGGGGTGAAGGGCAACCCGATCGTGCAGACCTACCTCCCAGTCCTGAACTCGTACGGCGGGGCCTTCGCGAACGACGACTGGACGCCCGGGTTCGATGGGGCTGAGGGCGTCGCCGCACTCGAGCGGATCTTCAGCTTCATCCCGTACATGCCACGAGGGATCGTGGAGTTCGACACGGATCAGGAGATCCAGGTTCTGCTGCAGGGCCAGAGCCTCGCGCTCACCGAGTACACCGGCCTTACGCAACGCATCGACGACCCCGAGTCCTCGACGGTGGTCGGCAAGATCGATTGCGCGGCAACGCCTGCGGAGGAGAAGAGCGGTCCGGCCATCGGCATCTTCAACGCCGGCATCCCGCCGTCGGCGCCGAACACCGACGGGGCGATCCAGTTCCTCGACTGGTTCACGAGCGACGACGTCCAGCTGGACTTCGCCAAGACGGGAAGCGCGGCGGTCACCCGCAAGGCGCTGACCGATCCATCCGCGATCTCCGAGGCGCGGTGGCTCCCCGCGATGGCCGACGCGGTCGACAACTCGACGCCGAAGCCCCGGACCCCGGACGAGCCCAAGATGGAGGACATCCTGGGGACGGAGCTCAACAAGGCACTGGTGGACGCGATCGCCGCGAACGGGAAGTACGGCGGCATCGCCCAGAAGCACCTGAGCGCCGCGGCCGACCAGATGACCTCGTACCTGCAGCAGCAAGGGGGGTATTACTAGACCGGCCCGGAGCTCCGAACGATGGCGGGCGAGGCGATCTCGGTTCAGGGGCGGGCGAGGGTCGCCGAGCGGGCCATCGCCGCCGGCTCTCCCTACCTCCTGATCGCGCCGGCGCTGCTCTTCATGGCCGCCGTGTCGGTCTACCCGCTGTTCTATGGGGTTCGCGCGAGCCTTGCCGAGTACAAGTACGGGCGCGAGCTGGGGTTCCAGGGGCTGGACAACTACCGGCGGGTGCTGGCCGACGACGTCTTCTGGCAGGCGATGTACGTGACGCTGCGGTTCGTCCTGATCGCGGTGACGCTCGAGACCATCCTCGGCGTGGCGCTGGCGGTCCTGCTCTCACGGGACCTTCGCTTCGCCGGGCTGATCCGCACGGGATTGATCATCCCGATGACGGTCGCCCCGGTCGTGGTCGGGATCGTGTGGCGGCTGATCTACGCGTCGGACGTGGGCATCGTGAACCCCCTCTTCCGGGTCGCGGGGTTGACCCCGCCCGACGTGCTGTCCCACGGCACGAGCGCGTTCCTCGGACTGGTGGCCGTCGACGTGTGGGAGTGGACTCCGCTCATCATGCTGATCGTGCTGGCAGGGCTGCACGGCCTCCCCCGGGAGCCGATCGAGGGGGCGCGGGTGGATGGGGCGAGCGAGCTGCGCGTCTTCTTCGACCACACGCTGCCGCTGGTGCGCCCCGTGTTGCTGGTGGCGATCATCCTTCGGACGATCGATGCGATCGGGACGTTCGATCAGGTCTTCGTGCTGACGAAGGGCGGACCGGGGACGTCCACGCAGTTGATCGCGATCTACGGGTACAACACGGCGTTCCGCTTCAGCCAGTACGGGCAGGCCTCCGCGATGATGCTGCTGGTGCTCGTCGGGATGTCCGTGTTGCTCGTTGCGGCGATCCGCACGATCCGTGGCGCGGCGAAGAAGGCGACGGGGGCGGCGTAGATGCGCAGCCGAACCCGGACGGTGTCGATGTACGGGGCCATCGTGCTCGCGGTGGTGATCGCGCTGTTCCCCATCTGGTGGATGATCGTAACGTCGTTCAAACAGCCGGTGGACATCTACTCGGGCGTCTCACTGGTCCCCCAGCACTTCACGATGGACAACTACGCGGAGCTGTTCCGGGACCGGCATTTCGGTAGCTACCTCGGGAACAGCCTGGTCGTGGTGGCGCTCTCGGTGGGCATCAGCCTGGCCGTCGGGACGCTCGGCGCGTACGCGCTGACGCGGTCGACGATCGGGGAGCGCATCCGCCGGCTTTCACTCGTCGGGGCGCTCGTCGTGCGGATGGTGCCGCCGATCCTGCTGGCGATCCCGCTATACATCGTGCTCGGGAAGCTCGGGCTGCTCGACACGAAGCTCGGCCTGATCTTCGTCTACGCCGGACTCAACGTGAGCCTTGTGGTGTGGATGATGGAGAGCTATCTGGGCGAGATCCCGCCCGAGATCGAGGAAGCGGCGCTGGTCGACGGGGACACGCCGCTGTCCGCGCTTCGCCGGATCGTCCTGCCGCTCGCGGCCCCCGGCATGGTGGCGACGGCGATCTTCAGCGTGATCGTCACCTACAACGAGTTCCTGTTGGCCCTGTCGTTCACGTCGACGCCGAACTCGCAGACGATCACGGTGGGCGTGAGTACGCTCATCGGAAAGATCCAGATCGAGTGGGGGCCCATGGCGGCCGCCGGCGTGATCGGCGCCGTTCCGATCATCGTCTTCGCGCTGCTCGTCCAACGTCACTTCGTCCGAGGTCTCACGCTCGGGGCGATCAAGTAGCGAGGTTTGAAGCCGGGCTATCCCGCGGAACCCGTCTCTAGCGCCTCCACCACAGGCGCGGCGGCGAGGTACGTCGCGGCACGCTCGGGCGAGAGCCCGCGGGCGACCGTGTCGATGATCTCCGCGGCCTCCCGTGCGTGCTCATCCGCGCGTTCGCCGGCACCGTTGGCGCGCCGTGGACGTCGCCCTCACAAGTCGCCTCCACTCACACCCTAGCTCGCGCCATGCTTGAAGAAGAGCGGTCTACCCGGCGCTGTTCTCGATGCACGAGAGGTCGGACCCATTGGCGGATGTACGATCGGCCCCAGGAGGTGGTTCGATGCGCAGCTACCTGGTCGTGGCGAACCAGACCCTCGGCGGGGCGCACCTGCTCAGCGCGGTGCGAGAGCGAATGCGCGCGGGCGACTGCCGCTTCCACGTCATCGTTCCGGCTACGCATTCGGACGACCACGCAACCTGGACTGAGGGCGACGCGCAGGCGCTGGCCCAGGAACGCCTCGACCGCGCCCTGGCCGCGTTCCAGGAGATCGGCGCGCCGGCCACGGGCGAGGTGGGTGACGAACGGCCCATCCAGGCGATCGCCGACGTGCTGATGCGTGAGCCGTTCGATGAGATCATCCTGTCGACGCTTCCGCCGGGCATGTCGCGCTGGCTAAAGATGGACCTGCCGCACCGGGTTGAGGCCGTGTATGGCCTCCCCGTTACGCACATCATCGGCCAGCCATCGCCGGCGCATGGCCCGAGCCCGTGAGATCGGACACCGGCGGGGAGTCCGTTGCCCCACGGTAGTGGGTGGAGAAATCGGGGGACTCCACGATTTGTTCTGTACACCCGGCAGGACAGTCCTCGAAATGACGTCCGGAGGTAGCGAGCGACGCCGTGACCGAGGCATTCGCGCAGGCACTTGATCCGTGGGGTGGGGACCCTTAGGGCGGACCGACTTCATGAGGAACGGCCGGTTGGCGCGCACGGTCTTCTCGCTGCAGAATAAGCGGGTGGAGCGGATCCGCGATTACCGGTTCGGACACGTCGTCATCGACGGCGAAGCCCACGCACGCGACGTGATCGTCCTGCCGTCCCGCGTGGTCGCGAATTGGTGGCGGAAGGAAGGTCACTCCCTGGTTCTCGACGACCTCGACGACCTGATCGATGAGCTCCCCGGGACCCTCATCGTCGGCTGCGGAGCCTCCTCCCAGATGCGACCCGATCCCAAGACGCTGCAGGCCCTTCGGGACCGCGGCATCGAAGTCGAGGTGCTGTCGACCCCCGAGGCTGTCCGGCGATTTGGCGAGTGTGACCCTGAGCACGCGGCCGCCGCGCTTCACCTCACGTGCTGAGCATCCCGCTGATCGCCCGCGTCGATCTGTGTCGCGGTTGCCAGGCGACCCTAGTGGACCACGAGGTCCCGGCTGGGGGGCGCTGCGCGCATTGCCTGGACGTGAATGACCGCGCGAGAGACCTGGCTCTTCGTTGAGCAAGGGTCGCTCTTCATTATCATTCGGGGACGACGATGCAACCCTGGCCCAAGTTCTGAGCCCTACTTGATGTGAAGGTTGACGCCGAAGAGGATCAACGGCCACAGCACCACGGCCAAGACCGCTGAGATGATCGGCTTCACGGAGCCGAGATGGTTGAAGTAGTGATGATTGGCCGCGGCGACGACGCCGATAACGAGGTAGACCAAGAACAGGATCGTGCCTAAGAACCGACTCATCTGGAATCTCTTCCCCCCGTCACAGGTGAGCTAAACCGAGGAATTCACCGCGGTTGTGACTTGGCTTCCACGATACGAACCCGGGCAGACAGGGGTCGTCTGCTTGTCCCAGCCCCTTCGACCAAACAGGGGGGTGGGCCGTGCTGGTGGAGCTGTCGGTCATGGAGCGCGGTACCAAGCGGTGCTCGCGTTGGTACAGGACGGGCGAACGTTCACGTCGGCAGCTAGTCCGCCTCCTGCGCCGCCTACAGAAGCGGTACCCGGTGGCCTCGATAGCCAGGGCGGCCAAGGTCACCCCCTGGCGGTCTGGAACAAGCTCAAGCCGTAGGCCTCGATGAGCTGGCCACATTCGCGCACGCTTGCCCATCAGGGGAGCCGCTCTGTCGAAGCCACCATTCCGGTAGTGCACGGACCTCCGCTTTGGCGCAGAATACGAGAGTAGTCGTCCGAGGGCCACGACGCTTGGGAGGCGGTGGTGAGCACCAAGGAAGACGGGCTGTACGTAGGCTTGGGCATCCTCGACGTGGGGCCAGGGATGAAGGAAGGCCGAAGTTATGCTGTGCCATCCCCCCTGTTCGTGGATGCAGCGAGCCCGCATGAGGCATTCGATCGGGCCATGCAGTTCCGCATGATCATCAGAAGGGGAGACCCCAACGATGTTCGGAGCCTCCCCTTCCATTGGCACGTCCAGGACGTGGCGGGCCGCTGAAACGTCCTAACAGGTAACAGCTTGAAGCCTCTAGGTTCGCAATCTCTTGCCGCCACCATGTGTGGCCCCTCACGCGACATCGCTTAGCTAAGCACCCGTTCCGGTTAGCTGACTCGGGATAATCTCGGAATGGTGGATCGTCCGGTTTGCCCCTTCGTAGTGTGTGACCTGGGTAGTCCCAACGGGATTTGAACCCGTGTCTCCACCTTGAGAGGGTGGTGTCCTCGGCCACTAGACGATGGGACCTCGCGACGCCGACGGACGAGTCTAGCAAGCAGTTTCCGGTGATCTTCACCGTGGGGCACGGCACGCGGCCGATCGAGGAGTTCCTGGCAATCCTGGGTGCGGCTGGGATCCGGCGACTGGTCGACGTCCGCACCGCGCCGGGCTCTCGCCGCCATCCGCAGTTCGGCCGGGATGCCCTGGCGGCCTCGCTCCAGGGACGGGCCATCGAGTACATGTGGCGGAAAGAGCTCGGCGGCTTCCGCAGGCCCCGAGTCGAGTCGCCGCACGTCGCGCTTCGACACGATGCCTTCCGGGGCTATGCCGACCACATGGAGACCGAGGGGTTCCGCTCCGCTCTTGCCTGGCTCATCGACACATCGCGCGACACGCCCACCGCCATCATGTGCGCCGAATCCCTTTGGTGGCGCTGCCATCGCCGGATGATCTCGGATGCCCTCACGGTGGCCGGATGCGACGTGATCCATCTCCTGGGTGAGGGTCGGCGCGAGCCCCACCGGCTGAACCCGAGCGCCAGGGTCGAGGGATCTCGGCTGATCTACGACGTCGGCACGCAGCAGGCCCTCGCGCCCTGATCCGGCTCCCTTCGACGCGTGCCCCGAACCGCGGTCGGCTTGATATCGTTCCTCGTTCCCATGACCGACCGGACCCCATCGCGCCCGCTCCGCTTCGCGTTGCCGGCCATGCTGCTGGTGCTTGCACTCGTGGCCGCGGCCTGCACGCGCTCGAACGCGGCGACGGAGGACACAGCCGCATCATCGGGGAGCACGTCGCCGTCCCTCCGTGGGTTCGAGAACATCCAGCACGTCATCTTCGTCGTTCAGGAGAACCGGTCCTTCGATCACTACTTCGGGACGTTCCCTGGAGCGAACGGCATCCCGATGAAGGATGGGAAGCCGAGCGTGTGTATCCCCGACCCCGTGCTCGGCACGTGCGTCCGGCCGTTCCACGAGCCCGCCCTGATCAACCAGGGCGGGCCCCACGACCTGTCACACTCCGCGATCGACGTGAACGGCGGAGCGATGGACGGCTTCGTCCGCGCGGTCGCCCAGTATTCGCCGAACCAATGTGCCCGAACTCGACTGGCCCAGTACTGCGAGGGCACGCTCGGCCCCCAGGGCCAACCGGACGTGCTGGGGTGGCACGACGCGCGGGAGATCCCGAACTACTGGGCGTACGCGGAACACTTCGTCCTCCAGGACCGGATGTTCGCCCCCACCGACTCGTGGACGCTTCCCGCGCACCTGTTCCTGGTGTCCGGATGGTCGGCGCGATGCGACAGCCCGTGGAAGCCGATGAGCTGCAAGACCGACCTCCTCCAGAAGGGCGTCGTGGACCTCCAACGCCACGGCGAACACCCGCCGCTCTACGCATGGACGGACATCACCTGGCTCCTGCACCGGGAGGGGATCGGTTGGGCGTACTACGCGGGAAAGAACCTCTGCGGGCCCGAGGTACCGGTCAAGATGTGCGCGGCCCAGGGCGCGACCCCCGCGCAGAACCCCCTGCCGTCGTTCACCGACGTGCACCAGACCAAGCAGCTCGACAAGGTGCAGACTCACGATGACTTCTTCAACGCGGTCGCCGGCGGCACGCTGCCGCAGGTCTCGTGGGTGGTGCCGGGACGGGGCGGCATCAGCGAACACCCCGGAACCGGCGCGCCGCTCACGGGCGGCCAGACCTGGGTAACCAGGGTGGTGAACGCCGTGATGCAGAGCCAACTGTGGAGCACGAGCGCGATCTTCGTCACCTGGGACGACTGGGGCGGGTTCTACGATCACGTGGTGCCGCCGAGAGTGGACGGGAGTGGCTACGGGATCAGGGTCCCGGGCATGATGATCAGCCCGTGGGCCAAGGCCGGCACGATCGATCACCAGACGCTATCCTTCGACGCGTACCTCAAGTTCATCGAGGATCTGTTCCTGGGTGGTCAGCGGCTCAACCCCAAGACCGACGGCCGCCCGGACTCCCGGCCAACCGTGCGGGAGGACGTGAACCAGCTGGGCGACCTGCGGAACGAGTTCGACTTCACCCAGCAACCGCTCCCGCCGCTGATCCTGGACCCCCATCCGTCGCCCGGCCCGGCGTCGATCCCGGGGACATGAGATGAACCCGCCGAAGCGGTCGGTCGCCTCCCTCCTCGCGTGCTTCGCGCTGGCGGCGGCCTGCGCGCACTCGGCCGGCGACCCCACCGGAGCGAACGCCCCCGGGGCCGGGTCCGCCAGCCCGGCGTCGCCGGCCACGACGGCACCACCGTCGCAGCTGGACCTGGCGAGGCAGCACATCGACCACGTCATCGTCATCGTCCAGGAGAACCGGTCGTTCGATCACTATTTCGGGACCTATCCGGGCGCAGACGGGATCCCGATGGCGAACGGCTCGCCCACGGTGTGCGTCCCCGACCCCGTCCTGAAGAAGTGCGTGCGGCCGTTCCACTCGACGAGCCAGCTCCAGAAGGGCGGGCCCCACACCCACCGCCACTCGGTCGCCGATGTGGACGGGGGGAAGATGGACGGGTTCATCCGCACGGCCATCTCGGGGAAGATCGATTGCGCGACCGTCCGGAGCGACCCGGGGTGCGAGAGCTACCTGGGGCCGCAGCGTCAGCCGGATGTGATGAGCTATCACACCCGCGAGGAGATCCCGAACTACTGGGGCTACGCCGATCACTTCGTGCTCCAAGACCGGATGTTCGCGCCGGCCGACTCCTGGACGCTGCCCGCGCACCTGTACCTGGTCTCGGCGTGGGCGGCCTCCTGCGCAAGCCCGTACGACCCCATGAGCTGCACGTCGAATCTCGGGCTCGGGGACCAGGCCAAGATCCAGCGGGGTGGGCAGGTGCCGATGTGGGCGTGGACCGACATCACCTGGCTGCTGAATCGGGCCGGCGTCAGCTGGGCGTACTACGTCGGTGAGGACACGTGCTTCATCGACCCCTGCCCCCATGCCAGCGGCAAGTACACGCCGGCGTTCCAGAACCCCCTTCCGGGGTTCACCACGGTCCGGCAGAACCACCAGCTGGAGAACATCCGCTCACACCGCGACTACTTCGCGAGGGCTGCGGCCGGGACGCTCCCCTCGGTGTCGTGGGTCATGCCGTACAACGGCGCCGCCGAGCACCCCAGTAGCGGCCAGCCCATCTGGAAGGGCATGGCTCACGTGACGGAGGTGATCAACGCCGCGATGCAGGGGCCCGACTGGAACAGCACGGCGATCTTCCTCACCTGGGACGACTGGGGCGGGTTCTACGACCACGTCGTGCCCCCGCGCGTCGACGCGAACGGGTACGGGATCAGGGTGCCGGGCCTGATGATCAGCCCGTGGGCCAAGGCGGGAACGATCGATCACCAGACGCTGTCCTTCGACGCCTACCTGAAGTTCATCGAGGACCTGTTCCTCCACCGTCAGCGCCTGAATCCGAGGACCGACGGGCGGCCGGACTCCCGGCCCACCGTACGGGAGAAGCTCCCGCTCCTGGGCGACCTGTTGAACGAGTTCGACTTCGCGCAGGACCCGCTTTCGGCACTGGTCCTGGACCCCACGCCGCTTCCCGGCACGCCGTAGGCGCCCGGCGCTGTCATTTCGTCGCCGGTCCGGCCAGGTCGCGACGGCTATCATCCCGTGTGAACGGAGGTGAAACCCCCACGGAGGTTCAACGTGCGCTCGGCGGCGATCAGGCGCTCGAGCCAACCATCGAACGCTTCCGGAGTGCCGGCGTGGTCCTGCCGACCTTCTCGCAGCTGGCCGATCCGGGCAAGATCCCCGAACGCATCCGCGAGGCGCTGGCGTCGGTGGATCCCGATGCGGCCCACCCGCTGAACCTGTTCCGGGTGCACTGGTACAACGGCCCCGACCGGAGGCAGCAGGTGGCGGTGCCGGAGCACGTCGTGTTGCCCCGCGAGCTCACGGGGGTGGACGCCCGGATCGTGGTCGCCCTGGGAGACCGGTTCCCCATGATCGGCGCCCACAAGGTCCTGGCGGCCTACGGGTGCCTGGCTCCCCGCATCGTCACCGGTGGGTTCAACCCGGCCCGCCATCGGGCCGTGTGGCCGTCCACCGGCAACTACTGCCGGGGTGGGGTGGCCATCTCCCGGATCATGGGCTGCCGAGGCGTCGCCGTCCTCCCGGAGGGGATGAGCCGCGAGCGCTTCGACTGGCTGGAGCAGTGGGTGGCCGACCCGGACGACATCGTGCGGACGCCGGGGACCGAGAGCAACGTGAAGGAGATCTACGACGCGTGCAAGGAGCTGGCGAAGGACTCCCAGAACGTGATCCTGAACCAGTTCTCCGAGTTCGGGAACCACCTCGCGCACTACGCGTGCACCGGCGCGGCGCTGGAGCGCGTGTACGAGTCCCTGCGCGAGCGCGACGGCTCGCTCCGGCTGCGGGCGTTCGTCTCGGCGAGCGGCTCGGCGGGGACGCTCGGCGCCGGCGACTACCTGAAGGAGCGGCACGGGACGAAGATCGTGGCGGTCGAAGCCCTGGAGTGCCCGACGATGCTGTACAACGGGTTCGGCGAGCACAACATCCAGGGCATCGGGGACAAGCACATCCCGTTCATCCACAACGTGATGAACACCGACGCCGTGGCGGCGATCTCGGACCGGGATACCGACGCGCTGAACGTCCTGTTCAACACCGACGTCGGTCGGCGCCTGCTGGCCCATCGCGGCGTCGATGGCGTCACCATCGCAGCGCTCTCCTCGTTTGGCCTGTCCAGCATCTGCAACGTGCTGGCGGCGATCAAGACCGCGCGAGCCTTCGGCATGGGGGTGGGCGACGTGGTCGTCACGGTCGCCACCGACGGCGCCACGATGTATGGGACGGAGCTGGACAAGGTGCTGCGGCGAGACTTCCGCGACGGCTTCGACGACGCCGCCGCGGCCGAGACCTACGGGCGCTCGCTCGAGCATGTTGACACCGATCACTTCCTCGAGCTCGGTGAGCGGGATCGTGAGCGGATCTTCAACCTCGGGTATTTCACGTGGGTCGAGCAGCAGGGAGTCTCGGTGGAGGACTTCACCGCGCGCCGGCTCCAACCGTTCTGGCGGGACCTGCGCGACCAGCTGCCCCTGTGGGATTCGATGATCGGCGAACTCAACGCCCGTACCGGCCTCGGGGAGGACGCGTGAGGCCGTGACGAGCAATGCCACCTCGATCGTGTGCGCGGGGTGCGGGTTCGTCGTGGCTCCCGCGGAGCCCTACCCGTTCCGCTGCCCGAACGCGATACCTGGTGACGACGTCGATCACGTGCTCGTCCGGGAGCTCGACCCCGCCCATGTGGGGTTCCCCCAGGGGGACGAGGCCAACCCGTACGTCCGGTACCGCGAGCTCTTCCACGCCTATCACTTCGGCCTGGGGCATGGGATGACCGACGGCGGCTTCGTCGACCTGGTCGAGTCGCTGGACAAGGCCGTGGCCGCGGTCGACGGCCGGAGCTTCCTGTCCACCCCGTTCCTCCGCTCCGACGAGCTGTCGGAGCGGCTCCGGTTCTCCTCGGAGGGCGGGGTGTGGGTGAAGGACGAGACCGGCAATGTCGCCGGGTCGCACAAGGCCCGGCACCTGATGGGGGTGATGCTCCTCCTGCTGGTCGCCGAGCAGGCCGGCCTGGCCCCCGACGGAGAGCGACCCCTGGCCATCGCCTCGTGCGGGAACGCGGCCCTGGCCGCGGCGGTGGTGGCACGGGCGGCGGACCGGAGCCTGAGGGTGTTCGTCCCCACGTGGGCCGACCCGGACATCCGCGCGCGCCTGGACGCCCTGGGGGCGGATGTCGTGGTGTGCAGACGTACCGAAGGGGCCTCCGGCGACCCGCCCTATCTCGCATTGCGCACGGCGCTGGAGGAGGGGGCAATCCCGTTCACCGTGCAAGGCCCGGACAACGGGATGGCCATCGAGGGCGGGGAGACGATTGGCTACGAGATGGTGTCGGAGCTCGCTCGGACCGACGTCGGCCTGGACCGCCTCGTGGTGCAGGTGGGGGGCGGCGCGCTGGCCAGCTCGTGCATCCGGGCGTTCGAGGATGCAGCCCTGCTCGAAGCCCGGGTGAAGCTGCCGAGGATCCACGCGGTCCAAACCCTCGGCGGGTACCCGCTCCGGCGCGCGTACGACCGGGTCGTCGCACGGATGGCCGATCCCACCTCCCCGGCCGACATCGTGGAGGGCCTGACATACGCGCGCGCCCACCGCTCGGAGTTCATGTGGCCGTGGGAGGAGGAGCCCCGCAGCATCGCCACCGGCATCATCGACGACGAGACCTACGATTGGGCGGCGGTCGTGGCCGGGATGCTGGCCACCGACGGATCGCCGGTGTTGGTCTCGGACGAGACCGTCGTCGAAGCCGAGGCCATGGCCCACGTCACCTCGGGGATCCCGGTCGATCCCACGGGGGCGGCCGGGATGGCCGGCCTCCTGGAGCTGGTGCGGGGGGGCGAGGTGGGACCCGACGAGCGGGTGGCGGTGCTGTTCACCGGGAGCAAGCGCCTGAGCGGACGAGGAGGAACGCGACGGTGAGGAGCTTCCTTGGCCGGGACATCCTCTCGCTCAAGGATTTCGAGCGGGAGGAGTTCTTCCACGTCTTCGAGGTGGCCGATCACCTGGCGCCCCACGCCCGGGACCGGCGGAACGGAGACCTGCTGCGGGAGAAGACCCTGGTCACCGCGTTCTACCAGCCGAGCACCCGGACCCGCCTGGCCACCGAGGGCGCCATGCACCGCCTGGGTGGCCACGTGTGCGGGTTCTCCGACGCCAAGATGACCAGGGCCGGCGACTTCTACCAGGAGTCCATCAAGGACACGGTCCACATGCTGGAGTTCTACGGCGACGTCATCGCCATGCGGCACTTCCAGCAAGGGGCGCCGGCCGAGGCGGCAAGGTGGGCGTCCGTGCCGGTGATCAACTGCGGCGACGGCTGGGGCGAGCACCCCACGCAGGTCCTGACCGACCTGTACACCATCTGGCACGAGAAGGGGACGCTCGACGGGCTCGCCGTGCTGTGCGTGGGCGACATGCGGATGCGGACGATGCACTCCATCCTGTACGCGATGTCGCAGTTCGACATGGAAGCGCTGATCGTGTGCCCGCCCGAGATGTCGCTGCTGCCGGAGTTCAAGTCCGAGCTCGACGCGCGGAGCGTGTCCTACCGTGAGGTCGAGTCGGTGGACAAGTGCATCGCCGAGGCCGACGTGATCTACATGGAGCCGGTCGTCCAGGCCGATTACACCAAGGGGCGGGACGAGCGAGGGGGAGAGGTGGCGACGACGCCGGAGGCGTATCGGGTGACCCGGCAGCTGCTCCGGGACAAGGCCAAGAGCGACTCGATCGTCCTACACTCGCTGCCCCGGATGGACGAGCTGCCGGTCGACGTCGACGACACGCACCATGCGAGATATTGGATCGAGGCCTACAACGGCGTGGTGATGCGGATGGCGCTCTTGGCGCTGGTGCTGGGTGGAGTGGAGTGACCTCATGAGGTGGCGGCGATGCGGTTCACGCTGAACGGGGCTCCGGTCGAGGCCGTGGCCCGGCCGGGCATGAGCCTGCTCGAGCTGCTCCGGGAGGAGTGCGGCGTCACCTCGGTGAAGGACGGTTGTGCTCCCGAGGGCTCCTGCGGGGCGTGCACCGTGCTGGTCGAGGGCAAGGCGGTCGTGTCGTGCGCCCAGAAAGCCGGACACGCGGAGGGACGCAGCGTCGTCACCCAGGAGGGACTGTCGGCGGCCGAGCGCGAGATGTGGGCGGATTGCTTCGTGGCGTCCGGCGCCTCGCAGTGCGGGTTCTGCTCCCCTGGGATCGTGATGAAGGCCGAGGGGCTGCTGGCCAAGAACCCCGAGCCGTCGCGCACCGAGATCTCGCGCGCGCTGGCCGGCAACCTGTGCCGGTGTACCGGTTACGTGAAGATCGTGGACGCCATCGAGTTCGCTGCGGGTGCCAAGCGCGGCGAGCCCGTGCCCGAGCCCGACTGGAGTGGCAAGGTCGGCTCCCGCACCGGCCGGTATCAAGGCCGGGAGCTGGCCCTCGGCGACAAGCCGTACGTGAACGACCTGAACGCCGAGGGGATGCTGCACGGGGCCATCCGGTTCTCCGACCATCCCCGGGCCAGGGTGATCCGCATCGACACGTCGAAGGCGGTCGGGCATCCCGGCGTGGTCGCGGTGGCCACGGCGGCAGACGTTCCCGGTGAACGGACGCAGGGCCTGATCACCAGGGACTGGCGCCAGCTCGTCGCCGAGGGCGAAGTCACGAGCTACGTCGGTGATGTCCTTGCGGTGGTGGCCGCGGACACACGTCGAGTCGCGCGCGAGGCCGCCGCGCTCGTCGAGGTGGAGTACGAGGTGCTCGAGCCGGTGACGGACCCGTTCCTCGCGCTGGAGCCCGACGCGCCGGAGCTCCATGAGGCGGGGAACCTGCTCTCGACGTCGATCGTGAAGCGAGGCGACGTCGACGCGGCCTTGGCCGGCTCCGCCCACGTGCTGACCGAGACGTTCCAGACCCAGACGGTCGAGCACGCGTTCCTGGAGCCGGAGTCGTCATTCGCCGTCCCGGAGGACGGTGGTTTCCACGTGTCTTCCCAGGGCCAGGGAGTGTGGGAGGACCGCCGGCAGGTCGCATCGTTCCTCGGACTGCCAGAGGAGAAGGTGCGCGTGACCCTCGTGTCGAACGGCGGCGCGTTCGGGGCGAAGGAGGACCTGAACGTCCAGTGTCACGCCGCGCTGATGGCGCACCTCACCGGGCGGCCAGTGCTGCTCACGCTGACCCGCGAGGAGAGCCTGAAGTTCCACCCCAAGCGGCACCCGCTCACGATGGAGTACACGATCGGGGCCGATCCCGACGGGCGTCTCACGGGCATCCGCGCGCGCATCGTGGGCGACACCGGCGCGTACGCGAGCGTGGGCGACAAGGTCCTGGAGCGCGCGGCCGGTCACGCCTGCGGCCCGTACCGGTTCGAGGCCGTCGACGTCGAAGCGCGCGCCGTGTACACGAACAACCCGCCGAACGGCGCGATGCGCGGGTTCGGCGTGAACCAGGTGGCGTTCGCCGTCGACGGCATGCTCGACCGGCTGGCCGAGAAGGTCGGCGTGGACGGCTGGGAGATCCGGTGGCGGAACGCCCTCGAGGTTGGGGACGCGTTCGGGACCGGCCAGGTCCTCGGGCCCGGTGTGGGGATCAAGGAGTGCCTGCTCGCGGTGCGCGACGCCTACCGGCGCGCGCGGTTCGCCGGCATCGGATGCGGGGTGAAGAACAACGGGATCGGCAACGGGTTGCTCGAGCAGGGCAAGGCCATCCTGCGACCGGAGGCCGACGGCACCGTGACGCTGTTCCACTCGTGGACCGAGATGGGCCAGGGCGTCCACACGGCGCTCCAGCAGATCGCGTGCCAGGAGCTCGGCCTCACGGCCGACCAGGTGCATGTGGTCGTCGACACGATGCGCGAGCTCGACACGGGCCAGACCACGGCCTCGCGCTCCACCATCCTCGGCGGCCGGGCGGTCATCGAGGCCGCGAACAAGCTGAAGGCCGAGCTGAACGGCCACCGGCTCGCCGACCTCGCGGGCCGCGAGTTCTACGGTGAGCTGACCATCGACTACACGAACAAGCCCGGGGTCGACGTCGAGAAGCCGATCACGCACTTCGCGTACGGCTGGGCGGTTCAGGTGGTGGTCCTGGACGACGACGGGCGGCTGGCCACGGTGATCGCCGCGCACGACGCGGGCAAGGTCATCAACCCCACGCTGGTGGAGGGCCAGATCGAGGGCGCCGTGCACATGGGCCTGGGGTTCGCGCTGTCCGAGGACTACGTCGTGCGGGACGGCCATCCCGTGACCACGACGTTGAAGTCGCTCGGGATCGTGCCGCCCGCCGGCATGCCGGCCGTCGAGTGCGTCCTGGTCGAGGTGCCGCAACCGGAAGGCCCGTACGGGGCCAAGGGCCTCGGCGAGATCGGCCTGGTGCCCACGGCCGCGGCGGTGGCCGGCGCGCTGCACGCGTTCGAGGGGGAGTGGAGGACACGGCTCCCCATGAAGGACTCGGTGGCGGCGCGATCGGCGGTGCCCAAACTGGCGGCTGCGGCGTCCCGCGGCGGATAGCCGGGGCGTCGTGTCGATCGCGCTCACGGGGGGGACGGTCCTGACATCGCTCGACCCTCCGTCGCTCGTGGTCGCCGACGTGGCCATCGAGGACGGGGCCGTGACGTCACTCGGCCGGGCCCCCCACGGGGCGAACCGCATCGACTGCACGGGATGCCTCATCGTGCCGGGGAACGTCAACGCGCACATGCACCTGTACTCGGCGCTGTCGCGGGGGATGCCGTACCGGCTCGACCCGCCGAACGACTTCGTCCAGATCCTCCAGCGGGTGTGGTGGCGCCTCGACCGGGCTCTCGACGCCGGCTCGATCCGGGCATCGGCGCTCGCCGGGGGGATGGACGCCGTGCTCACCGGCACCACCACGCTGGTCGACCACCACGCGTCACCCGACGCGGTCGACGGGTCGCTCGACGTGATCGCGCAGGCTCTGGGGGACATCGGCCTTCGCTCGGTTCTCTGCTACGAGGTCACCGACCGCGACGGGCCGGAGCGTGCGGCAGCAGGCCTTGAGGAGAACCGCCGATTCCTCAAGGCGGGCTGGCCGCTCGCCCGGGGGATGGTCGGGGCCCACGCCTCGTTCACGCTGTCCGACGAGACCCTCGGCGCCTGCGCCGAGGTTGCCCGCGACGCCGGCGTCGGCGTCCACATCCACGTCGCCGAGGACGCGGCAGACCAGCGGGACGCGGAGGTCCGGTTCGGGTCGCGGGTGGTGCCGCGGCTGGCCCGAACGGGTGTGCTGAACGGCTCCGCCCTCCTGGCCCACTGCGTGCACGTCGACGCGGAGGAGATCGACACCATCGGGGACGCCGGCGCCACGGTGGCCCACAACCCCCGATCGAACATGAACAACTCGGTGGGCCGAGCCCCGGTCGGCGCGCTCGGGGATGTGGTGGCCCTTGGCACCGACGGGATCGGCGCGGACATGTTCGCCGAATCGGCGACGTCGTACTGGCGCCGCCGGGAGGAGAGCCTGGACGCCCCGGTGACGTGGCCGCTCGCTCGTCTGGCCCGCGGGGCGGCGTTCGCCGGCCGGGCGTTCGGGCAGCCCGCGCTGGGCCGGATCGAGCCGGGCGCGCCGGCCGATCTGGTCGTCCTCGAGTACCCCGACGTCACCCCGCTGGACGGACCGAACGTGGCCGGGCACTGGCTGTTCGGCATGGGTTCCCACCACGTCCGCGACGTGATGGTGGCCGGCGAGATGGTGGTGGCCGATCGCCTCCTCACCAGGCTGGACCAGGACGAGGTCGCCGCGAAAGCGAGGGAGCAGGCGGAGCGACTGTGGCGGCGGATCGACGAGCTCCCGGCGCACCCGTTCGGGCCGGGCGGGGGTTCGTGATGCCGGTGTCGAGCGACGGCCGGGTCGCGCTGTACCTCCAGGACAAACACCCGCTCCGCGAGGGCATCGAGTACGTCCGTCACGCCGAGGACCGAGGGTTCGAGGCCGTGTGGCAGGCGGAGAGCCGGCTCGTGCGGGAGGCCACGGTTCCGATGGCCGCGTTCGCCGCCACGACCGAGCGGATCAAGGTGGGCTCGGGCGTGGTGAACAGCTGGACCCGGAACGTAGGGCTCCTGGCGGCGACGTTCGTGACGCTCGACGACCTGGCGCCGGGCCGCATCCTGCTTGGGATCGGCGCGTGGTGGGAGCCGCTCGCGTCCAAGGTTGGCGTGGATCGGCGAAAGCCGCTCCGGGCGATGCGCGAGGTC
>VAYX01000004.1:18550-19376 GCA_005885325.1 Actinomycetota bacterium
GAAGGACGCTCGAGGATCTGGACCGGCCGCAGCTCGTGGTGTGCTCGCTGGACGAGGACCGGGACGTGGCCCTGGACCGGGCTCGAGAGCTCGTGACCCAATACCTGGGGCAGCAGCCCCACATCGGGAAGGCGAGCGGCGTCGATCAATCGCTCCTGGACGAGATCGGCAGGGTTCTCACCTGGCCGGCGTCGGAGGAGGAGATCCGAAGCGCGATGAAGCTCGTGCCCGACGACGTCGTGCAGATGATCACGGCGTCCGGAACGCCCGACGAATGCCGGGCCAAGGTCCGCGAGTACGTCGAGGCCGGGTGCACCTGCCCCATCCTGTACCCGCTCGGCGACGACGTGTTCGCCATGATCGACGCCTTCGCCGAAGGGAAGTTCCGATGGTGAGGGAGCCCTGATGGAGGTCCTCATCCCTCGCGCGCTGGAGGAGGCATTGGCGCTGAAGGCGGCCCATCCGGAGGCCGTCCCGATCGCCGGGGGGACCGACCTCATGGTGGACCTGAACTTCGACCGGACCAGGCCCGAGCTCATGATCGACGTCTCCCGCCTGTCCGAGCTGAACACCTGGCGCCGGGAGGACGGGAACCTGTTCCTCGGCGCGGGCCTCACGTACACCCGGGCGTTGCGCGAGCTTCCGGAGATGCGGGCGCTCGCGCAGGCTTCGAGGTCGGTGGGGTCGCCCCAGATCCGCAACCGGGGCACGATCGGGGGGAACCTGGGCACGGCGTCGCCGGCCGGCGACGCCGTGCCCGTCCTGGTCGCCCACGATGGGGAGGTAGTGCTCGTGGCGGCGGGAGACCGCACCCGATCGGTCCCCT
>VAYX01000142.1 GCA_005885325.1 Actinomycetota bacterium
CACCTCCATCGATCTCGGCCGCACGCTGCAGGGTCTGGAGCAAGATCTCGAACTCGTACGAGTCGTCATGGCGCAGCCCATTGATGAAGAACGTCGGCGTCCCGTTCACGCCGCTCCGAACGCCACTCATGAAATCCTCGTGTACCCGATCGGCGTGGACGTGCTCGGCGAGCTCCTTGTCGAACAGGTCCAGGTCGAGGTCGAGCGCCTGGGCGTAGGAGCGAAGATCATCGTCGGAGAGGTGCCGCTGGTTCTCGTACAGATGATCGTGCATCTCCCAGAACCTGCCTTGGGCCGCCGCGGCTTCGGCCGCCTCGGCCGCCTGTTCGGCGTGGGGATGCGAAGTGGAGATGGGGAAGTTGCGGAAGACGAATCGCAGCTGCTCCCCCATGCGCTCCTGGATGTCCCTGACGATCGGGTACGCCTCGCCACAGTACGGGCACTCGTAGTCGCCGTACTGCACGAGCGTCACCCGGGCGGCGGCAGAGCCCTGGATGTGATCCCGGTCCTCCGACACCGGCAGGGTCAACCTGGACTCCCACTGTGTGGATCTCATGACGCGACCCCCTTCACGGCGAGGTCCTCGAGCGCCCGGAGGATGCCGTCGGCCCCCGGGTTCACCTCGGTCGGCGAGACGTAGCTCCAGCTCACCAGTCCAGCGGGGTCGAGCACGAAGAGTGCCCGCTCGCTCGTCCCATCCTGGGCGCGGTACACCCCGTAGGCTCGCGACACCTCCCCCTTTGGCTCGAAGTCGGCAAGCAGCGGGAACCGCAGGTTCCGATCCCTGGCGAACGCTCGATGCGACCACACCCCGTCGACCGAGATGCCGAGCAACTGCGCGCCGTGCTTCTCGAACTCCGGCATGACCTCTTGGTACAGCCCAAGTTGGTCGGTGCACACCGGGCTCCAGTCGGCCGGGTAGAACACCAGGATCAGGGGCCGGCCGCGGAACTCCGCCGGGCCGACCGGCCTGTTGAGCGTCGATGGGAGCGCGAAGTCGGGCGCTCGTGTGCCCGGGGACAGCAGGGCGGTGGCTTCGTTCATACGGGATCTCCGAAGTTGGCGGCTGCCGCTCGAAGCGACTGGAATCCACCCTAGGCGGCCTCCGGCGATACAACAACGTCGTTGTTCGCACCTGCCGATCCGATCGCCCCGTTGAGGCTGCGGAATCCCTGGCCGACGGGATTTGCTGTCTTGACAAGAATCCCTGTCGGTCGATAGCATGTTCTCGTGCTCGACGTGGCGGTGATCGAGGATCCTGCGACGGCGGAGATCTCGCTCGACCCGGTCCGGGTTCGCCTCCTTGCCGAGCTGGCCGAGCCCGGAACCGCCACCATCCTCGCGAGCAGGCTGGGCCTGCCCAGGCAGAACGTGAATTACCACCTCAAGGCGCTGGAGCGCCACGGACTCGTGGAGCTCCTTGAGGAGCGCAGGAAGGGCAACGTCACCGAGCGACTCCTCCAGGCCACGGCGTTGTCCTACGTCATCTCACCGGCGGCGCTCGCCGCGGTCCAGCCCGACCCCTCCCGCTCGCCCGACCGGTTGTCGGCGCGGTGGTTGATCGCCCTCGCCGCCCGGCTGGTCGGCGAGGTCGGCCAGCTGCTCGCCGGCGCGACGAGGGCCCGCAAGCGGCTCGCGACGTTCGCCATGGACGGCGAGGTCCGGTTCGCCTCGGCGGCGGACCGCGGGGCGTTCGCCGAGGAGCTGGCGACGGCGGTCACCGGCCTGATCGGCAAATACCATGACGAGTCCGCGAACGGCGGGCGCGAGCATCGCGTGATCGTGGCCGTCCATCCCAGCTTGAAACCAAAGGGCGAGACCGAGAGGAAGGAGTCCTGAGATGGCGCACCCGTTCGAGCTCACCAACGAGATCGAGGTCGATGCGACCCCCGAAGAGGTCTGGGAGGCCATCGCCACCGGCCCGGGGGTCGACGCCTGGTTCATGGGCCGCAGCGCGATCGAGCCGCACACGGGTGGCGCGGCCCGCACGGCGATGCCCGGCTGGACCATGGAGGCCACCGTGACCGCGTGGGAACCGCCGACCAGGTTCGCCGAGCGTTCCCCCGAGGGCGAGGACGGCTCGTTCCACGCGTTCGAGTACATCGTCGAGGGACGGGAGAAGGGCAGCACCGTGGTGCGCTGGGTCCACAACGGCTTCCTCGGCGACAACTGGGAAGCGGAGTACGAGGGCCTGAGCGAGGGCGACCCGATGTACTTCCACAAGCTGGCCCAGTACCTCACGTACTTCCGCGGCCGAACGGCAACGCCGGTCAACGTCTTCGGACCGCGGGTCCCCGACCGGGCGCACGCGTGGGAGGTCTTCCGTCACGGGCTGGGGCTCACCGGCCCGGTCGCTCTTGGCGACAAGGTCCGGCTCACGCCCGAGGGACTCCCGGCCATGGCGGGCGTGGTCGATTGGGTCTCCCCCAGCTTCCTCGGTGTGCGGACCGAGGACGGCCTGTACCGGTTCATGCACACCTTCGACGCCTCGGTCGGGGTGGGCCATCACATCTTCGTCGAAGGCCTGGACCAGGAGGACACGGAGCAGGCGTGGGCGTCCTGGCTCACGAAGTTGTTCACGTAGCACGACGCCGATCACGACAGGAGGAAGGAGAACACCATGGAGACGGTCACCTCGAAGGACGGCACGACGATCGCGTTCGACCGGATGGGCCAGGGACCGCCCGTGGTCCTGGTGTGCGGTGGTTCGGTCGACCGGATGGCGAACGCAGGGGTCGCCCAGCACCTGGCGGCCGACTTCTCCGTGCTGAACTACGACCGACGGGGCCGGGGGGACAGTGGCGACACGCTGCCCTATGCCATCGAACGCGAGGTCGAGGACATCGAGGCGGTGATCGACGCGGCGGGCGGATCGGCGTGCCTGTGGGGCTCCTCGTCGGGCGCGGTGCTCGCCTTGATCGCCGCCGAGAGTGGCGTCCCGGTCACCAAGCTCGCGCTGTGGGAGCCGCCGTTCGTCCCCGAGGAGCTCCCGCGGCCGCCGAAGGATCAGGTCTCGCAGTACGAGACGATGATCGCCGAGGGTCGGCGGGGCGACGCCGTCGAGTACTTCATGACGAAGATCATCGGCATGCCCGCCGAGGTCGTGGCGGGTGCGCGGACCCAGCCGTGGTGGGCGGCCACGGAGGGGCTGGCGCACACCCTCGCCTACGATGCTCGGATCATGGGCGATTACACGATCCCGACGGACCGGGCTTCCTCGGTCAAGGTCCCGACGATCGTGATCGCCGGCGGCGCCGACTTCCCGTGGATGCGCCAGACGGCGCAGGCGCTCGCGGACGCGCTCCCCGACGGAACGGTCCGGTTCCTGGAAGGCCAGGGCCATGACGTCGATCCGGCCGTCCTCGCGCCCGTGTTGAAGGAGTTCTTCAACGCGTGACGCCGCTAGACTGGCCGGCCGTGGCGGAGGTCGGTGAGAACTCGTCCGCTCCCGCGGATCGGGACCGAGAGCGCCGGCGGATCGCCGAGCTGTTGAGGACCCATGCGCCTCCGGACTGGGAGGAGCGGTTCGGCCGGGACGAGCTGCTCGACCGGATCATCGACGGCGAGCCCCTCCAGATGTTCGTGATGGCCGCGGACATCCGCGAATCCACGCTGCTGATGAAGGAGGCCGTCCGGTTCGAGCTCTTCGCCCGGACCATGGACAAGTTCGTGAGCGCGGTCCGGCGAGGCATCGGGACCCCGGGCGGGTGGTTCGACAAGTTCACCGGCGACGGCTTCCTGGCCTACTGGATCGTGCCGCCCGGTCCCCAGGAGGAATACCAGCAGCGCTTCGTGGAAGCCGCCGGCAACCTGGCGCACACCGCGAACGAGCTGATCGAGCTCTTCCACACCAGGGTCCTCGAGGACTTCCGGCGGAACTCGCGGAACCTCTCGGACGGGGTGGGATTGTCGATCGGGCTCGACGCGGGGCCTGGCTTCCTCGTGCAGATCGCGGACGAGCTCACGGTGGTCGGTCCTCCGGTGGTCGGTGCCGTCCGAATGGTGACGGCCGCGGCGAGGCCGCAGGAGATCGTGGCGAACGTCTACCTCGGCGAGCACCTCCACGACGAGCAGAACGGGATCTACGAGGCACTGGGCATGACCGCGACCCGGGAGAGCCGGCCGACGAAGGAGTACCCGAAGGGGCAGGAGGTCTACGCGCTGACCTTCGAACCACCGGACTAGCGCCGGATGATCACCGGGGTGCCGAGCGGCAAGGTACGAAGCGTCTTCATGTCGGTGTTGTAGACGCGGATGCACCCGTGGGAGACCTGCTGCCCCCGGTCACTCGGATCCGAGGTCCCGTGGATGGCCATCCGTCCTCCGCCGGGCCAGTCGGAGAGGACCGGGGAGAATCCCGAGAGCCCGAGCGCGTAGATCCCGTAGGGCCCGTACCACTGGTCGAAGTTCACTTTCTGCCACACGTAGAACGTCCCGATCGCCGTGGGGTATTGAGGCTGCCCCACACCCACCCGGAACCGGTCGACCACCTTTTCCTCCCGGAGGTGTGTGAGCGTCCGGTTCGACAGGTCGATCACGAGCTCGTCGTGGCGAGGAACGACCTGAACCTCGTCGTCCCGGACCCACCCATCGGCCCCGTTCGGACGGATGGGAAGCTCGAGCTTCAGCCATCGGCCACCGCTCCCGTCACCACGCTCTGCCGTCACCAGCATCCGGCCGAATCCGACGCCGGGCAGGAGGCTGTCGAAGACGAACGCCGGCTTCGGGTCTGTGGGCTTGTTCCACATCGCGATGTACCGCTTCAAGGGGACGACGGCCCAGGCTGCAGGCTCCGGCTCCGGCTCCGGCTTCGGGGAGGCGGGTGGGGGCTCTGATGTGGGTTGTTGCACCGCCGCTGAAGGGGAGGGCCTGGGTTCGGGACTGCTGCACGAGAGCAGCAGGATCCCCGCCACGACGACGATGGATGCCCGTCGAACCACGACGCCCATTATGCAGATGATGATGGTCAAGCGACGTCGAGCTCGAACCAAACGGTCGTGGGCGCCGAACCCTCGATCCCCCACCGATCGGCTCCCGCCTCGACGAGCTGGAGGCCGTGGGGGCCGGGCCTCAAGTCACGCCGATCGAAGCCGGGACCGCCGTCCTGGACGTCAACGTGGATCATTCCGTCGCCCCGTTCCAACGTGATCCCGATGCGGTCTCCGGGGGCGGCGCCACTGTGGCGGACGCTGTTGGTCACCAGCTCGGAGACGAGGAGAAGCAGCATGTCCACGTATCTCTGGGGCAGGTAGTTGCCCCGTTCCAAAACCCATCGGCGGGCCTGGCGCGGAGCACGTGCGGACACGAGCAGTTCGATGCTCTCGTGCTCCCGGTCCTGCGGGATCGTCCTCGGCATCCCCATCGTGCGCCCCTTCCATCCGAGGCTGGATACCTCCACGCACGGATTCCCTTGATACCCCTTACCCCCCGTGTCCCTGATGGAATCCCGCTTTTTCGAATGTCCGGGGTTGCGCCGGAACGATCAGAAGCAGTTCTCGGCGACTGCCCACCAATCCCCCCGGTACTGGCCGAACCCCACCACCTGGGCCCCGTTCGAGTGCAATTCCACCCGGGCATCGTGGCGGGTGTCATGGGAGGCCAGGTCGCCCTCCTCGTGGAACGCGTGGAACCCGCCGAACCGGCATCCCGTGGCCGTTGAGTGGGTCACCTGAAGGTTGTAGACGTCGAGCGGGTCGCCGCGGCC
>VAYX01000150.1 GCA_005885325.1 Actinomycetota bacterium
AATCATCGCAATCGTCCTCCTCGTCATGGCAGGGGCCGAGGCGATGAGGAGCAGCCCGCAGCAGAGCGCCGTGGGGGCGACCGGCGCGACGGGCGCGACGGGGCCCGCCGGCGTTTCCGGCGCCACCGGCGCTTCAGGTGTTCAGGGCCCGGCGGGTGTCGGTTCCGTGGGCCCGGCCGGTCCTGCCGGTCAGCCCGGACCGGCCGGAACGACCGGTCCCAAGGGCGACAGGGGTGTGGCCGGCGCGACGGGCTCTTCCGGAGCCAACGGCGCGACAGGCGGGACGGGCGCGGCTGGGGCGACGGGTGCCGCGGGCGCGAGCGGTGCTACCGGCGCTTCGGGCGCTTCGGGTTCCTCCGGAGCCACCGGGGCGAACGGTCCAACCGGGGCTAACGGCGCGACTGGATCCAGCGGCGCCAACGGCGCGACTGGATCCACCGGTGCCACCGGAGCTGCCGGGTCCGATGGCGCCACCGGCGCTGCTGGAGCCGACGGTGCCACCGGGGCGACCGGCGCTGCAGGTACAGACGGTGTGGATGGAGCAACAGGCGCGACCGGTCCGGTGGGTCCCGCCGGCCCGGCCGGCGCCAACGGCGCGACCGGCGCAACCGGCGCAACTGGAGCAGCCGGATCGGTCGGCGCGACGGGTGCAACTGGAGCCGCCGGATCGGACGGGGCGACCGGTGCAACGGGGCCGGTTGGCGCGGACGGGGCGACCGGCCCGATGGGTCCCGCTGGTCCCACCGGAGCGACGGGTGCAACCGGGGCCACAGGCTCGAACGGCTCGGATGGTGCGACCGGAGCTACGGGCGCCACCGGAGCTGCCGGGTCCGATGGCGCCACCGGCGCAACGGGTGCCGACGGCGCCACGGGCTCGAACGGCTCGGATGGTGCGACCGGCGCAACGGGTGCGGACGGCGCTACGGGCTCGAACGGCTCGGATGGCGCGACCGGCGCAACTGGTGCCGACGGCGCTACTGGCGCGACGGGTATTGATGGTGCGACCGGTGCAACGGGGCCGGTTGGCGCGGACGGCGCGACCGGTCCCGCTGGCCCGATGGGTCCCGCTGGTCCTACTGGAGCGACGGGTGCAACCGGGGCTACCGGCTCAAAGGGGTTGGATGGTGCCACCGGAGCGACTGGCGCCACTGGCTCGAACGGCTCGAACGGCTCCGCCGGCGCGACGGGCGCGACAGGTGCCACAGGTGCGGTCGGTGCGCTCGGTGCCACTGGGGTGGCGGGCGCAACCGGTCCACTCGGACCAACCGGCCCAGCCGGTCCAATCGGAGCGACAGGAGCGACAGGCGCCGCTGGTGCGAACGGGTCCAACGGCTCCAACGGCGCGACCGGCGCCACCGGTTCTGCCGGGGCTGCCGGCACCACTGGTGCGACGGGTTCTACCGGTGCTGCCGGGGCGACAGGTTCAACAGGCGCGGCTGGCGCCGCCGGTGCCACTGGCGCTGCCGGTGCCACTGGCGCCGCGGGTGCCACCGGACCGGTGGGTGCGACGGGTGCAGCCGGCCCAACAGGCCCCGCGGGTCCGACCGGGGCGACCGGCGCGACCGGCGCAACGGGCGCGACAGGCCTCACTGGGTACCAGCGGGTTACGGGAACTGCAACGGCGAGTGACGGAACGAGTCCGAAGACGGCTACCGCCACCTGCCCCGCCGGGAAGAAGGCGCTGGGCGGCGGGGGAGCCTCCACGAACAGCGGATCCGGCACGATCTCGATGACAGGGACGTACGCCTCCGCCGACGACACGTGGACGGTCACCGCGGAACGACAGAGCGGAAGCGGCAACTGGTCGCTCCAGGCTTACGTCGTGTGCGCGACCGTTGGCTGAGGCTTCCCAGCTCAACCTGTAACCAAGCGGCTGATCGAGGTGGGGCGAACGAATACCTCACAGACCCCTTGGATCGTCCGGCCGTTGGTCCTAGGAAGGTCCACTGGGGAAAGGCCCCGGGCGGCCGAGAGGCTGGAAGGGCCATTCTGCCGATACCCATGACGATATGGGGCCACCTGCGGATAGCCCGAGGAGGCGCCGGACCCGGTTCGTGGGTCGGGCGCTGTTCTCCCTTTTCCTGTCTCAGGTCGGCCTGCTCCTGATCTCCGGCCCCGCGGCCGCCCAGGTGACCAAGGTCGACACACAGGTGGCTCTGGTCTCCACGGTCAACCCCTCGCTGTTCGGACAGAGCGTGATGTTCATCGCGACCGCCGTCCCCGCCGACCCACTGGCAGACACACCGACCGGGACCTTCCAGTTCACCGTCGACGGCGCGAACCTCGGGGACCTGATCGTCCTGAACGGCGGCCAGGCGGCGGTCTCCACGCTCTCGCTGTCGGTCGGCACTCATTCCGTGGCGGCCGTGTACTCGGGTGATGCCGCATTCAACGGGAGCAACGGCTCCCTGCCCGGGGGACAGACCGTCACCAAGGCCAACTCCAGGGTCCTGCTCTCGACGTCCGCCAACCCATCCGTGTTTGGCCAGCAGGTCACGTTCACGGCGGTGATCCGCCCCATCGTGCCCGGGTCAGGAAGTCCGCAGGGTGGCACAGTGCAGTTCCGGGTCGACGGCGCCGACCTCGGCCCGCCGGTCGCGGTCTCCGGCGGGCAGGCCACGAAGTGGACCACGACCCTTGCCGTCGGATCGCACACGGTATCGGCCGTCTTCTCCGGCGATGCCAGCTTCAACGGGAGTACCGGCACCATGGCCTCGGCCCAGGTGGTGAACAAGGCGGGAACCAGCACCTCCGTCACGTCCTCGGTCAACCCTTCTGTGTTCGGCCAGTCGGTGACGTTCACCGCGACGGTGGGAGCGACGGCTCCCGGCTCCGGGACTCCGAGTGGATCCGTGCAGTTCAACGTCGACGGGTCGACCCTCGGTGGCCCGCTCGTCCTGTCGGCCGGCACCGCCTCCATCTCCACGAGCGCCCTGGCCGTGGGGACCCATGCGGTGACGGTTTCCTACGGCGGCGACACGAGCTTCAATGGGAGCACCGGCGCAGTGGCCGGCGGCCAGACCGTGAACAAGGCGGACAGCATCACCGCCCTGACGTCCTCCGATGACCCGTCCAAGCGCAAACAATCGGTCACATTCACTGCGATCGTGAACCCCAACCCTCCGGGATCGGGGTCGCCGACCGGCACGGTGGCCTTCACCATCGACGGGGGCAGTCCTGTGACCGTCGCGCTGGACAACCGGCAGGCCAGCCTGTCCACGGCCGCGCTCTCAGCAGGCGACCACACGATCATGGCCGTGTACTCCGGGGATGCCGGCTTCAACACCAGCTCCAATACCTTCACGCAGACGGTTCACAGGCTCGACACCACCACCTCGCTGACCTCGTCGGTCGATCCCTCCCGGCCGCATCAGAACGTCGTCTTCACGGCCATCGTCTCGGCGGTCGACCCACAAGCGGGGACGCCGGGGGGAAGTGTCCAATTCCTGATCGATGGTGTGGACATCGGATCCTCCGCTCTCTCCGGCGGGCAGGCCACGCTCTCCACCACCGACCCGTCCGTCGGGCAACACACGGTGACGGCCGCGTACCAGGGCGACGACACGTTCAAGGGCAGCGGCGACGCCCTGGTCCAGACGGTGCAAACGGTCGGTACAACCACCGGGGTGGCGTCGTCCACGAACCCGTCCGCTTTCCACCAGCAGGTCACCTTCACCGCGACCGTGACGGCCGATGACCCAGACGTCGGCACGCCCGAGGGCATGGTCCAGTTCACGATCGACGGCGTCGACCAGGGCTCCTCGACCCTGTCCGGTGGCCGGGCCACGCTGTCCGTCGCCAGCCTCTCCGTCGGGGACCACACGGTGAGGGCCGAGTACCTGGGTGACGACACGTTCGCCGGGAGCGCCGACACCCTCACCCAATCGGTGATCTCGGCCGAGACGTCCACCCGGCTGACCTCGAACCCCAACCCATCGGCCTTCGGACAGGTTGTGACCTTCACCGCCACGGTCGACGCGATGAGCCAGTCTGCTGGGGATCCGGGCGGCAAGGTGCGCTTCGAGATCGACGGCCAGGATCAAGGCGTGCAGGCCCTGTCGGGCGGGCAGGCCACGCTGTCCGTCGCCGACCTGGCGGTGGGTGACCATTCAGTGGACGCTACGTACCTGGGCGACGACACGTTCAACCCGAGCCACGACGCCATATCGCAGACGGTGACCAGGGCCGGCACGGCCACCACCCTCACCTCGAGCAGCCGGCCCTCCGTCTTCGGTCAGAGCGTGACGTTCACGGCGACCGTGGACGTGGTGGCGCCCGGTGACGGCGTGCCGAACGGCACCGTCGCGTTCCAGATCGATGGGGCGGATGCCGGGACCGCGCATCTCAGCGGAGGGCAGGCCACGATGTTGGTGTCGGACCTTTCGGTCGGAACGCACGATGTGCGGGCCGTCTACGCAGCCACCGGCGACTTCGGCGGAAGCGCCGACTCCCTTGCCCAGTCCGTGAACAGGGCGGACACCAGCACGCAGGTCGTCTCATCCGCCAACCCCTCGGTGGTCGGCTCCTCGGTCAGCTTCACCGCCCACGTCACGGCGAGGGCTCCGGGCGCGGGCACCCCCACCGGAACCGTCCAGTTCCAGATGGACGGGGCCGATCTCGGTCCGACGGTCGCCCTGAGCGGCGGCTCCGCCGGCTTCACCACCTCGGGCCTTCCGGCGGGGACGCACACGATCGGCGCGATCTATGCCGGCAGCGGGAACTTCGCCGGCAGCTCCGACTCGCTCAGCCAGTCGATCCGGTACGCGTCAGGGGACTGCCAGGGCACGCCGGGTCGCCAGATCATGCCCCCGATCAACGCCGGAGACCCGGTCAGCGATGTGAACGCCGGCAGCACGGTCCCGGCCAAGTTCCGCGTGTGCGACGCGAACGGCGACATGGTCGGGACGTTGGGCCTCGTCAAGAGCTTCGAGCTGGTCAAGCGGGTCAGCGACGGGGGTGGCGAGGAGGTCCTTCACCAGGCCTGGACCGACGGCGAGTTCAAGTACAGCAACCACGCCTGGAAGCTGAACCTCGAGACGAAGAGCCTCGACGCCGGGTACACGTACTTCTGGTCCGTGCACCTCGACGACGGGACCAGCATCGACTTCCGCTTCCACCTCAAGGGCGGATCCTCCACCAGCCCGGGGACGACCAAGAAGCATTAGCGCCTGGTAGCCTGAAGGCGCCGCAGACCGCAGGGGCGCCGCATGATCCGGCCACGCCGGTACCTGCCGAGGTGATGAGGTGAGCGCCGTTCGACGTGCGCCTCCGCGCGCTGCGGAGGCGTTTTTCGTTGTCTGGAGGCGCGGATGCCGAGTCAGCAAAAGGTCGAGAAGGTCGCCCAGCTGAAGGAGCGGATCAGCAGCTCTCAGGCCCTCCTATTGGCGGAGTACCGGGGCCTGAGCGTGCAGGATGCCACGGAGCTCCGCCGGTCCCTCGGCCAGGACACCCGGTTCTTGGTGGTCAAGAACACTCTGATGAGGCGGGCGGCCGGCGAGGCGGGCGTCGCCGAGCTCGAGCGACTGCTGGAGGGCCCCACCGCCGTCGCCTTCGTGGCCGGCGATCCGGTGGCGGCGGCCAAGCGGGTCGTCGAGGCGGCCAAGCGGTTCCCCGCACTCGCCCTGAAGGGTGCGTACATGGAAGGGCGCGTGCTGGGCCCCGACGAGGCTCGTGGCCTGGCCGAGCTCGAGTCGCGCGAGGTCATGCTGTCGAGGCTCGCGGGCGCCCTCAAGGCCGAGATGTCCCGGGCCGCTGGCATGTTCCAGGCCCTCCAGGGCCAGTTCCTGTCGCTGCTCGAGGCGTACAAGGAGAAGGTCCCCTCCGGCGAGGAAGCCGCTGCC
>VAYX01000151.1 GCA_005885325.1 Actinomycetota bacterium
TAGGCCAAGCATGCCCGAAATACGAAGGAGCGCGGAGGACGCCCTCGGAGGCTACGGTTTGCAGAACGTGGAAGAGAACCTCGGCACGGAGCGGCCGTCAAGGCGGCTCACTCATCCCGTCCTGTGGGCCGTCGTGCTCTGCATCTTCGGGGTGGCGGGGATCCTGCTCATCGTGTTCGCTCGGTCGAGAGGAGGGGTGCGGCCGCTGTCCGGTTCCGACGTCCTCGAGGTCCCGCCCGTCGGGGGAGTCGTGGCGGCGAACCTGGCCGACGGGCGCCCGGTGTTCGTCCTCCACCACGAGGACGGCACGGTCGGTGTGGTGGACGCGTTCTCGACCCACGTTCCATACGGGATCGGGAAGCTCATCGGGTGGTGTCCTTCCAGCCGCACGTTCGACGATCCATTCCACGGCGCGAAGTGGGACGAGTACGGCGACTACGTGCTCGGGCCGGCGCCGATCGGATTGGTCACCTACCACTTCTCCTTGATCCCAGGGGACAACGACCAGGTGCACGTCGACGGACCGATCCCGGCGCATCCCCGAGGGTTCCTCACGCAACCGTTCCAACCGGCGGGCCCGTACTGCCAATCGACCTCCGGAATGGTGCTGCCGGACGTCCTTCGAAACGCCTCGAGCGTGCCGGCCGACGTGATCACTGCCCCTCCGGGGGAATGGATGGCGGTGCGGGCCACCTTGCTCGCGATGGCCGGCCAGCCGGCCCGGCTCTGCGGGGCGGTCGCGAACAGGGCCTGCGTCGATGCGGCGGCCGTCTCGGGCGTCGATGTCACGGGTCTCGTCTCCACGCTTCGGGGCCCCGCAACGATCCTGACCATCGAAGGTCCGTGGATCGCCCAGGTGCGGGCGGGGGCGCTCGTTCATGTCACGCGAGTGCCTGGAGCATCCTGAGCATGACCGAACGGCCCAATTGACAGGAGGTGGAGCGCGCGCTCAGAGAATGGATCGGTCAGAAGTGCGCGACGACTTCTCGTACTTCGATGTTGTCGAAGGTGACGAAATCAGGCGTGGGGAGGTTGGGGATGTTGTCGGCCGCCGCTCGGGCGGCCTCTTCGTTCTCAAAGATCACCATGGAGAACCCGTGTTCTCCGTCTGGTGACCGCGTCCAATACCCGGAGACAACCCAGGGAGTCTCCTTCGCCCGGGGCAGCACATTGGTTTCGAGTTGCGCCTTGGCCTCTTCAGCATGGCCAGGCTCGATGCTTACCGTCACCACAACAGCGTGCATGGCGCCCCCTCCACTCTTTTGGGCCGGGACCCCCGCGGCTGCACTGTACCGGAGCCGTAGAAATCAACCGACACCTCGTTTGGGCGAACCACCCCCATCTTTGGCCGGGTTGACTCTTATGTAAGCGAAGGCTTAAATTCCGGCTCCTGAGAACCGTTGTCGCCGCGCGCCGAGATCGAGCGCCGGCCGAGAGGAGGCACGATGGCGTTGCGATTCCGCATCAAGGCGGACGGGGTGAGCCCGGAGCAGGCGTTCGACTACGTCTCGGACATCTCGCGGCACCCCGAGTGGGCGAACCCGAGCGCGAAGATGCGCATGGACCCGGTCTCCGGCGGGGCGCCGCACCTCGGCGCGAAATACCGCTCGCAGGCCGTGTTCGTCCGCAAGCCCGTGTCGGCCGACCTGGAGATCACGAGCTTCGATCGGCCGGGGACGTTCGCGTACTCGGTGACGCACCACCAACAGGGCAAGAAGGACGTGCACTACCAGAACACGTACACGTTCACGAGCGCAGACGGCGGCACCCTGATCGAGAAGTCGCTGTCCAGCGACGGAAACCAGGTGATCCTGATGATCGCCTACCCCGCCATCCGGGGCGACGCCATGAAGTCGCTCAAGAACCTCAAGGCGAAGTTGGAGGGATCGAGGTCGGCCTGACCCGCTGAACGCGACGAAGCCCCGGGTGCCGCGCCCGCACGACACTCGAGGCCTCGTCAGCCTTCCGTCCCCATCGGCGCTGCCCCGGGGTGGGGCCCCCAGGCCCGGAGCCTCGGCCGTTTCGCTGCCTGGCAACCGGTGAGGGACTTCGGCGTCTGGATTACCCCGGCCCCGCGGCCCCAAACGCCGCAGGTTGAAACCTCTGGCATTCCCGTGAGATTCCGGGCGCGGGATGGCCCGGGTGTACGGTTGGGCCCGGTGGGACGAGCGTGACGAGCCGCCTCGACGAGCTGGCCAAGGCGACGCCCGCCACCCGTGACCGCTACGTCGACTTCCTGCGGGCGGGCTCGATCCTGGCGGTGGTGTTCGGCCACTGGTTCATCTCGATCATCCACTGGCCCGACGCCCTGATCTACCAAACGAGCGCGGTGGGCGTGACCTCGTATCTGTGGCTCGGCACGTGGATCTTCCAGGTCATGCCGATCTTCTTCTTCGTCGGCGGGTTCTCGAACTTGGTCACGTTCCAGGCGCACGAGCGACGCGGCCGATCGGCGTGGTCGTTCGTGAAGGACCGGGAGGTTCGGCTGCTGAAGCCCTCGCTCGTGTTCCTGGCCGTGTGGATCGTGATCCAGGTGTTCCTGCACGTCGCCGACCTCGGGAGGGCTACCGGCCCGACGCTGTGGGACGGCACGAGGCTCCTCCGAGGGGTGAGGCCGCCGGGCGCCACGATCCCCTTCGGGCCGCTGTGGTTCCTCGGCGTGTACATGGTCGTGGTGGCCATCGCCCCGGCCATGATCCGGCTGCATCGGCGGTTCGGGCTGTGGGTTCCGGCGGCAATGATCGCGGGGACCATCGCGGCGGACGTGATCGGCTTCGGGTTCGGCCATCCCGAGGTGCGCTGGTTCAACGTCGCGTTCGTCCTGCTGCTGCCGCACCAGCTGGGGTTCTTCTACGCCGACGGCCGCCTGCCGGCTCAGCCGAAACGGGTGTTCTGGACCATGGTGGCGGTGGGCCTGGCGGGCCTCGTGCTGCTGACGAACCCGTGGCTGTTCCGGCTGTTCGGCGAAGCCCGGTTCGATTGGTTCCCCACGATCGGCTACTACCCGAAGAGCCTGCTGGGCACGGACGTCGAGCCCATCTCGAACGCATATCCGCCGACAGTGTGCTTCATGCTCGGCGGGATCTGGTCGATCGGCGCGGCGATGCTGCTCCGGCCGCGGCTGTCACGGTGGCTGGAGGGGCCGGGGCCGTGGAAGTTCACGATCTTCGTGAACAGCATGATCATGACCCTGTTCCTGTGGCACATGACCGCGTACCTGATCGCCATCCTCCTGCTATGGCCGCTGGGGTTCGGGCACCAGGTCGACAGCACCGCGCGGTGGTGGATGGAACGAGTCGTGTGGGAGCTGGTTCCGGCGGTCATCCTGGCCGGGCTGGTGGGCGCGTTCGGACGGTTCGAGCGGGCGCACGCGCCGAGGATCGAGGCCAGGTCAGTCGGGTGAAACCCGATCGGTCAGGCCGGCTTGCTCACGGCTTCCTCACCGTGATCGTCGTGCCGTTGCTGTCCCCGTCCGGGTCGTGGTTGGCTGAGGGCTGGTAGGTGTAGCCGGCCTTCGACAGGTTGCTCACCGAGAGGGACACGCTCGTCCGGGAGTTCTGGAACAGCCTGCTGACCGAGCAGGCGCCGCTCGCACCGGTTGTGCACGTCGCCGAGCCGCCGCCCTGCCAGCTGGCGGTGACGACCACGCCACCGAGGAGCGCGTGGTCCCCGTCGTGCACCCTGATGGTCACCGTCGCGGTCCACCGCTTGTTCGCGTTGCGCACCGCTGTCCCGTCCAGGTCCCCCACGTGCATGGTCTTGGCGGGCGGCGGCGGGGGCGGAGGAGGCGGCGGTGGCGAGCCACCCACCGGCCCGGTCGACAGGTCGATGCCGAAGGAGCCACCATGGCCGAAGAACGGGTCGCCCTCGTAGGGAGACACGCGGATGGTGTACGTGCCCGCGGTCGTGGGCATGGCGTGGAGCGTCTCCTGGCGCCCGATCCCGCACTCGGCCCCGGCCGCGCACGTGCTCGAGGCGATGACGGTACCGCTCGGGTCGAGGAGCTCGGCGTCGAGGTCGGGCCCCCAGTTGTACTCGAAGCAGAAGCCGGGGAATCCGAGGACGCACTCGGGAGCGCCGTCGATGATGATCGTGGCGCCGATGGGAATCGCGAGGTCACCCGACCCCACGGTGAAGTCTCGGGTCCACGTCCCGTGATCGGCCACGGTGCCCTGGACCCTCGTGTTGGCGGGGAACGCCGTCAGGCCCGTCGTCCCCTCGGCCCGGGCCACGAAGCCGTAGCCGTCCAAGAGGCCGGCTCCCCAGTCGTTGTCCTTGCCGGTTGGCCCGCGGTCCTGGGCCGTTCCTTCGATCGCGCTCCGTACGTCGTCCGGCGTCCACGACGGATGGGCCTGGAGGCCGAGGGCCACCGTGCCGGAGACGAACGGGGTGGCCATCGACGTCCCGCTGAACGTGACGTAGCCGCTCGTCGTTCCGGCCTGGGCCGCCGTGATGGTGACGCCCGGCGACGCGACGTCGGGCTTGGTGCGCCCGTCGAGGGTCGGGCCGCGGCTGGAGAAGTACGCGAGGTACACGCCGTCCGAATGGTTCGGTGCGCCGGTCGGGGCGGACCACTCGGCCACGGCGCCCACCGTGATGGCCCGGGCGGCGGCGCCGGGCGAGCCGACGGTGCTCTGATCGTCGCCCGAGTTTCCCGCGGCGACCACGACGACCTTCCCCTTCTCCACGACCGCCCGGTTCACCGAGAGGCTGAGCGCGTCCTGGCCGTCGGAGGGCGTCGAGCTCCCGAGGCTCATCGAGATCACGCGGACGTTCGGACGGTCGGCGCACCAGTCGATGCCGGCGATCACCTGGCTGGCCGTCCCCGATCCCAGCGAGTTCAGGACCTTGGCCACCGACAGGCTCGCGCCCGGGGCCACGCCGCCGAAGCTCGCCGCTTGGGGGCCTCCGGTTCCGTCGCCCACCGCGATCGACGCGACGTGCGTCCCGTGGCCCTGATCGTCGTAGGCGGTGGTCGAACCGTTCACGGCGTCGAAGAAGTCGATGGACGAGGAACCGAGCGAGGTCTTGGAGTCGAGTTGCTCATGGGCCGGATCGACGCCGGTGTCGACGATGCACACCTCGACGCCCTGACCCGTGACGTTGAACGTTTGGCGAGCCGCCTCCGTGCCGAAGTCCCGGTCGGCCGCGTCCATC
>VAYX01000152.1 GCA_005885325.1 Actinomycetota bacterium
ACTCGATCGCGTCGCGGCTCACGTACGGCCCGATGTTGTTGCGGTACCGGTAGTCGCGGAGGAACGCCGCGACATCGTCTCGCGTGGCCCCGGCATCCCACAGCGCCGTGCCGTCGAGGTACACCTCGGAGGGAACGACGCTCGTCACGACGTCGAGGATCGGGCCGCCGAACTCGCGGTTCAGGTCCTCCTGGAGCTGGATGGGGTCCAGCCGGACGCCACCCGCCACGTCCACCGTGGGGCACTGCCCGTGGTCGGCCGTCACGATCAGCGCGTACTCGCCGGGAGCGAACCTCGACCCCAGCATCCGAGACAGCCGCCCGAGCTGCTCGTCCACCGCGGCCAGGGCGAACTTGGTTCGAAGCGACAGCATGTTGTAGACGTGCCCGGTGTAGTCGGGGGATTTGTAGTTGACGTACAGCAGGTCGGTCCCGTCATGAGTCCCGATGCCCTCCGAGTCGAAGGCCGCCTCGATCAGGTCGCCCTGGTACTGGATGATCGGCGGCGAGCAACAGACCGCTCGCAGGCCCGGAGCGAACCGATCGAACTGGCCGTCGACCCCCGGGTCCTGATAGTTCGCCTGGTGCTCCTGGAGGACGTCGAGCGGCGGAACATCGTTCGGGAGGCGGTACAGGTCCGGGTTCTGCGGCTGCCAGCTCCCCGTTCGGGCCTCGTCCCAGTACACGGCCACCGGGTTCTGGCCGAGCGGCATGCCACCCCGGCCGAGCATCCCCAGGTGCCAGATCTGATAGCCGATCTCGCCGACCCAACATGTGCCAGCCGCCACGTGCATCCATGCGTCCGCCAGGGTGGGGACCAGGATGTCGGAGGGGCGGGCTCGCCCGGGCGTCCCGTACGCCTTCCGCACGGTGTCGCCGTCGCGGAGGTTGTGCCCGGTGATCCCATGGGTCCTGGGGAAGGCCCCGGTCCCGATGGTGGCATGCGCACACGCCGTCACCGCGGGGAAGGATCCGGTGATGGCGTTCCGGTACACGGCGCTCTGGCCCAAGAGCCGCCGGAGATTGGGCCAGGCGTCCTTCCAGTGGGTGAGGACGTTCCACCCACCGCCGTCGATGACGAACGTCACGATGACCTTCGGCGGGGTCGACGGCCGCCGGATGCGGGGGAGCGGGACTCCGTCGGGTGCCTCGAACCCGTCGAACCCCATCAGGTGGGCCGTCGTCGGCGCCAGGTCGGCCAGTGTGACCCGCTCGGTGGCGTCGGAGGGCTCGACGATGCCCGGCGCGTGAACGGCGATCGGAACGCGTTCCAGGTACATCCACGGGAGCGCGTGGCTGGACCGTGGGTCGTGCGGCAAGAGTGAGACCGACTCCTGTGGATAGTTCGAGCTCGACCAGGGCGCCAGGACGAGCTGGAGGTCCCCCGAGCGCCCGGCGCGATACGTCCGCCGCACGAGCTCGAGGGCGTCGGCCCCGATGTCCTTGGCCATCGCGTCGAGAACGGGCCTTGGGTCAGGGCGCGTGAGGCGGCGGAGGGCCCGGCCGACGCCGGCGCCTCCGGCGAGGGCCGCGATGCCGGCGATGCCCATGAAGCCGAGGAGCCGTCGCCGGCCGGGGCTCGACGGCCCTTCCGGTCGCGGTCGCATCCATGCTGCGATGAGCATCGCCACCACGAGCACGATGACGCCGCCGATGATCCCGGCGATCAGCCCCCGCTCGAATGCGACGACGACCGCAACGAAGACCTCGGCCAGGGTCAGGAAAAGGAACACGCGTTTTGCGGATGGGTCCACGGCGCGTCCGATTCTCCCAAAGCACGTCGGCTTTCGGAGGGAGCAGGCTCGCCGATCAGAGGGAGCACGGTCGCGGAGAGCGAGGCGATCCACTCGGACGCCGATCGTCAGGAACCTGACGGCGGGCTTGGAAGAACCGCAGGTGCGACCTGGCGTTCGTCAGATGGTGCTGTCAGGTTCCTGACGGGCGACCCGCGCAGGCACCATCCGGGGTCTTCTCAAGCTCGCTTGCGTGGGAGGTCCAGGAACGGGAGCTCGACGACCGTGGCGGGAACCTTCCCCGGCTCGCCCTCCACCATCCACTCCACCGAGACGCGCGTGCCCGGTGCGGCCAGGTAGGGGGGCAGCGACGCGAACCCGATCATGCGCTTCAGCGTCGGCGACCACGTCAGGCTCGTCGCCCTGCCCACCAGCCGGCCCTGCTTGAACGCCGGCGCGGGGTCCCGGTGCACCATCGGTGAGACCTCCGGAGGGAGGTCGTGGCGGGCGAACACCGCCTCGATCCCGGCCCAGTCGAGCTCCAGCCCGGCCAGCCGCCTTCCCGGTCCTCCGCCCGCCTGCTCGAGCTCCAGGGCACGCCTCCCCACGAAATCCGCCTTGGCGAAGTCCACCATCCGTCCCAGGCCGATCTCGAACGGCGAGTACTCCTGCTCGGCAGCCCGGGCGATCCGCGAGCTCGTGTACTCGACCTCGATGAGGATCAGCCCGGCTTCCACGCGAGCCACGTCGAGGGCCCGGATGCCCGCGGGGCGGATCCCGAACGGCCCGCCGGCCTCGAACACCGCGTCCCATAGCTCCACAGCGGCCTCGGTATCCACCCACAGCTCGTACCCGAGATCGCCGGTGTAGCCGGTGCGGGTCACGTCCGTCTCGATCCCGCCGACCTCCGTCCGTCGGTGCCGGAAGTACCGAAGGTCGGACCAGTCCTGACGGGTCGCGGCCTCGAGCACCTCGCGCGCCCTCGGGCCCTGGAGGGCCAGTGCGGCCACGTCCTCGGACACATCTGCGATCGTCACGTCGAGACCGTGCGCGTTCATGGAGAACCATCGGGAGGAGGGGTCGGCCGCCGTCCAGAAGTACGTGGTCTCGTCTCGGCGGGTAACGGTGCCGTCGTCGATGACCCGGCCGCGCTCGTCGCACCACGGTGTGTAATAGACCTGACCCACGGCAAGCTTCGTGGCGTCGCGGGTGATCACCCGGTCGACCAGGCGCCCCGCGTCCGGCCCGGCGATCACGTACTTGTACAGCGGCGAGACGTCGATGACGGCGACGGCCTCGCGGATCGCGTTGTACTCGATGTCGTGGAAGTCCGCGTAGACCTGGGCCGAGAGATAGCCGGACCACTCGCCCCACGCGAGCTTCTGGTTGAGCCCCGACGTGCGCGGGTGGAACGCGGTACCGACGGTCACGCCACGACCTCCGAGTGGAATGGGACGGCGTGTAGTGTAGGCGCCGATCCGGCTGGGGGAGACGGGATGGCGCAGCGCTACGACGCCGTCGTCATCGGCGGCGGCCACAACGGCCTCACGGCGGCCGCCTACCTGGCGAAGGCCGGGAAGCGCGTGCTCGTCTTGGAGCGCCGGCACGTCCTCGGCGGCGCGGCCGTCACCGAGGAGGTCTTCCCGGGCTTTCGGTTCAGCGTGTTCTCCTACGTCGTCTCGCTCCTTCGCCCGGAGATCATCCGGGACCTCGACCTCCCCCGGCACGGCCTGGAGATCCTCCCGCTCGACGGCACGATCACCCCGCTCGACGACGATTCGCTGTGGCGGGTGAACGACCACGGGCGGACCATCCGCGAGCTCCGCCGGTGGTCGAGGAACGACGCCGAGGCCTACGAGGAATACGGGCGGCTCATGGTGGACATGGCCTGGTTCATCAAGCCCATCCTCTCCGTCGTCCCGCCGGATCCCGGCCGGATCAACCCGTTCGACTGGCGGCCGGTCGCCGGCCTGGCCAAGCGATTCTCCGAGCTTCCCCAGCGGCTCCAGCAGACGTTCGTGCAGCTGATGACGATGAGCGCAGCGGACTTCCTGGACCAGTGGTTCGAGACGGATCCCCTGAAAGCGACGATGTCGGCGTCGGGCATCATCGGGACGTTCCAGGGTCCGCGCTCGCCCGGCACCGCCTACGTGCTCCTCCATCACTACATGGGCGAGATCGACGGCGCGTTCCGCGCGTGGGGTATCCCCAAGGGCGGCACCGGTGGCATCAGCGACGCCATCGCGTCGGCGGCCCGGTCGTTCGGCGCCGAGATCCGAACCGAGGCCCCCGTGGCTCGGATCGACGTGAAGGGCGGCCGAGCCGTGGGCGTGACGCTCGAGTCAGGGGAGCACATCCCCGCGCGGGTGGTGCTCTCGAGCGCGGACTCACGGGTCACGTTCGTCAAGCTCGTCGAGCCCGGGAACCTCGACGACGAGTTCCTCCACGAGGTGCAGCGGTACAAGTACCGCGGCTCGTCGGGGAAGGTGAACCTGGCCCTCGATGGCCTCCCCGAGCTCGCGTGCAAGCCCGGCAAGGGGGAGTGGCTCCGTGGCGCCATCAGCTTCTCGCCGTCGCTCGACTACATGGAGCGAGCGTTCGACGAGGCGAAGTACGGCCACCCCAGCCGGCGCCCGTACATCGACATGATCATCCCCACCATGGTCGATCCGGGCATGGCGCCGCCCGGGAAGCACGTCATGAGCTGCTTCGTGCAGTGGGCCCCGTACCACTTGGCCGATGGCGCGGTGTGGGACGACGCGGCCCGAGACGCGTTCGGCGAGACGGTCATCGATACGATCGAGGAGCGGTTCCCGGGCATCCGGAAGGTGATCCTGCATCGGCAGGTGCTCACGCCGAAGGACATCGAGGACGTCACCGGCCTGACCGAGGGGAACATCTTCCAGGGCGAGCTGTCGCTGGAGCAGCTGTTCTTCAACCGGCCGGTGCCGGGGTGGGCCAGGTACCGCACGCCGATCAAGGATCTCTGGATGTGCGGGTCGGCCACCCACCCTGGCGGCGGCATCATGGGCGCGCCGGGCCGGATCGCTGCGCTCGAGGTCCTGAAGGCGGGCATCGCCGGGCGGTGGAGGGCCGCGTGAGGGACCAGGCGACCTACGACGCGATCGTCATCGGAGCCGGCCACAACGGCCTGGTGACCGCGGCGTACCTGGCGAAGGCGGGGCGCAGGGTCCTCGTGCTGGAGCGCCGCGGTCGGGTGGGCGGCATCCTCGAGACCCTCGAGGTCGCGCCCGGCGTGAGGGCACCGGGCATCGCGCACACGGTCGGGCGGCTGCGGAGGTCGGTGATCGAGGACCTCGGGCTCGAACGCCACGGACTGGTGCTCGCCGATCCGCCGGTGCGCGTCTTCGCACCCCAATCGGACGGGTCCGCGATCACGCTCTGGGCCGATCCTGCGCGCACGGCCGAGGAGCTCCGCCCGCGCTCGCCGCACGACGCCGAGGCCTACGCGCGCTTCGACGCGAGGGTCCGAGCCCTCGCTAGCTTCCTGGCCTACCTGTACGCCGCGACCCCACCCGATGTGAAGAGTCCGTCGTTCGGCGACGCCATGAGCGGGGTCCGGCTCGGCAACGCGTTCCGACGTCTGGGCCGGAAGGCCTCGCGTGAGGCCACCAGGGCCATGCCCATGGCCATCGCCGACTACGTGGCGGAGTCGTTCGACACCGATGCCGTTCG
>VAYX01000130.1 GCA_005885325.1 Actinomycetota bacterium
ACCGGGGCCCTGACGGCGAGGAGGACGGGTTCCACGGCGAGTTCCGCGAGATCGTTCGGCCCGAGCGCATCGTGTGGACGTTCGAATGGGAGGGCATGCCCGGGCACGTTTCGGTCGACACCCTGACGCTCGAAGAGCACGAAGGGAAGACCACGGTCATCGCCACCTCCGCGTTCGACTCGGTCGAGGACCGCGACGGCATGCTCGGATCGGGGATGGAGTCCGGCGCCGCCGAGAGCTACGACCGGCTCGATGAGTACCTGGAGGTTCTCAGGGAGCGCAGCGTCGGCTGAGGCTCCTATGGTGGCCTTCGAGCGACTGAACCGAGGATCTACTCACCGTCTTGGTGGTAGGCGGCCGGCGCCTCCGGCTCGATGCCCCTCTCCGTTCGCCGGTCGTCCGACCGCGGCCCCACGAGATACCAGGTCTCCATCCGGCCCTTGCCCTTGACCAGGATCGTTCCCCGTGGCTTGCAGACGAACTCGTCCTTCAACAGCTCGTACGTCTCGCGCGTGATCTGGATCTCGCCGGGCGTTCCATGGGACTCCATCCGACTCGCCGTGTTCACGGCGTCGCCCCAAAGATCGTAGAGGAAACGTTTCGTGCCGATCACCCCGGCGACGACCGGTCCCGAGTTGATGCCGATCCTCAGCTCGAGACCTAGCCGGCCGACCACTGCCGAGGTCGCCACGACGTCTCGCATGTCCAGCGCCAGGAGCGCAGCCTTGCGGGCGTGGTCCGGGTGAGGATTCGGCACGCCCGCGGCGGCCATGTAGCAATCGCCGATGGTCTTGACCTTCTCGAGCCCGTGCCGCTCCACGAGCGCGTCGAAGTGGGAGAAGAGCTGATCAAGGATGCCGACCACCTCGACCGGCGGGAGGCGCTGCGAAAGCGGGGTGAAGTCCACTACGTCGGCGAAGAGGATGGACGTTGCGTCGAAGTGGTCGGCGATCGTCTGGGTGGCAGCCTTCAGTCGCTCGGCGATGGGGCGCGGCAGGATGTTCAAGAGGAGGATTTCGGACTTCTCCTGCTCGATTCGGAGCGCCATGAGCGCCGCGTTGCGTTGGCGGGCGAAGACGGCGAGGAGCGTGAAGGCGATGGAGCCGGCACCCACGATATTCAACGCCAGCATCGTGCTGGTGAAGCCAACCGGCAGGTCCGCGTCCGAGAACAGCACCTCGCCCGCGAGGCCGAGGAGTAGGAAGACCAACAGGAACGCGCCGAACCAGCGGACGGCCTGACGCACCTCGAGGAAGACGAGGGCTCCGAGCGGAGCCAGGATGCCCCACAGCCCCACCCCTCCGGAAGGAAGGAACCCCCCGACCAGCATCTGCCCGGCAGTCGTCGTGAACAGGATGTCGAGGAGTTGCGTGACCAGGAGGAAGTGGAAGTTTCGGGTTCGTGCGAAGACCACCAGCGAGCCGAGCGAGATAGCGAAGTAGACGTATGGAACGAGGCCTACCGGTGAGCCGAAGCCGAGGTAGAGGCTGCCCCATACGAGGGAAACGGGCAGGATCAGTACGGCAAGCAGGACCAGGAGCGCCTTCTTCTGACGCAGCTCCTCGTCGTCCTCGGGGTCCGCGCCTATCCGGGCAAGAAGCGCGGCTCCTTTGGCGATCCAGCCGACTCGCGGTCGGGGTCCGTTCCGAAAGGACGAGGCCGTGGCCTCCTCGGTCACGAGCGGCGGAACTCCTGCACCAGCGTCGCGCCGATCGCCTCGGGTGCCCGCCGGTGACGAGACCCCGTTCGCGGTCTTGGCGCGCGGGTGTCCGGAATCTCCACGGGGCGCATCTTCACCCGTTCCCGAGGGACCCAGCAAGCGACCCCGTTCGACCTCGCAGGCTTGGCCGTTTGCGTCTCAGCGGTACCCATCGTTACTCAACGCTTCCCGTTCCTTCACGGGGATAGGATGGGACAGGACTCCGGTTACCGTTGTCATGTCGAACGCATGGCAGACGGGGTGCCGTGTGTCTCGCCAGCTCCGCGTCGGACAGGGGGCCAGCCTCGCGGGAGTACGGCCCGAAATCCCTGTCGGTCTTCGCCGCGCTCGAGTCGCCCCGCCGTTGCTCGTCGCTCGTGAAGGGTGCCCTAGGCTCCGATCCAGTCGGGCATCTCCGGCTCGGCGGACGTCCCTTCGACCGGGATGCGGGTCAGCCCGGTGCCATCGGGTCGGATCACGTTCAGCCACGGCGCGAACAGGATGTACTGCCCGTCGGGGGACCACACGGCGAACTGCCCGAACGTCCGGGTCAGGCGGTGTTGGTCGGTGCCATCCGCGTTCATCACGTACAGCGTGTGCCAGGGGCCTATGTCGCCGGTAGTGAGGCAGTCCTCGGCCTCGGAGTAGGCGCAGTCGTCCCGCGCGGAGGAGAAGACGATCTGTCGACCATCGGGCGACCACGCGGGCCAGCCGTCGACGGCCGGAGATTCGGTGAGCCGTCGCACGTGGGTGCCGTCCGCGTTCATCACGAAGATGTCGTATGGAGAGCCCTTCCATGGACTCATGAAGGCGATCCGGTGACCATCCGGCGACCAGGACGGGTACTCGACGTACACACCGGGCTTGATCACCCGGCGACCCGTCCCGTCGGGGTGGATCAAGCCCAGGTCAAAGACGAAGCCCGCGGACGCCGTGTTCCAGGCGATCCACTCCCCGTGGGGCGACCAGTCCGGGCCCCAGTCGCCCAGCCCATCGCTCCCGGTAAGGTTCCGGCGGTGCGACCCATCCGCGTTCATCAGGAAGATGTCGGTAGTGGAGTCGTCGCCGGGTTGATGGCGGTAGGCGATGGCCTTCCCATCCTGAGACCACGTCGGGTCGAACTCGAGGTCCTCGCTGGTCGTGAGGCGCTTCAATCCCGAACCGTCGGCGTCGATCGTGTAGATGTCGTTGGTGCCGCTGGAGAACACGATGCGGCCCTGGAGCGACGACACATCGATGGGCTCGCCGCGGACATCGACGAGGTCCCCGATCGCCGGTTGACGGGGTGAGGGCCCGGTGGGCTCAGGCGGGGACGGAGAGGTGGTGACCCCACTGTCGGTGCACGCACTGAGCACGAGAACCACGAGCAGCACGCCCATCCTAAGATCGCGCATCTCACCTTCCCGGAAGTTGCCCAGAACCCCATACATCTCTCGGGAAGCTAGGGTTCCACAGGGTCTGAACCGCGGGTTCTGAGGAGGCCCGTCCGAGACAGGGCGGAGACAGCGATGGGCGGCCGACGGCCGTTGTCACAGAAACCAGACTGGGCTCTCTACCTGCGGTTTCGCGGTGGGCCCCCGGGACTCGCACCCGGAACCTGCGGATTGAGAGTCTGGTGTAGCGGTGCAGGTCAGGAGTTCCGCAAGGTGGCTGACCTGCGCGTTAGCTCATCCCCGGCATCGGCATCAGGCCAAGCTGCGCCATCGCGCCCATCATGTCGTAAACGCCGTAGTGCTCTGTGTTCTGGCCGTTTGCGTCGAACGTGAAGACGTCGATCGCCTCGACCGTGAAAGGCTTACCGGTCGGGGCCATGCCCTGCATGAAGCCGTTCGTGTCGGTCCCCTTCAGTGTGCTGTGGACCGCCACCTTGTCGCGGGACGCGATCACGTCGTGGACGTCGATGCGCATGTCCGGGGTCTGCGACCGCATCATCTGGAACATCGCGATCGCGCCGGCCTTGTCGGCCGTGCCGCCGGGCATCGGCGTCTTCTCGACGTAGTCCTCCGACAAGGTCTTCTCGGCGAAGCCGATGTCACCCTCGTTCAGCACCCGCTGGATCAGCTCACGGGCGATTGCGGCGTTCTCGTCTGGGGTCGTCATGGCGCACATCCTTTCCGGGGCGGGAGCGCCCCTGACAGTCAAGTCCCGACGCTACACCCGGCCAGATGACCGAGCAATCCGTCCGTTGGCACCGCCGGCGAATGGACGCTGAAGGCTGGATGCGTGGGGATGAGGTGGTCTTCTCGGGGTGATCTGGACGGTGTTCGAGACGAGCCTGACCCCGACGATCGTGATGCATCACCCCGAACGGCGACATCGTGGTGGGTTCCCCGAGACTCGAACGCGGAACCTCCGGATTGAGAGTCTGGTACGAACTTGCAGGTCAGAGGGCTTTGCTAAAGAGCTGCGCGTTTGCGTCTCAGTTCTACCCATCGTTTCTCAACGTTTCCCGTTCCTTCACGGGATGAGACGGGGACGCAGCGCGCGAGGCGTTGTCATTTCGCTCGAACAACGGCCTGCATGGGCTAGCGGGGGAGCGCCGTGCCGAGGCGGGTGGAAGTAGGGTCTCGATCTCGAGCGGGGTGACCCGCTGCTCACCCTGGCCATCGTTCCCCCTACGTCGAGGTATGTCCGCGTTCGGCGGGGGCGTCGCGCCGGTCCACCCCAGCCATGTGGCGTTGAAGCCTGGACGTGTCATGCTGAGATTCACTTCGCGGATATGGGGCCTGATGGATCGGGGGGGAGCCATGCCGCTCGTCACAGCGTTCAACCTGCGAAGAGAAGATCCGCTGTCAGAGATCGAGGAGGCGCTGCGACACGCATTAATCAGCGCCCCGGCCCTCGAGATCAACGAGTACGAGGTCGACCTGGTTCCCGTCTATGAACCTGACGGCTTCCGCGCGACCGTAGCCAGGATCAACGTCGATCTCTGGGAACTACCGACACGGACCAAAGATGCGCTGCAGGATCTGGCCACACGGGTGGCCAGGGCCTTCCAGTCCGTCGTCGGAGAGGAACGGAAGGTGAAGGTCGTCATCAGGCCGTACGACGTCGAGAAGGCTGGCTGGGTGTCGTTCTGATAATGGTCTGGATACCTGCGTGGTAAAGGTCCGTCCACGCCGCCCCGATCCGTGCTCACGGAAACGGGCGCCGTGATCATGGGCCGCCGGTCGTACGACAACTCGATCGAGGCGTGGGGTGACAAGGGTCCGCTGGGCGACGGCCGTGCTTCGTGGTCACCCACAGGCCACCCGCGAGCTCGGACCCGGTATTCACGTTCGCCACCGACGGGATCGAGAGTGCCCTCGCGAAGGCCCAGGAAGTCGCTGCGGAGAAGCGGATCGGGCTGATGGGCGCGAACACCGACCAGCAATTCCTGGCTGCGGGGCTCGTGGACGAGATCAGGATCCACCTGGTCAACCTCATGCTCGGCGGGGAACGTCGGCTGTTCGACCAGCTCCCGCAGCGAATCGAGCTGGAAAAGACCGGGCTCAGCGAGACCGACGACGTGACGCATCTCGAGTACCGCGTCGTCCGCTAGCGCTTGCAGCGGGTGGAACCCGTCCAGGCGATGGGATGGACGTCAGCCGTCAGGAGAGCGCGCGCTCGAGCGCAGCCATATCGGGGAGG
>VAYX01000131.1 GCA_005885325.1 Actinomycetota bacterium
CCCTCGGTGACGTGTACGCGAAAAGTGGCAGGTCTCGGCTGGCCGAGCGGCAGTACGCGCTGGTTCGGGTGGAAGAGCGGCTGTTCCGAGCGAACGGGGTCAACGTGGACCTCGAGCTCGCGCTGTTCGATGCGGACCACGGCCGCCCGACGGACGCGCTGGCCGCCGCCCGCGCCGAGTGGGGCCGGCGGCACAGCATCAACGTGGCCGACGCGCTGGGCTGGGCGCTCTACGCGAACGGGCGGTACCGGGAGGCGGTGCCCTACGCTCGCGCTGCGCTCGCGCTCGGGACGAGGAACGCGCTGTTCATGTTCCACGCCGGCATGATCCAGCTCCGGCTGGGGCATCGGGGGGCCGCCCGAGAGCTGCTGTCCGACGCACTGGCCACGAACCCGCACTTCTCCATCCTGTGGAGATCCGTCGCCCGCCGGACGCTGGTCGGATTGGAGCGGCGCTCGTGAGGCGCGCCCTTCGCCGGTCGTTGTCCGTCGTGGGCATCGTCGCGCTCGTGGTGCTGTGGCCCGCGGTCGCCTCCGCGCATCCCCTCGGGAACTTCACCATCAACCTGTACAGCGGTATCCAGCTCACGCCGGGCCAGGTTCGCATCGACTACGTCGTGGACATGGCCGAGATCCCGACGTTCCAGGAGATGGCGGACATCGATGCGAACGGGGACGGGCAGACGAGCGATGCCGAGCGAGCGGCGTGGGCCGGTCGCGAGGCGCTGCGGCTGCTGCCGAACGTTTCCCTGTCGATCGATGGCCGGCCGGTGTCGCTCGGCGTGGCCTCGAGCTCGATGCGGTTCCGCCCCGGCCAGGGCGGTCTGCCGATCCTTCGCCTCGAGACCACGTTCGCCGGCCCCATCCAGGCGTCCGGCGCCCTCACCTACCGGGACGGGAACTATCCCGGACGGATCGGCTGGCGGGAGATCACCGCGTCAGGCCAGGACGGCGTGGCGCTCCCGAAGTCTTCCGTCCCCGGCGGGAGCGTGAGCGAAGCGCTCCTCTCCTATCCGCAGGACCTATTGTCCGATCCGCTCCACGTGACGAGGGCCTCGGTCGCGTTCACCCCGGGGGTGAGCGCTCCCGCGGCGCCCGCGGCGCGGGCCGCCGCGGGCGCCCGCCCCGGCGTCACCGGCGGCACATTCGCCAGCCTCGTGTCCCATACGGGCCTCCCGCTCGTCGCGCTCTCGATCCTCCTGGCGATGGCGTTCGGGGCTGTGCACGCCCTGGGGCCGGGGCACGGCAAGACCCTGATGGCCGCGTACCTGATCGGCGCGGGCGGGCGGGCCCGGCACGCGGTGGCCGTGGGTGGGGCGGTTGCGGCCTTGCATACGACCTCGGTGCTGGCGTTGGGCCTGGTGGTGCTCTCGGCGGAGCGGTGGTTCCCGCCCGAACGGATCTATCCGTGGCTGGGGTTGGCTTCGGGCCTGGTGGCGCTCGGCCTCGGAGCGGCGCTCCTCGTCTGCCGGCTCGCCGCGTGGACGAACGCCGCCCACCATGGAAGCGAGCACGTTCACCGCCACGAGTCTCATGATCATGCAGGCGATCCGGGCGCACCCGTGCTGTCTCGAAGGGGCCTGACCGCGCTGGCCGTGGCCGGGGGCATCCTCCCGTCGCCCACCGCGCTGGTCGTCCTGCTGGCGTCGATCGCCTTCCATCGCGCGCTGTTCGGCCTGGTGCTGATCGCTGCGTTCAGCCTGGGGCTTGCGGGCGCCCTGATCATGGTGGGGATCCTCGCGCTCCGGGCCCGTGAGATGGTCTCGCGGCGGATGTCGTCGCGCCTGGCGCCGCTTCTCCCCGCGCTGTCGGCGAGCGCCATCGCGCTTCTCGGGCTGTTCCTCACGGTGCGAGGACTGACCCAGCTGTAAGGGTCTGACCGGCCGCTAGGCCGCCTGCGGTTGGGCTAGGAACGCGTGCCACGTGTGGCCGAGGTGCGAAGGGTTCGCGGGCGCGTCGCCGATGCGTTCCTCCGTGACCAGGATCTCGTCGTAGCGACCCGTGTCGACCGTGAGCTCCAGCAGCACCAGCCCGTCCTCCGGGACGAACCCGCCGTCCTCGACCCGGACGAACGTTCCGTTCGTTCCGAGCCACAGCTGGTAGACGCGCCCCGGCGACGGCATCGGCACGTCCCGGCCGATGACGTACATGCGCTGAAGGCCCGGCCCCGAGACCTCGACCAGCCCCGTCGCGGTCTGCCCCTGGCTCTCCAGGCTCACCGGGCTGGTGCCGGGCTGCTGGAGAGCCTCCATCGCCGCCAGCAACCGGCCCCGCTGCTGCTCGGTCCTGGACACCCGGTCTCCAAGCTGCACGGTCAGGCCGGCCAGGCCCACGATGGCCGCGACCCCCGCCGCCACGGCCACCAGGGAGGCGCGGCGCCGGCGAACCGGGGACTCGGCCACCCCCCGGCGGATCCTGGGAAGCACGAGGTCCGGAGGCTGGGCCGGGGAGACGGCGAGCGCCAGGTCGCCCGCCACGGCCTGGAATCCGGCCATCGCGTCCCGGCACCGGGGACAGGACGGGACGTGCTCGGACAGGAGCCGGTCGGCCTCCACGGCGTCCTCCCCTGACAGGCCCAGCAGGACGTAGCCCGCTAGCAGCTCCTCGATCCGGTCGTGGTCCTCGGCCATTCAGTCCTCTCGGTACAGTGCCCGTCGGAGCTTCCGCATGGCGGCCAGGGTCCGGGTCTTGACGGTCCCCACCGGGATGCCGAGCTCCTCTGCGATCATGGCTTGCGTGTAGCCCCCGAAGTAGGCCAGCTCGATCACCGTTCGTTGTTCGGGGGGCAGCGTCTGCAGCGCTTCCCGGACCTCCTTGCGCCGGGTCGAGAGGTACGCGTCCTCCACCACCTCTTCAGCTACATCTTCGCCGGGGCCCCGCTCCAGGTTCGACGCTCGTTCGGCCCGCTTGCGGAGCCGTTCCTCCCGCCTGACCGTGTCCACGGCCCGGTGGTGGACGAGCGAGAGGAAGAAGCTCCGAAACGGTCCCCGGCCCGGGTCGTAGGCTTCCGGGGCCCGCCACAGCGCCAGGAACGCATCGTGCACGACCTCTTGGGCCAGCGAGTCCTGGCCGGTGACCCGGAGAGCCAGGCCGTAGGCGGCGGGGGCGTAGCGCCGGTACAGGCCCTCGAACGCCTGGCCATCCCCCATCGACACGCGCCGGTGGAGCTCGAGGTCGAGGCGGTCGTCCCCCTGCATGCCCTCCGTTGTATCACCGGGCGATGGACGGCCCGGGGCCGCTAGGATGCCCGGCCGTGCGGCCAAGCGTCCTGATGTACTCACGGCCCGGCTGCGGCCTGTGCGACGAGGCTCGGGAGGTCATCCTGGCCGAGCGGGCCCGGACGGGCTTCGACTTCGAGGAGATCGACATCTCGGGTCTGGACGCCCTCGAGCTCGAGTACGGCATCCGGATCCCCGTCGTGCTCGTCGACGGGCAAGAGCGGTTCGAGGTCCGGCTGGATCCGGCAGCCTTCGCCCGCGCGGTCCGGCCATAGATCCCTGCCCGGGCTCCCGCTTGTGCCTTCGTGCACCGATTTCACGATTGCGCTACCATCCCTCCGTGACCGAGCGCCCCATCCCCGAGGCCTCCGTGGGGCGGCTTCCCATCTACCTCCGTGCCCTGGTCGACATCGCCGAGGGCGGGGCCACCACGGTGTCATCAGAGACCCTTGCGGAGGCGGCCGGGGTGAACTCCGCGAAGGTGCGGAAGGACCTCTCGCACCTCGGCTCCTACGGCACCCGGGGGGTGGGCTACGACGTCGCTTATCTCATCCACCAGGTTCGCCGGGAGCTCGGCCTGACCCAGCACTGGCCCATCGTGATCGTGGGGGTCGGCAACCTGGGCCATGCCCTGGCGAACTACCGGGGGTTCTCCGAGCGAGGCTTTCGCATCGCCGGGTTGGTGGACGCCGACCGGGCCAAGGTGGGCGAACAGGTGGGGAGCATCACCGTCCGACACCTCGAGGACCTGGCCACGGTGGTGTGGGAGCAGAGCATCGCGATCGGGGTCATCTGTACCCCGGCCGCGGAGGCCCAGGGAGTTGCGGACGCGCTGGTGGCCTCGGGGGTCCGGTCCATCCTGAACTTCGCCCCGGCCGTGCTGTCGGTCCCCGCAGGCGTGTCCGTCCGCAAGGTGGATCTGGCCATCGAGCTCCAGATCCTCGCGTTCTACGAGCAGCGCAAGGCGGCGCTCGCCGACGTGAAGAGACGAGGGCGGGCGGTCGCGGACCTGACGAAGGTCTGAGCCCGGGCCGGCGCACGTCCGGGGCCGGGCTCGTCTCCGGCTACTTGGCGATCGTGATCCAGAGCACGATGAAGATCCCGATCATCATCACGCCGAACAGGATGAATTGCACGACGCCCTGGTCGAGCAGCGGCCTTGCCTCCTGTGCGAGCATCGTTTCCTCCTCCTAGGCGGGCCCGTACCAGGGCGGCGCGCTCCCGCCGGTCAGGATGTCCTTCCGTTCCCGTTCCGCTCGATCCAGGAACGGCAGGTGGACGGCGAATCCGACGATCGAGCCGATCAGGAACATCCACGAGTAGACGATGACGCTTCCGCTGTCGTGTCGCAGGTACAGGGCGACGAGCGGCCCGCCCCCGTTGTAGAAGGCCTGCGCCGCCGCGAGCGAGGTGTGGCCGTCAGCGGCGAATCGGACGTTCTGCACGGTGAAGTCGGTGGTCTGGAACGCCCCCGACTCGAACTGGCCGAGCCCGGCCCGCTGGTTGGCCTGCTGGGCCAGGTAGGCCTGGATTCCCCCACTGACCGACTGCACAGAGGCGGACTGGCCCGGCGTCGGCGCCTTCCACGCGGATCCCGTCGGGTAGCTCTTGAACTGCGGGTACGGGAGGGTGGTCACGTTCTGCCCCGCCGCCTCCACGACCCAGCCCGGCTCGCGGCCCCGGGGGCCCAGGTCCACCGGCGTCTTGGGGCCCTGGGAGAAGAACCCGAAGGTCCACACGGCGGAGAACAGGATCATCCAGCCGAACAGCGACACCGACAGGACCAGGTATCCCATCTTCCGGCCGAACACGGCCGACAGCATCAGCAGGACGCTGCCGATGAACAGGACGAAGCCGACCGTCACACCGAGGCCGCCCTTGACCAGGTTGCCGCACTCGATGTGGAACCCGAGGCAGGTCTGGGCCAGCATCACGGTGGCGCGTTGGTGGTCGGGGGCCCCGGCGGGGGGCCGAACTCGGCGACGGCGGCCTTGGTGGCGTCCGGGTTGATGCACACGTTGTGTTTGAACGGGACCTGGGTCTTGTCCTGGATCGACACGACGTAGTTCACGATGTCGTTGATCTGCTGATCGTCCAGGGCCCCGGCGTACCGGATGCTCCAGGACGGCATGAGGCCCCGCCCTTGCTGGACCGTGATGTAGATGTCGTTCAGGCTGTAGATCAGGACGTGGCCGGTCCAGGGCCCGCCGCAGACGGTGGTG
>VAYX01000132.1 GCA_005885325.1 Actinomycetota bacterium
CGAGACCCCCTCCTGCACCCGACCGAACGCGACGTCGAGGGTTTCGATGGCCCGGGCCGCGTCCTCTTCCGTGACGATGAGCGGAGGCGCCAGGCGGAGCGCATTGCCGTACAGGCCGCCCTTGCCGATCAGCAGGCCCTGCTCCTTGCAGGCCTCCAGGACCTGGACCGCACCGTCGGGATGCGGCTCCTTGGTCTCGCCGTCCTTCACCATCTCGATGCCGATCATCAGGCCCTTGCCCCGGACCTCCCCCACCACGTCGTACCGGTCCTCCAGCTCCTTCAGGCCGTCGAACAGGAACTTCCCCACGCGCTGGGCGTTGTGCTGGAGCTCGTTCTCCTCGATGTAGTCCAGGTTGGCCAGCGCGTACGTGGAGGCGAGCGGATTGCCGCCGAACGTGGAGATGGAGTTGGCCCGCAGCGAGTCCATCATGTCGGCCCTGCTCACCACGGCGCCGATGGCCATCCCGTTCCCCAGCCCCTTGGCGCACACCATGGCGTCGGCCTGGACCCCGTAGCTCTCGATCCCCCAGTAGGCCTCGCCGGTCCGGCCGAACCCGGTCTGCACCTCGTCGGCGATGAACGGGATGCCGAACTCGTCCAGGATCCCCTTGGCGATCTGGAAGTACTCGGCCGGGGGCGTGACGAACCCCCCGACCCCTTGGATGGGCTCGGCGATCATGGCCGCCGGCTCCCCCGTCGTGGTGGTCTCGATCACGTTGCGGAGATCCTCGGCACAGGCCACGCCGCAGTCGGGGTACGTCAGTCCCAGCGGGCACCGGTAGCAATACGGGGCCAGCGCGTAGGACACGTTCAGCGGCGAAAACGAGGTGGCCGACCACCCCTTGTTGCCGGTGATGCCGACGGCTCCGAACGAACGGCCGTGGTAGGAGTTGCGAAGCGCGATGATCTCGTTCGACCGCCGCCAGCTTGTTGCGAAGAGCAGCGCAGCCTCGACGGCCTCGGTCCCCGAGCCGACGAAGAACGCCTTGACCCCCGACGGGGAATCGATCGGCGCGAGCTTGGTGAGCCGCTCGGCCAGCTCCACCATGGGCCGGATCAGGTACAGGGTGGAGGTGTGGGCGATCTTCTCCGCCTGCTCGGTTAGAACCTGGACCAGCTGTTCCACCACATGCCCGGAGATCGTGGTCACGATCCCGCCGAAGAAGTCGAGGTACTCGTTGCCGGCGCCGTCCCACACGCGGGTCCCCTCGGCCCGAACCAGCTCGATGGGCTCCTTGTAATAGAGCGCGATCCAGTTCGGGAGGACCTGGCGATGCCGGGCCAGGAGCTCCGCGGCGCCTCCATCTGTCGGGGGGCTATCACCAGGATTCACGGCAGCAGCTCCGTGAGCTCGCCGTAGGTCTCCGGTCGGCGGTCCCGGAGGAACTGCCACGTGTCACGGACCTCGCGGTTCTGGTCCAGGTCCAGGTCGGCGACGAGCACCTCGTCCTCGGAGTCCGACGCCTGCGCGATGATCTGACCCCTTGGATTGCAGAAATACGACGACCCGTAGAACTTCGCAGACGACAGCGGCTCCTCCACCCCCACCCGGTTGATCGCCGCGATCCAGTAGCCGTTGGCGACGGCGTGGGCCGGCTGCTCCAGCTGCCACAGGTACTTGGAGAGCGACTCGACCGTGGCCGAGGGATTGAACACGAGCTCCGCGCCCTTCAGCCCGACCTGGCGGCCGACCTCGGGGAAATGCCGGTCGTAGCAGATGATGAGGCCGACCTTGCCCACCGAGGTCTGCCAGACCGGGTACCCCAGGTTCCCCGGCTTGAAGTAGAACTTCTCCCAGAAGCACGGCCCGACGTGGGGGATGTGGGTCTTGCGGTACTTGCCGAGGAGCGTGCCGTCGGCCTCGATCACGGCGGCCGAGTTGTAGTACACGCCGGTTTGCGCCTCCTCGTACCACGGCACGACCAGCACCATGTTGTGCTGCCTCGCCACCTCGCGCATGCGCGTGATCGTCGGGCCGTCCTCGGGCTCGGCCGTGCGGTACCACTTGGGGTCCTGCTCCGCCGGGAAGTACGGGCCGTGGAAGATCTCCTGGAGGCACGTCACCTTGGCGCCCTCGGCGGCCGCCTTGCCGATCAGCTCGACGTGCTTGTCGATGGCCTCGTCCTTCGGCATGTTCGCGTAGCACTGGATCACGGCCGCCCGAACCGTGGTCATGACCTACCTCCTCCTTCGAACGCCGGGATCAGCTGCTTGCCGAAGCTCTCGATGACGCCCGCGGGATCGTCCACCATCGAGTAGATGTTGAACTGAGCCACGCCGAGCGCCTCGAGCTCTTTCAGCTTGGCCAGGCACTGCTCGGCGGTGCCGATCACGCAGAACCGGTCCACCACCTCGTCGGTGACGAACGACGCGTGCTCGGCGCCGGTCCGGCCGTGCTCCGCGTAGTCGTAGTGGTCACGGGCCTTGATGAAGTCGGTCAGCTCCTGCGGCAGGTCGGTGGTCGCGTACCGCTTCACCAGGTCCACGACGTGGTTCGAGACCAAGGCCGGGAACCACCGGACCTGGTCCCTGGCGTGCCGGAGGTCATCGGTGACGTAGGCGGGCGCGGCGCTCATGATCTGGATGTCCTCGAACCGCCGGCCCGCCTCCTTCGCCCCCTCCTTCACGTACTGAAGCGACCACTCGACGATGTACGGGTCGGCGAGCTGCATGATGAGGCCGTCGGCCACTCGCCCGGCGCAGCGGAGCGCCTTCGGTCCGTAGGCCGCCACCCACACGGGGAGCGGCCCCTTTGCCCACTTCAGCTGGGTGGGCGTGCCCTCGTAGTCAACCTCGCGGCCCTCCGCGAGGTCCTTGATCGTGCGGCACGCATCCTCCAGCCGCTCCACCGTCACCGGTGGCTTGCCGATCACGCGGCGAGCACTGTCGCCCCGGCCGATCCCCATCACCATCCGCCCGCCGGAGATCTCGTTCAGCGTGGCCAGGGCGCTCGCGGTCACGGTGACGTCGCGGGTGGCGGGGTTCGTCACGCACGGACCGATCCGGATCCGCTCGGTGTTCGTCGCGATCAGCGTGAACACGGGGTACACGTCCTGCCACAGAACATGCGAATCCCAGGCCCATACGTAGTCGAACCCGTTGTCCTCGGCCAGCTTGGCCAACTCCACCACGCGCGACGGAGGCGGGTCGAGCATGAACGTGACGCCGAAGGACAGCATCACCGCTCCACCCCTGGAACTGCGTTCGCCCTACTCACCGCCGGGCGTCACCTCGACCTTCAGCCTTGGCGATCACAGCCTACTTGAGCGCGATGGGCCCCCGATGGCCCGAAAGCCCTCCCTCAGCGACCCAGCCCATCAGGACCGCGGCGAACGAGAGGACGCCCCGCACCCCCCTCCGGGCCAGCATGGGGTTACTTTGCCCGGCTTGCCCTCACGCGGCAAGGCAGCGCCGCTGGCTGTTCAGGCCTTCCAGCCGCTGATCGTCGGCGTGGTGGAGTCACCCGCGTGGCGGAGACGCCCGAACCCCCACTCGTCCTCGATCAGGCGAAGCACCGAGTAGTGATCGGCCGCGGCACGGATCTTCGTCGAGTCTTTGGCCCCCGGCCCGGCGATGACAGCGACGACATGTCCGCCTCCGGTACCCAGGGAGCAACAGGTGGCGTCACTCGAGCCCTCGTCGAACAGGACCAACACGATGCCGTTGGATCCGAGCGCGGGGATGATCTTCGGCACCCAGGCCTTCAGCCACGCATCCCCTGTCGCGATGGGGCAGGAGTGCATGTCGTTGCACTCGTTCGGGGTGATCCAGGCGAAACGGGGCAAGCCACGCTTCAGGTCCCCGTGGAACTGTGTGAACGGCACGATCTTGCTGCATCGGGCCGTATCCCTCCGGATGTCGTTGAAGTACATGAAGGGGTCGTGCTTCTTCGCGTACTCATTCGGGGACGTGCCCGCCGATGGACCCTTGTAGCAGGGGCTGGGCATGGATTGCATGTATACCTTCCACGAGATCCCATTGGCCTCGAGCTGATCGACGATGTTCCTGCCCTTCACGTTGCAGTCGGTGCAGTCGGAGGTGATCCCGAAGGTGGAGCCTCCCGTGAGCGTCAGGTAGTTGGGCAGGGATGGATGCGAGATCGCGTATTCCTTGGTCAACAGCACCTTCCGTTTGGCCAGGCGATTGAGGTACGGCGCATCCGACGAGCCGATGACCTGGGTGTACTCCTTGTTCTCCATGAGGATCACCACGATGTGCGCCGCCGGGCTGGAGCTCGCGGAACGAGCCGTGTCTGATCGGAGAGGACCTGCCGCCGCACCAGCGGAGGCGCACGCTGACAGCACCAAGGACAGGGCGATCGACAGCGCTTGCGCGGGCCGAGCGTGCATCTCGCTCCACGCTAGCTCACCAGTGGAGAAAAGGTTGGTCGATCAGACGGCGGGGCCGGCGATCAGTCGGACCGTCGCGGTATGGGAACCGCTTTGGTCCACCCACGTCACGCGGATCTGGTCCCCCGGGTCGTGCCGGTGGATGGCCGTCCCGAGCGTGTCGGCAGACGAGACGCGCTGTCCGTCGATGGCGGTGATCACCGATTGCTGGGTGATCCCGGCCGATTCCGCCGGCGTCCCGGGGCTCACGTTCAACACCAACGCGCCCGACGTGACGTTCAGCCCAAGCCGGGCGGCCGCCTCCGAGTCCAGGTCCTGCACGCCGACGCCGAGGAATCCCGCCGGCCCGATGATGATCGTGGGGCTCTCGTTCCCTGACTGGATCTCCCGAACGATCCCCAGCGCATCGTTGGAGCGGATGGCGAAGCCGACGTTCGAGGCCGAGTTGCCGAAATCGCTCCGCGCCGCGGCGGTGATCATCCCGACCACCCTCGCGGAGGAGTCCACGAGCGGACCGCCCGAGTCGCCGGGCTGGATCGGCGCGTCCATCTGGATCAATCCCGTCAGGTGCTCCGCGCCTCCCAGGCCGCCGCCCACGGTGATCGAACGGTCGAGCGCGGAGATCGCGCCCTCGGTGACACTGGGCGAACCGCCCTGTCCGAGCGCGTTGCCGATGGCCACGACCTCCTGGCCGAGGACCAGGTCGGAGGAGTCGCCGAGCGTGACGGTGGGGAGCCCGGAGACGCCCTGAACCTGGAGGAGCGCCACGTCGTCCGTTGGGTCGGCCCCGACCACCGTGGCCTCGTAGGTTCCCGAGCGCCCGGTGATCGAGACATCGATCTTCGTGGCTCCCTGGATCACGTGATTGTTGGTGAGGACCTCACCCGAGGAAGTGATGATCATGCCGGTCCCGGCACCCCGCCCGATCTGGCCGAAGGAACCCTGGATCTCGGTGTTGATGTCCACCACGGCCGGCTCGACGCGATCCGCGATGGCCTGCACGTCAAGGCTCGTCGCGGCCTGCCCGTTCGACGACCCGCCGATCGCCTCGGAGGACCCCTGGTCCCGGGTGAGTCCCCATCCGAGGCCGGCCCCCGCACCCAACAGCAAGAGTGCCACGAGGATGGCGGCGACGATGCGGCCCTGCCGCCGCGGGCGAGCGGGCGGGGCTCCCGGGGGCTGCGGCTCAGAAAAGGAAGGGGGCGGGGGTGGCGGCGGCCAGCCGCTCATCGGTGAGGGTTCGGGCGGGTCGGGCAAGGTCGCTCGTCGGCGGGCCGCTCGTCCATCCCACCATTATCCAGTTCGGGCATCGGGGGCCTCCTGGGCTGTGGTTACCCGACCATGGTCTTGCCCATGCCTGAAGGTGCAGTTGGAGGAACCTCAGGATCTCCTGTGAACCTGTCCCTCCCAGCCCTCCATGCCTTCCCACGGGTCGTAGTCGACCTCGAGGGCTTCCTGCTGCGGGCGCTCCCCTTCCGGAACGTTCCGCAGGTTGAGGCGGATCCTCGTCCACGTCGAGCTCCGGCCGCGCATCGAATCCACGAGCACGTCGGCCGGGCCGAGGTAGGTCCACGCCTCGGGATGCCGCGCCTTCCAGCGCTCCAACCCCTCCCGGGCCTCGGCCTCGGTCGATGCCCTGGCCACCTCGATGAGCGGCATGGTCGTCCGCCGCCTCCCCGTCGGACCGGCCCGCTTGCCCGGCGCCGGCGGCGGGACGACGCCTTGGCGCTCGGGCTTCCCACTCGCCGTGCGCCGCTTCGATGGCTGGACCCGCGGTGGCTCGCCGGCCTGCTTGGCGAAGTGAGGCGGCCACGGCGCGTCGCCGAACCCGGCCTCCTCGTGCTGAGCCGACAGCTCGAGCAGCCGTTCCAGCGAATCGCTCGCCTGGTCCATCGGCTCGAACGGGTCGCCGACCTCCGCGAACCGCTTGGGGACGGTGTCGACGGTGAACGCTTCTGGCTCGATGCCCGGCACCTCGTCCCACGACAGCGGCGTGGACACGCGGGCGTCCGGTGTCGGTCGCACCGAGTACGCGGACGCGACGGTCCGGTCCTTCGCGTTCTGGTTGTAGTCGAGGAACACGCCGTGGCGCTCCTCCTTCCACCATCGGCTGGTGGCGAGGTCCGGCGCCCGCCGCTCCACCTCACGGGCCAGGGCCAGGGCGGCCCGGCGAACCTCGGGGAACGTCCAGCGGGGCTCGATCCGACAGTAGACGTGGAACCCTCGTGACCCCGAGGTCTTCGGCCACCCTCGCATCCCCAGGTCGTCGAGGACCTCCTTCGTCACCATGGCAACGTCGCGGATCTGCGGCCAGGCCACGCCGGGGATTGGATCGAGATCCACCCGGAGCTCGTCGGGGTGGTCCAGGTCCTCGGCGCGGACCGGATGGGGGTTGAGGTCGATGCATCCCAGGTTGATCACCCAGACGAGCTGCGCCGCGTCCCGGACCACGATCTCCTCAGCGGTGCGGCCCGAAGGGAAGGCGAGCTCGACCACCTCGATCCAGTCGGGCCTGGACGTCGGAGCCCGCTTCTGGAAGAAGAACTCGCCTTCCGCTCCGTTCACGTAGCGCTTGAGGGCCATCGGCCGGCCGTCGACCCCGCGGAGGGCGCCGTCCGCGACCGGCAGGTAATACCGGACGAGGTCGAGCTTCGTGTGCCCGGTTTTCGGGAAGAAGACCTTGTCCGGGTTGCTGACGGTCACCTCACGCCCGGCGACCTCGAGGACCTCTTTTCGAGCCAGCATCCGATCACCTTACGGCGCGGGCCTCTAGGCAGTGCGAAGGCGCACGTGCTTTCATCGGGTCGTGAAGTGCCCCGAGTGCGGGTTCGACAACCCGGAGGGCTTCCGGTTCTGCGGTTCCTGCGGGGCATCGTTCGGGCAGACATGTCCGTTCTGCGGAGCCGATGTTCCGCAGGGGTTCCGATTCTGCGGCTCGTGCGGGCGCGCCATCGACACGGCCGTCGCCCAGCCGGGCGCGGTGGGCATGCCGAGCGAGCGTCGTCGTGTGACGGTCCTCTTCGCCGACCTGGTCGGGTTCTCCACGATCGCGGAGCAGCTGGATCCCGAGGACCTCCGA
>VAYX01000133.1 GCA_005885325.1 Actinomycetota bacterium
AAGTCGCGGCTGCTCGCCGAGCTCACCTCCCGGACCGACGCGCTGGACATCCGCGTCACGTGCGGCGGCCAGCGTGCGTTCGGGCCGTTCCTTGACCTGCTCGAGCGGATCCTGGGCGGCATGCCCGAGGATCTCGTCGATCTGAAGGCACGCGCGGGGTCGCTCGGGGTGGACGAGGACACCGCGGTCATGCTGGCGGCCCTGCTCGGCCTGGCGGGAGCGCCTCCCGCCGTCCGCATGGCCGACGAGCAGCAGAAGCGGCAGGTCTTCGCCGGCGTCTGGCAGTTCCTGCTGGCGGCGCCGGGCGAGCGCCCCGCCTTCATCGTGCTCGACGACATCCACTGGGCCGACCGCTCCTCGCTGGACCTGCTGGGGTTCTTGCTGGAGCGGCTGGGAGGGTCATCGCTGATGCTCGTCCTGGCGTACCGTCCCGGATTCGACCAGGTCGAGCGGACTGCCCTTCGGGCGAGCCACACTGCCGTCCGCCTGGAGCCGCTCACCCCGGAGCAAAGCGTCCTCCTGGCCCGCGGCTACCTCGGCGTGTCCGATCTGCCGGCAGACCTCGAGCGCATCGTCGGGGAACGGGCCGAGGGCAACCCATTCTTCGTGGAAGAGCTCCTCCAGGCCCTTCTCGAGCTGGGCTCGCTTGCGGTGGTGGACGGGCAGGCCGTCCTGGCCCGCCTCGAGGTGGAGGTCCCCGATACGGTTCAGGGCACCATCTTGGCCCGGGTCGATCGGCTGGACGCCGAGTCGCGGAGCGTCCTCCAGCACGCCGCAGTGATCGGTCGCAACTTCTCGACGGACCTGCTCGAAGCCGTCGTGGGGACTGGGGACATCCGCCCGCAACTGGACTCCCTGGTCCGAGCCCAACTGCTCGTGGAGCAGGAACCGGGTCGGTGGACGTTCAAGCATGCGCTGATCCAGGAGGTCACGTACGACACCCTCCTCCTCCGGCAGCGGCGAGAGCTCCACCGGAACGTGGCGGAGGCATTGGAGTCTCAAGTCGGGGACGACCCCGCATACCTCGAGATGCTTGCGGAGCACTACGGACGGGCCGACGTGCCGGAGAAGGCTCGCCGATACGCGCTGGCCGCCGGGGATCTGGCCGGGGAGCGGATGGGATTCGTCGAAGCCCGAGCCCGGTACGAGACCGCGTTCCGCCTGTGGGGCGAGGGAGACGAGCCCGGACGGCTCGAACTGCTCATGAAGCTGGGGTGGGCTCGGTTATACGGGGGCGACGTGGGGGCCGCCAGAACCGCGTTCGTGGAGGCGGAGGCGGGATGGACAGCTCTCGGGGACGTCGTCAGCGCCGGAGGAGCCCTGGCCTCGCTGGGCCGCGTCCTTTGGATCGTCGGGGAGGGCGATCGCTCAGCCCAGGTCCTGAAACAGGCCATCGAGGTGCTCGAGCCCGGTGGTCCCTCACCTGAGCTGCTCCGGGCGTACGTGTGGGCCTCGACCACGCAGATGCTTCTGGCCCAGACCGACGATGCGGTTGCCCTGACCACCCGAGGCCTGGACGTCGAGGAGGCCCTGCACGTGGACGGAGCCCGTTCACAGCTCCTCAACAACCTCGGGGTTTGCCTGTCTCAGCGGGGCGATCCGTCGGCGCTGGACCGGCTGCGCGAGGCTCTGGAGCTCGCCGAGCGGTCCGGCGACCCCGAAGCCCTCGGCCGGATCTACACGAACCTTCCATCCACACTCGGGTCGTACTCCCGATTCGGGGAGGCGGTGGAATTTTGCGAACGCGGGCGTGAGGTGATGAGAAAGCTGGGCGCTCCCAACTTCGAGCAGTTCATCGCCGCCAACGAGGCCGGCTGCCTCATGGAGCTGGGACGGTACGAGGACGCCGAAGCGCTCGCTCGAGAGGCCCTCGACCAATACCGGGTGACGGGCGGAGTGCCAGGCATCGTCAATGCCGGCATGACCCTCGCCGACGGAATGACCAGGAGAGGCGGGTACGAGGAGGCCGCTCGCCTGATGGACGAGGCCATTCCCATGGCCCGGGGCCTGGGGGGAGCCGAGTTCCTGTCGCAGGCCCTCTGCGTACAAGCCCGGCTGGAGCAGGCCCGCGGCAACGTAGCCTCGGCCCGGCAGGCCATCGAGGACGCGGCGCAGGAGGTGATGGCCACGCCGTCGGCGGCCCACGTCTTCTTCATCCTCACGGCCGCTGCGGACCTCCTCCCGGAGGAACGGACCCGGGAGCTTCTGGAGCGAGCGAAGCCGGTGGCGATCGACCCGGGGTTCCAGGCGACGGTGAGGGAGGCAGAGGCGATCCTCGACGCCGATCCAGATCTGTTCGCCGAGGCTGCTGACCTGAACGCGTCGCTCGAGCTCCCTTACCAGGAGGCGCGGTGCCGGCTCGGAGCCGGGGATCTCGATCGGGCGCGCGAGCTCATCCGACGGTTCGGGCTGGAGAACGGGCCGCTCGGCGCGCGGCTCCGCGGGCTCGAGTCCGCCGAGTCCTGACGGAGATGGGGGTCGATCCAGAGCGCCTGCTGGCGTTGGCCGATGAGATGGCCGAACGCGCTGCGGAGGAGGACGCTGGCCGCGCGGCGCTGGCGATTCTCGCCGCCCACGCAACCCTGGAGGCTGTTGTCAACGAGCTGGGAGCCGAGGCGATCGGCAGCTTCAACTACCGGGCTCGGTTCCTCCCAAAGTGGCATGACCTGTGTGAGCGAACCATCGGACGCCAGCTAGAGACCGCTTCCGATCTCGAGCGGATCCAGGCCCTCCGTGACGCGATTGTCGGATACCGCGGCGATCCGGAGCGGCTGGACCGCCGGTCCACCTCCCCTCCGCCCGAGCCGCCCGGGGAGATCGGAGCCGAAGACGCCAGCTGGGCCGTTGAGACGGCCCGCGGGGTGATCGCCGAGTTCCACAGGGCCGCCGGCCGCGATGCCCCGGGCTGGTTGTGACGGGCCGTACTGAAGGGTTCGCGCGCGTGACATGTGGGACTTGTGCTTGCCCGGGGCCTCGACTCTCGCCGTGGGCCGTCTCAGGGTTGAACGTCACCCCGATCTCAGCATCGTCGTGCCCATCCAGTGCCACTTCCGCGCTGCAGCAGCACTGAGTCGGCTTCGCCTCGCCGCCTTGGTCCCGACTTGACGCACCGAGGCCTGGCAGTAGGTTGGTCACATCGGATGGGAAGGAGAGGGCCTGTGTCCAGGGAAGAGATCGAGAGGCTGGACGACCGTGGGATGGCGGCCTGGGACGGCCACGATGCCGAGGCGTTCGCGGACCTGTTCGCCGACATGTTCGCCGTGAATGACGTCGCATCGCCCGAGCCGATCACGACGAAGGACGGGGTCCGCCAGTACGCCCAGGGCTGGTTCACGGCGTTCCCCGACATGAGCGTCAAGCAGACGAACCGGGTGGTAAGCGATGACGCGGTGGCGGCCGAGGTGCAGTTCACCGGCACCAACACCGGTCCCATGATGATGGCCGGGAAGGAGATCCCCCCGACCGGCAAGAGCGTGGTGGGCAAAGGCACCTACTTCGCCCGCGTGAAGGACGGCAAGGTCGTCGAGTTCAACTCCTACCCCGATATCGCAGGCATGATGATGCAGTTGGGGTTCATGCCCCAGATGTAGGAAACCAAACCGACTGCGATCTACCCCGCCACTCGCGAGATGGCGGCCTGCCCGGGGAGGCGATCTACTTTTCTCCCACGACGGTGCCAGCCGGGAGCGGCCAAGCTGAGGTTTCATCGTCTCGACGCGGGAGGCACGTCCGTCAAGGGCCAGGTGCCGGTCCGGACCATGGCCCCGCGGAGCTCGTAGCCTCCGTGACGATCGGTCTGGCCGCCCGCGCAGCGATGCAGTGATCGTTGAAAGCGACCATGGCAACCGGACTCTGCCTTTCTACAAGAGCGCCCCGAGGATGAGCGCGCCCAGGGCGGCCACGTCGAGAGCCATCCGGATGCTGTGCAACCGATCCCATCTTCGGCGGAGGGCACGCCAGTCCTGGACCGGAGTCTGCGGTGTCAGCTCGAGAACTCGATCGTTGATGGGAACGTTGCCGATCAGGGTGATCGCGAGCATGAGGACGAAACAGCCGGCCGCAGCCACGGCGAGCCAGAAGGGCGCCGACGATCGATCCGAGACGAGGATGGCCACGACGACCGTCGATGCGATCGTGAACACCATGACCGGGGGCATGATCCGTCCGAAGTTGCGGCTCAGTGCCTGCTCGGCCTGGAGATCCGCGTCGAACGAGAGGGAGTTCAGCGACGGGTGGATGACGAGCCGGCTTCCGACCTCGTTTCCCACGAACAGGGCGACGATCAGCAGGTTGAGGAATCGGGCGATGTCCAAGGCGGTCATCGCCACTGGCCCTTCGTCCGTCGCGCGCCGCTCCGGTTCGTCACCAGTGACCCGACGCTCGTCGGACGTAGACGGCCAGTCCCGCCATCACCGCGAGGATGGCGACGACCCCCAACAGCACGACGAGCGCTGGGATCCCCGCCGCAAGGTTGTCGTAGGTGTCGATGATCATCTTGGGGGTCTCCGCGTCCGACCCCACGAAGTGAACGAAGACGACGATGGCCCCGATGATGATCGCCGTCCCCAGCCAGTACCCGGCCCACAGCCTTCCGCGGAGGGTGAACCAGATGCCGCCCAGGAGGAGCACGTACACCACGATCATGCTGATCGTGAAGGGGGTGAAGTCATGCTGGAACGGCCACCCGCTGTGGTTCCAGTCGGGATCGAGTCCCCTCTCCACCACAATCTGGCCCCTAATGGCGTGGTCTGCGAAATGCAAAGTCCCGATGGCGGCCGCGATGGCAGCTACCAGGACCAGCCTGCGCCGCAGCGTGTCGTCTCGGGTCCCGGCACGATCGGCGATCGGATCGCCGGCCATGAACCTCCTCCATCAGTTCACGCCCGTTACGGTATCGCTCGTTAGGTCAAAAGGCAAGCTCGAAGGGGGTTCCAGCCGACGGCCACCGACCGGGCGAGCTTGTAAACTTACGGCTGTTATCCTAGCCGCCACACGCACGAGCGCCGAAACGCTACCCCTCGTCCCTTTCGGAGGGCGGGTTCATCAGGATGAGTGAGAGGCCCACACGCAAGCGGAATCCGCGGGGCCAGGGCGAGAGGCTCCGGCGAGAGCTAATCGATGCCGCCACCGCGCTCCTTGCCGAGCTCGGCGACGCGGAACGACTCTCCATCCGGGCCGTGGCACGACGAGCCGGGGTTACGCCACCCTCCATCTACCGTCACTTCGAGGACAAGCAGAGCCTCGTCTCGGCCGTTCTCGAGGAACGGTTCGGCGAGTTCAACCGGTTCCTGGCCGAGGCCGAGGGAGCCGCGAGCGACCCGTACGACGCGCTCAGCCGCCGTTGCCACGCGTACTTGGAGTTCGCGAGGGAACATCCTGGGCACTATCGGGTCCTGTTCGGCACCAAGGCGCCGATGCCCTCCGGACGGCACCCCGGCCGGCGCGCAGCACCATCCGATGAGCGGCCACGAGCGGGAGCCGTCTCGTTCTTCGCGCTCGTGGATGCGATCCAGCGCTGTCTCGACGCGGGCGCCGGGTCAGACCGCGACAGCTCCTTCCTCGCCGTGGAGCTGTGGACCTTGCTTCACGGCGTCGTGGACCTCCGTCTCACCTATCCGGACTTGCCGTGGCCCGCAGCCGAGGAAATCACGGATGCAGTGCGTACACAGGCGGGACTGGGCAAGCCCAACCTCGAGTAACACGTGCCCGGGGTGGGACTCGAACCCACACGCCCTTTCGGGCCGGTGCTTTTAAGGCACCTCCGTCTGCCGTTCCGGCACCCGGGCGTAGGGGATTGTAGGCGGCTCAGACAGTACGGCTCGTCGAGCTCGTCCTCTTCGGGGCGGCACGCCAGCTGGTCGACGGTCTCCGGCGGGTGCGGGCCCATCGACAGGGTCAGCGACACGCCCTCGCCCTGCCCGAGGAGCGAACCGCCCCGCGGCGACTGGGAGATCACCGACCACCGGGGATGGCGGTCGACGACCGCGACCACGTTCCCGAACTCGAACCCCGCGTCGAGGACGGCGTGGGCGGCGTCCTCCCAGTCCTCGCCCTTGACGTCGGGCACACGGATCTGCTCCCCCGCGGCCCCGGTGGGTGAGGGATGCACCTCCATGGGACCGCCCGCGTTGAATCCCGGCGACCCTCCCGACGCCCGGGTGCCTGCACCCGAGGCGCAGCCCACCAGCAGCAGGGCGGAGGCGACGGCCGCGCATACCGCGGAACGCGCCGCTCCGGCGCGGGGATGGCCATCCATCGTTCCCTTATACGTCCGTCCAATTGGGAGCGCTTGCGGTTCCCTGCCGCTCGTCACGACACCTTGATGGTGACGGTATCGATGTACACGGTCTCCGATGGCTGCTGCCCGGCCAGGCCGGCACTCGGGTTTTGCACGGGGATCTTGGCGATCGTCTTCACCACGTCGAGGCCTTTCACGATCCGGCCGAAGATCGTGTAGTTCGGGCTGGCGTCCAGGGCGTGCCCCTTCGGCCCGTAGACGATGAAGAACTGGCTCCCACCGGTGTTCGGCCCGGCATTGGCCATGGCCATGACACCCGGCCCGTAGCTCTCGTTCCCGGTGAGCTCGTCCGGGATCGTGTAGCCGGGGCTCCCCGAGCCGGTGCCGGTGGAAGTGGGTTCCATCGAAGAAGCCCCTCCCGGCCAGGAACACGAAGCTGTTCACGGTCTTTGGAGCCGCGTCGGCCAGCAGCTGGATCTCGATCGAGCCGCAGGAGGTATCGAGCATCGCCGTGTAGGTCTTCTTCGGATCGATCTTCATCGGCGGAGCCTGGGCGAACTGCTGCGGCTGCTTGTTCGCATCCGCCGGAGCCCGTGCGCCGCAGGCGACGGGCTGGGTGGTCGGGGACGCCGACGGTGTCGGCGTCCCCGACGCCGCCGGCGGGGTCTTGCTTCCAGTGAACGCGACAAAGGCCACGACGCCTCCGATCAGGGCCACCACCAGGGCTACGGCGATGATGGTGACCCGCTGTCGTTCCCGCCGCCGGCGCTCGGCCTGCCTGCGGACGGCGACCCGGGCGAGCTGGCGGTGGCGGGTCTTCCTGGGCACGGCGACAGAGATTACAGGGTCGCCAGCAGTTCCAGAGCCAGGCCGTCGAGGATGTCGGTCTCCGAGACGAGCGCCCGCTCGAACCCGAACCGGCGCATCACCTCCACGAGGATGACGGCGCCGGCGACGATGACGTCGGCCCGTCCCGGCGCCATCACCGGGATGGCCGACCGCTCGTCGATCGTCATCGCCGCCAGGGCCTCGAGGACACGCTCGGCCTCCGGCAGCGAGAGCCACGAACGGTGGATGGCCTCCGGGTCGTAGAACGACAGCCCGAGCGAGATGGCCTGGATGGTCGTGGGCGTCCCCGCCACCGCCACGAGCGTCCCCGCCGTCCGAACCGGTACGGACGCTTCCACCCCGTTCATGATGTCCTGGACCTCCTTCCGAACCGCCGCCAGGTCGTCCTCCGACGGCGGGTCGGTCCGGATCAGCCGTTCGGTCAGCCGAACGCTTCCCATCGGCGTCGAGACGGAGGCGTCCGGCCGCTCCGTTCCCACGGCGAACTCCGTCGACCCACCACCGATGTCCAGCACGAGGAATGGGGCCGGCGCATCCAGCCCGTGCGTCGCCCCCAAGAACGACAGGCCCGCCTCCCGCTCTCCGCTGATGACCTCCAGCTCCGAGCCGGCATGCGTTCGCACCACCGCCTCGAGCTCGTCGCGGTTGGAGGCCTCCCGGACCGCGGCGGTGGCCGAGACGCGGATGCGTTCGGCATGCAAGGCTTGAGCGCGGCGGCAGTACCGTTGCAGGACATCCACCGTTCTGGCCAGCGCTTCCGGGTCGATGCGACCCGTGCGGTGGACCCCTTCGCCGATCCGGGTGATGACCATGTCCCGGGCGAACTCCTCCAGGCCTTGGTCCTCAGACGGACCCGCCGAGGCCACCAGCA
>VAYX01000005.1 GCA_005885325.1 Actinomycetota bacterium
CACCCGGGAGAGCGCGTACCACGGCATGCACGTCGCCGGCACCAGCCTGGCCGGCATCGCGGCCAACGCCGCCGGGTACGGACCGTTCGTCGGTGACGTTGCGAGGGTGCCGTGGGATTCGCCGGATGCCCTCCGCGACGCCATCGACGCCGCCACCCCCGAGCGCGTGGCCGCCTTCTTCTGCGAGCCGGTCATCGGAGCGGGCGGCGTGTTCGCGCCGCCGGAGGGCTATCTCGAGCGGGTCCGGTCGATCTGCCGCGATGCCGGCGTCCTGTTCGTGGCCGACGAGGTCATCACCGGCTTCGGGCGGACGGGCGACTGGTTCGCCAGCAACCGATGGGAGCTCGGGCCCGACCTCATCACCTGCGCCAAGGGCATCACCAGCGGCTACCTGCCGATGGGCGCCGTCGTCGCGTCCCCTCGCGTGGCCGAGCCCTTCTGGAACGGGACCGCCGGGCTGTGGCGACACGGGTACACCTACTCCGGACACGCCACGGTTGCCGCCGCGGCGATGGCCAACCTCGACATCCTGGAGCGTGAGGCCCTGCCCAAGCGCGCGTTGGAGCTGGAATCCGACCTGGCCGACGCGCTGACGCCGCTCGCCGCTCATCCAATGGTCGAGGAGGTCCGGGCCGGCACCGGAGTGCTCGCGGCGGTGCAACTGTCCGCGCAGGCAATCGTCGAGGATTCCACGCTCCCTGCGCGAGCCGTTCGGGCTTGCCGGGAGGCGGGCGTCATGACCAGGTCGCTCGCAACGGGAGGCCTCCAGGTCTCGCCGGCCCTGGTGATCGGCCGGGCCGAGCTGAAGGAGCTCGGCGACGGGATCCGCGCCGCCCTCGACTCGCTGACCTAGCTGCGCGGGGCGGGGCCCTTCTCCTTCGCCACGACCCGATGGATCTCCGTGGTCAATTCGTGGACCTGCTTCGTGAGGTCCGTGTTCGCCTGGAGCAAATCGCGGAGCGTGAGGAGCATCTGCTCGCCTTTCTGCGCCTCGACGTAGTGATGACCGGCCAAGGCCTCGTCGCGAGCCGCGGCCCGGTTCTGGCTCATCATGATGATCGGGGCCTGGAGGCCGGCCAGCGCCGACAGCACCAGGTTGAGCGCGATGAACGGGTAGGGATCGAACTGCTTGTGGTGCAGCAATCGGGCCAGGAACACCGTGTTCAGGACCATCCAGGCGACGATCAGCCCAAGGAAGACGAAGATGAACGGCCAGGAACCGCCGAACTTGGCAACGGCGTCGGCGACGCGCTCCCCGAACGTGCGATCCTCGTGGACCTCCTTCACCGCCGGGTTTCGATGATCGTGGCGTTCGGACCACGGAAAGGCAGACCGCCGCCGTCTGGACCTCCGCACCGTCTCGACCGGCGTGCTCGTTTCCACATCCGCCTCCTCACCGCGTGCGTAGACCGCGAAGGCGAGCCTACGACTGGCAGGCGGTCCTAGTGGAAGGAGTGACCGCAGGCGCAGGAGCCCTGCGCGGCGGGGTTGTCGATGGTGAACCCGGACGCCTCCAGGCTGTCCACGAAGTCGATCGTGGCCTGCGACAGGTACGGGGCGCTCATCTTGTCCACGACCAGCCGGACGCCGAACTGGTCCGCGGTGACATCCTTGTCGGACAGCTGGTCGTCCAGGTACATGGCGTAGCGGAGCCCGGAGCACCCCCCGGGCTGGACGGCCACGCGGAGCGAGATGTCGGCCCGGCCCTCCTCCTCGAGGAGCTCCTTCACCTTGCCGGCTGCGGTCTGGGTCAGCTGGATCATCGGTCCTCCGGTCGGTCCTGCCTCGTGCTGCGGGCCTTGCCGGACCATTCTAGCGGGTGGAAGCGACGTTCCGGCTCTACATGCGTTCCTCCCTGAAGTCTGCGGGGCCTGCCCCGGCCGCCGCCCGAAGCTCCTCCGGGGTCGTCCGAAACACGGAGTCGGGCGTGCCGGCGGCCGCCCAGATCTCCTCGTAGCCGAAGAGGTCCTGATCGATGAACGCCGAGAGCCGCCTGGCGTGCCCGAACGGCGGCGTGCCCCCGATGGCATACCCGGTCGCGGCCCGGACCTCGTCGGCGCTCGCCCGCCTGGCTTCCGCCGCCCCCGCCAGCTCCGCCAGCTTGGCGATATCCACGCGGTTGGCTCCCGACGTGAGCGCGAGCACGGCGCGGCCGTCGGCCATGAACACGAGCGATTTCACGATCTGTCCGATATCGCATCGAAGGGCGCGGGCGGCGTCGGCCGCGGTCTTCGTCCCCTCGGGGAACCGGCGAACCTCCACCTCGTGCCCGAGCACCTGGGCGGCTTCCAGGAACCGATCGATCGCGCCGCTCATGGGCCCGACGATAGGCCCGGGAGCCCCGCGGCGACTTCCTCGGCGAGATCCTCGAGCGCCCGTCGGGCGTCCGTCATCGCCCGGTCCTCCCCGAACCTGCCGATGAGGTCGAACACCGGGACGTCGGGCGGACGGACCTCGACTCGTCCGCACAGGACGATGCCCCGAACCCCCGATGCGTGGGCCGCACCCAACACGCCGTCGGCAACCTTTCCGTGGAGGGATTGCCGGTCGAACGACCCCTCCCCGGTGACGACCAGATCCGCCGCCGCCAGACGACCTTCCAGGCCCACCGCGTCCATCACCAGCTCGACCCCCGGCCGGAGGTGCGCGCCCAGGAATGCCACCATGCCGGCCCCGAGCCCGCCCGCCGCACCGCCTCCGGCGAGGTCACGGACGTCCAGCCCGAGGTCCCGGAAGATCACGGCGGCCAGGTGGCCGAGGGCCCGATCCAGCAGCAACACGTCGTCGGCGGTGGCCCCCTTCTGCGGGCCGAAAACGACGGAGGCACCCCTGGGTCCCGTGAGCGGGTTGTCCACGTCGCAGGCCACGAGGAACCGCGTCCTGGTGGCGGCGGGGTCCAGGCCCGAGACGTCGATCCGCTCCAGATCGAGGAGCGAGGCGCCGCCCGGACCGATCTCACCGCCGGCCGAGCTCAGCAAGCGAACGCCGAGCGCCTGCGCCAGGCCTGCACCGCCGTCGTTCGTCGCGCTCCCTCCGATGCACACGATGACCTCGGCCGGCCCATGGGCGAGGGCTGCTCGGATGAGTTCGCCGGTTCCACCGGTGGATGCCCGTTTGGGGTCGCGACGGGATTCGCCGATCAGGGCGAGCCCGGAGGCCCGTGCCATCTCCACCACGGCCGTCACGCCGGACGGTCCGGTGACGATCCCGTACTCGGCCTCGACCGGGTCGCCCAGCGGACCGGGGACGCTCGCCCGGCGGCGCACCCCGCCCAGCGCTTCGACCATGGCGTCCAGCGTGCCCTCCCCGCCATCGGCCATGGGCACCTCGGCGACCGCGTCGCCGGGGCGGGCCCGGCGCCAACCCGAGGCCATCGCGTGAGCGGCCTGGGCTGCCGTGAGCGTCCCCCGGAACTTGTCCGGCGCGATCAGGACCCGCATCGGCCGAGGGTACAATCCGCCGCGGCGCCGGCTGGATTTCGAGTCACAGACGACGGGAGTGCGACGAGTGAGCCTGAACCGCCTCGAGTTGTTGGGCATCGCCCAGGCCGAGCGAGACCGCCTCGGCCGCACCGTCCAGTACACGCCGCCCGACGCGTGGGACCGCGACAGCGTCTGTGCCGGCTGGCGCAACCGCGACGTCATGGCCCACCTGGCGGCCCAGGAGACCGCCGCGGCCCAGGTCGTGGCGGGCGATCCGGCCATCGAGTTCGAGGCGTTCCGCGAAGCCAACGACGGCGAGTTCTGGGTGAACGGGTTCAACGAGTGGGCCGTGGCGGTCCGAGCGGACCTGCCCACCCGGCAGATCCTCACCGACTGGGGGCGGGGGGCCGACGCGTCCCTGTCTCGGGCGGGCCTCATCCCGGAGGACGAGTGGCTGGCGACCCGGGTCCCCTGGGTGGCCGGCAAGATCGGGGTCCGGTATCTCATCCAGTCCCGGATCATCGAGTGGTGGCTCCACGGGGAGGACATCCGCCTCGGCGCCGGCCTGGAGGAGAACCTCCAACACTGGCCCCTGTACCTCACCAACGACATGGGCATCCGGATGCTGCCCTATGCCCTGGGCCTGGCCGGCCTGTCCTTCCCGGGAAAGAGCATCCAGGTTGACCTGGAGGGCGTGGGCGAGGGGAGCTGGCATTGGGGCCTCGCCGCACGAGAGTCGCCGCCGGAGGACAAGAAGCCGGACGCATTCATCGACGGCCGGGCCTCGGCGTTCGCCCTCGTCGCCGGGCGCCGGGTTCCCGCCGAGCACTACCTCGATGACGGGAACCTCGTGATCGGGGGGGACGAGGATCTCGCCACCCTCGTCCTCGAGCACATCCGGGCCTACGTCGAATAGCGAACGACCCGCACCACCCTTCCCCAGAGCCGGGCTCGGTTCCCATCCGTACACCTTCCGAGTACCGTGCTGCGCGTGCGATCGAAGGAGAAGCGTCCGGACGATTCGTTGATGCGATCGTTCGGCCAGCGGGACCCGGCGGCGGCCGAGGTCCTCTATGAACGGTTCGCCGCGCGCATCTATGGCCTGGGGATCGTGATGCTGGGGAACGAGGCGGCGGCGCAGGACCTGGTGCAGGACACGTTCGTGAAGCTGTGGCGAAGCGCCGATCGATTCGACCAGGCGCGGGGGAGGCTCGACACCTGGGTGCTCCTGGTCGCGAGGAGCCTGGCCATCGATGCGCTCCGCCGGCGGGTCCTGGAGGCGCGGACGGCCGAGGCCGCGCATCCCGGGGCCGACGTCTCGCAGGAGCCTGGCCCCGATGAGTTGGCCGAGACGGGAGACTTGGCGGCCAGGGCCCGCCGGGCCATGACCACCCTGTCGCCAGGACAGCGTGCGGCCCTCGAGCTCGCCTACTTCGGCGGCAAGACCAGCGCCGAGGTCGCCGAGCTCGAAGGGATCCCGCTCGGGACGGCCAAGACCAGGATCAGGACCGCGCTGTTGAAGCTGCGAGAGGCGCTGGAGGAACAGCGTGAGATGTGACGAGGTGCGCGACCAGCTGGCCGAGCATCTGCTGGGGACGCTGGACGAGCCGGCCGACATGCAGGTGCGCCGGCATCTCCGCGGCTGCTCAGGTTGCCGGAGAGACATGGCCGCGCTCGCCGAAGGGATGAGCACCTTCGCCAGGGCCGCGCACGAACTGGCTCCGCCGGAGGAGCTGAAAGAGCGGGTCCTCTCCGTATTGCACGGGGACTGGGCGGAGGGTGCGGCCCCCAGCGCGACCGATCGCCGCCCGATCCGGTGGATGGCGTGGGCCGCAGCCGTCGTGCTGGTGGCCGGCTCCGCGACGTGGGGGCTGTGGTCCAACAACCGAGCTGCTCGGTACGAGGCGTCGGCGGCCAAGTACGAGTCACTCCTGGCATCGCTCGGAGGCCAGAACGTCCGGGTGGCCAACCTCCGCCCGCAAGGTTCCCAGCAGCTCGAGGGAAGCGCGGTGGTCTACGACTCGAAGGTCGAGCAGTCCTGGGTCCTGGTCCTCGTCCGGGCTCCAGGCATGGAGGGCCAGGCCACCGTCACCCTTTCCACGCGGGACGGTCGAACCATCCAGTTGCATCCGATGGAGTTCAGCGCCGGTGGCGAGGCCTCGAGCTGGCTCGTCACGTCCTCGAACCTCCGACCGTTCGAGACCGTGACGATCCGGAACGAGTCGGGAGCGACCATCGCAACGGGCTCCGTGTCCGGCGACTAGCGCGAGATCGCCAGGCGCTTGATGTAGCGGGGATGGGCACCGAACCGGTATTTGTATTCGTACTCCCCCTTCAACATGTCGAACCCGCGGCATCCTCCCTCGATGGCGATCCGGATGTCCTCGGCGACCAGCACCATCCCCGGAGAGAGACGCCGCCACGAGCGGTCGAATGCCGAGTTGTACAGGTAGGAGATCCCCTCGAACCGGAACCCCACCGTCCCGGCGACCTTCTCCCCCCCCACCTCGATGAACGTCAGGTTGAAGATGCCGCGCGGGAGGAACTCCTCTCCCAGCCGGCGGAAGAAGATCTCCATCCCCGGCTGGAGGAACACGCCCTTGGGCCCGTCGCTCCGCTTGTGCAGGTCCACGAACCGATCGAGGTACTCCCCCAGCGTGTCCGCATGAGCCAGGCAGATCCGGTACGGCCCGGCCTCCGCCTCGAGCTTACGGGCCTTGCGGCGGATCTCGTGACGGAGCTTCGCAGGGAGCGCGTTCAGGTACTCGTCGTAGGAACCGGGGAGAGGCAGGAAGGGCGCGATGCCGTTGGTGTCGTCGGCCATCTCGACGTGGAACCCTTGCGCCGCAGCGGCTTCGGCCAGCCGCTGGAGCCACTGGCGATCCTCGGGGAGGCCCCGGAGGTCCGCCTCGGACCAGTCGTCACGCCGCTCCAGCGCCGCCAGCAACTCTTTGGCGAAGCCGCCGGCAGCCTCGGGTAGGGCGACCGGGCCCATGTAGTCCGTGACCTCGGTCCCTCCGAGGAACCTGAGCCTCGCGCCGGAGCGCTCGAAGGCGACGGCGCCCACCTGGGCGCCGTCCTCCTCGGCGAAGGCCAGGAGCAGCTGCTCCTGGCCTTCGACGAACTCCTCCCAGTACAGCTTGAGGAACTGGGGGGTGTGGAAGAACGTGCCCGCCGGGTCAGCCGTGACCAGGGTCGACCAGTCCCGGCGGACGAAGTCCCGCCCGTCGTCGGAGAAGGCGATCTCCATGCCGCTATCGGTCCAGGACGAAGACCGAGTGGGGGTAGGTACCGAGGGTCGGCCACATCGGCCGGTAGGTCTCCACGTGGGCGATCGAGACGTTCCGCTCCTTGAAAAGCGTCGTCCACTGCTCGACGTCTCGGAACGTGAACGGGGTGGGAACGCCGTGGCGGATGTTCAGCAGCCAATCCCATGCCGTGTTGAGGGCGCGATCCAGCCTGGAATTCGGCGTGTCCTCGGCGATGATCACGCGCTCCCTGGCGATCCGCAGGGCCTCGTCGAGCAGGTGCTCCTGCTCCTCCCGCCGTTCCATATGGTGGAACACGAACATCAGGAGGACCACGTCGAACGAGGCGTCCTCGAACGGCACCCGGGTCGGATCGGACTGGAGGACGAACGGCAGGGTGGCCTCGCGGTTGCCGTAGTCGACGAGGTCGCAGAGCGTCGGACGGACCCCGGCCTTGTCGCGGAGCCACCGGGACATGAACCCCGTCCCCGCACCGAGGTCGAGCATGGTCTGCCCAGGCCGAAGATGCGGGGCGATACGGTTCCCCTCCTCGTTCTCCCGGAGGAACATGCGGTCAACTCTAGCGGCTCTTCCGAAGATGCCCGCATGGGGCGTCATGAGGATCCGACGGCCTCACCGAGGTCCGTTCGGGCTCACCAGGATCCGCCGCCGCCTCCACCGCCCCCTCCGCCCGCGGAGCCGCCGCCGAACCCGCTCCCCCCCGAACCCGAAGGCGTCGAGGCGATCGTGCCGGCGGTGGTCACGGTGAAGCCGTCCATGGCGTCGGAGAACGCGCCGTAGGCGAAGGCGTTCGACGAGACGTACCACGAGGTGTCGGGCGCGGGCTCACCGAGGACCTCGAAGGCTCGTGCCCACTTCTCGGTCAGGCCGAACACGATGGCGTAGGGGAGGTACCGGGTGAACAGGTTCTCCTTCTCGGCGAACCTGGCCATGTTGGTCTCCGCCGTGGCGATGACGGTCCTGAATCCCCGGACCCGCCGGACCAGACCGGTCCCCTTCGCCGTCCGTCGTGGCATCCACCTCGCGCCGACCGTCAGCAACAGCCCGGCCAGGATCACTGCCAGGGGAAGGAGGGCCAGCCGGGTCCACCTGATCGCCGCGAACTCGAGCACCGCGCCGGCCACGAGGACCCCGATCCCCGCGGCGATCCACCGCGTCCGGACGCGGTCGGGTCGTCCCGCGAACCACCCGTGTCCCACCGCATCGCGATACAGCGCGTCCTGCACGCGTTGGAGGCGAGAGACGAACTTCGTCCGAAGGCTCGACAGCTTGACCTCCTGCCCGTCCTCGAACAGGCCGTCGAGCAGCTCCCGTTCGTACTCGAGGAGCTCTCGGTCGGGACCCTCCAGCTTCGTGAGCTTCCAGTCCGGCTTGCCGAACCACCCCTTCTTCGGGATCTCCTCGATCACCAGGTACCGGCGGACGGCGAGGTCGACGACGGTCGCCGTGACGTCGAGGGTGTTGGCCCTCTCGTCGACCAGTGTCCCGATCTGGCCCGGCCGAAGGTCGAGGGGCGGCGCGAATTCGACGGGTCCGGACGCGTCGCCCTCGAACAGCGGGACGGCTTGCTCGGGGGTTCCCGCCGGCGCGCCCATCAGCACGTCCACCTGGGACCCCTGGTAGCGCCGGTCTCGCCCCGTTCGCCAGACCATGCGGCCGAACCCCCCGACGACCAGAGCCGCCAGCAGGAACGACCCGCCCACGGTGAACAGGGTGGCGGTGAAGGCTCGGCCGAGCGTCCACCGCTCCGTGAGGATGGGAGCCGGTTCGGCGACGATGCCCTTCGGAAGACCGACCACCACGGTGAACGCGCCGTAGGGATGGAGCGAGGGCTGTGTGAAGGAGGCGACCCCGCCCTTCAGGGCGCTACTCGCACATGGCAGGCTCGAGCCGGCCGGTCCCGCGTAGCAGGCGACTCGGTCGATCGGACCGGGGGCCGACACCGTCACCTTCGCCTGCTGGACGGGGACGGACCAGTCCGGCCCGATGGCGTTCCAGTACAGCTCGTCGTGATCGGGGAAACCATTCAGGGCCGCGCCAATGCGGTACGTGATGACGTAGGTGTGCCGGCCGGTGATGGTTCGATCCGGATCGCCGATCCTGATCCTGGTGATGCTCGCTCCGGCGTCCTCCGTCTCGTACTGGACCGGCGTGCCCGGCGAGCCCGTGACCGACACAACGTCCAAGGGGTAGGTCCGGTCGTGGGCATCGTCGTACCGCAGGGTCGTCGGGATGTCCCGGAAGATCCCATGGCGCTGCTCAGCCCCGAAGTCGTAGTCGATCGTCTCCCGCACGACGATCGAGTCGTCGCGCTGGATCTGGATCGCGACATCGTATCCAAGGATGGCTTCTCCGGGCTGGGCGGTGGCCCGGCCCATCCCGACCGCCGATGCCGCCACGAGGACGAGGGAGACCGCGAGCACGGGTTTGGCCAACCTCACGGGACGAAGCGTATCTGCTGCACGCGCCGTTACGACGTTGTCGTTACGAGGTGCTCGGATGGTCCCGGATGGGGACGGGATCCGCCGGTTCCCCACTTCTGGGAAGCAGCCGGTGGCTCATGAGGACGGCCTCGGCGACATCGACCAGCTTGCGGTTCGTGTGGCGAGCCTCGGTCCGGAGCATCTCGAACGCCTCTCGCTCGTCGATGGCATGGCGTTCCATCAGGATCCCCTTGGCCCGCTCCGTGACAGCCCGCCGGGAAAACGCGCCCTCGAGGTCCTGATACTCGGCGAATCGTCGAAGCACGATGTCGATCGAGCTCTCGAGCTCGCGAGGGTCCTCGACGCTGGTGATGTAGGCGAAGATGCCTCGCTTCGCTGCCTCCCTGATGAACAGGGGATCCTCCACGTCGAGGATGGCGATCACCGGACAGGTGGCCTCGTGCACGATCCGGTCGATCCCAGCCAGCGCATCCTTGGACCCTTCACCGACGACGACGACGGCCACGTCCGGCCGTTCCGCGGACGTCGCGGGCCCAACCCTCGAGGGCTCAGCCTCCTGGATCACCCGATGACCGAGCGATTCGATCGCGCCCGCGACGTCACGCCGACGCTCCTCGAGCCCACTGACGACGAGGATGCGCAGCGGATTGAGAGTCGGATCCATCGGCTGCTCCGTGCTCGAAGCGTACTCCGGCCATGCGAGACGGTCGAGATGGACGTGCCTGTTGGCGTCATCCCGTTCGCCAAGCCTGGCGCCCACGAGTGGTCCACCGTTGTCCTCTGGAGCGAACGAGCCTATAGTTCAGGTACCTGGCCCCAGTAACCGGCCAATAGTGGCGACCCAAACCCAGCCGCCGAATCGGAGATGGCCGAAGCGATGGGCAGCGACTGGAGGCCAGGCATGTCGAACTCCGAGAAGGCACCCTTTGCCATCAGCGCCGAGCGCCGAGATGGCGTCGCCCGGATCCACGCCCACGGTGAGCTCGACCTGGAGACCGTCCCCCTCCTGGAACGGGCCCTGGAGGCGGTCGATCAGCTGGAGCTCACCAGGGTGGTGCTGGACTTCAGGGATCTGAGGTTCGTCGACTCCACCGGGGTTCACGCGATCTTGCGAGCGCACACCCGCGCCACCGAGAACGGAAGCGTCCTGGTCGTGGTGAACAGCTCGGAGAACGTGCGGAAGGTGTTCGAGCTCACGCGCACTGACTACCTGTTCCAGATCACCTCCGACGACCCGATAGAGGCGCAATCCGATCGCGGGCCGGACTGGGTGCCGATCGCCATCCCAGAGACCACGGATGGATGAATGGCTGCAGGGTGAGGTCGACAACCAGGTGCGGTTCCGCGACTTCAACGACTGGATCTAGGCCCGAACGTAGATCGAGCGATCCACCCAACCTCTAGTGCGCGGCCGTGCCCGCCGCCTTGCCGTCGCCTCCCGAAAGCGCCTCCTGGAGCACGTCCCAGGCCAACACAGCGCACTTCACCCTGATCGGGTACTTCACCACTCCCTTGAGGGCGACCAGCTCGCCGAACTCGTCCTCATCGGGCTCGGCGTCGCCGGCCATCATCCCCCGGAACTCGCCGATCAGCCGTTCCGTGTCCTGGACCGACTTGCCGGTCACGGCCTCGGTCATCATGGAGGCCGAGCTCTGGGAGATGGAGCACCCCTGCCCCAGGAACGTGACCCCGGCCACCTTGCCGTCCTCCTCGTGGACGAAGACCGTGATCTCGTCGCCGCAGAGTGGATTGTTCCGGGAGCAAGAGAGCTCCGCCCCCGGGAGCTCGCGCTTGTTCCGCGGGTTCTTGTAGTGGTCGAGGATGGTTTCCTTGTAGATCTCGTCGAGCGCCACGGTTCGTCCCTTTCGGCCGGCAGACTGGCCGGCCCTGCGTTCCAACGCTAGAAGCCGAACACCTCTTCCGCCTTGCCCAGGGCGGCGATCAGCGCGTCCACCTCGTCGTTCGTGTTGTAGACGTAGAACGAGGCCCTCGTCGTGGCCGGGACGCCGAACCGCCTCATCACCAGCTGGTTGCAGTGGTGGCCCGCCCGTACCGCCACGCCCTCCTCGTTCAGGATCGTGGCCAGGTCGTGCGGGTGGACCTCCTTGTACCAGAACGACACGGCGCCGCCGCGCACGCTCACGTCCTTCGGCCCGAAGATGGTCGCGCCGGCCTCGAGCATGCGGTCGATCGCGTAGCCGGTGATCTCCTCCTCGTGGGCCCGGACCGCGTCCATGCCCAGGGCCTCGAGGTAGTCCACGGCCGCGCCCAGCCCGACCTCCTGGGCGATGTTCATCGTGCCGGCCTCGAACTTGTACGGCACCTCGTTCCACGTCGAGTGGTCGTGGTGGACCTCCTCGATCATGTGGCCCCCGCCCATGAACGGGTCCATGGCCTCCAGGAGCTCACGGCGGGCGTACAGCCCGCCCGACGCCGTCGGGCCGAGCATCTTGTGCCCCGAGATCGACAGGAAGTCGCAGTCGAGCGCGGTCACGTCCACCGGAACGTGCGGGACGAGCTGGGCCCCGTCGACGCAGATGACCGCACCCACGGCGTGGGCCGCGTCCGCGAGCTGGCGGATGGGTGGGAGGGTACCGAGCGAGTTCGACATGCCCGACACCGACACGATCTTGGTGCGCTCGTTCAGCAGCGTTCCGAGGTCGGACAGGTCCAGGAGGCCGTCGTCGGTGAGCGGGATGTATCGAAGGACGGCACCCGTGTCGCGGACGCACAGCTGCCACGGCACGATGTTGGAATGGTGCTCCAGGTCCGAGAGGAGGATCTCGTCCCCCTCCGTGAGGAACTTCCGCCCCCAGGCGTGGGCCACGAGGTTGATGGATTCGGTTGTGCCTCGCGTGTACACGATCGTGGCCGGGTCGCTCGCCCCGATGAACCGGGCGAGCTTCTCTCGCGCCCCCTCGTACAGCTCGGTGGCCTCCTCCGAGAGCATGTAGATGCCCCGGTGGACGTTGGCGTTGTGGCGCTCGTAGAACTCGCGCTCGGCCTCGATCACCTGCCGGGGCTTCTGGGACGTGGCGGCGCTGTCGAGGAACACCATCGGCTTGTCCCCCACCGTGCGGGACAGGATGGGGAAGTCGGCCCGGATACGGGCCACGTCCAGCGCGCCCTCCGCCCGTTCCTTCGTCACCGACATCGTGCCTTCGCCCCCTCTACCCTTCCTGCTCGTCGTTCTCTTGGTCGATCCCGAGCTCCTTGCGTACGCCCTCGTAGCCCTTCTCCTCGAGCTCGTGGGCCAGCTCCTTCCCGCCCGACTTCACGATACGCCCGCCGATCATGACGTGGACGAAATCGGGCGACACGTAGTTCAGGATCCGCTGGTAGTGGGTGATGAGGAGCACGCCGAGGTCCGGCCCGATCAGCTGCTCGACCCCCATAGCCACGGCCTTCAGCGAGTCGATGTCCAGGCCCGAGTCGGTCTCGTCCAGCACCGCGATGTCGGGCTCGAGCACGGCGAGCTGGAGGATCTCGTTCTTCTTCTTCTCCCCGCCGGAGAAGCCCTGGTTCACGTACCGGTTCACCATGGCGTCCTCCACGCCGAGGAGGTTCATCTTCTCCTTCATGTGCTTTCGGAAGGCCAGCGCCGAGATCTCCTCCGCCTTCACCGCCTTGTACGCGGTCCGCAGGAAGTTCACCACCGAGACCCCGGGGACCTCCACCGGGTACTGCATGGCCAGGAACAGGCCGCGCTGGGCCCGCTGGTCCGGGCGGAGGGCCAGGATGTTCTCCCCCTTGAACAGGACCTCCCCCGACGTCACCTGATATCCCGGCCGGCCCATCAGCACGTTCGCCAGGGTCGACTTGCCCGATCCGTTCGGGCCCATCAGCGCGTGGGTCTCCCCCTGCTTCACCACGAGGTCGATCCCCTTCAGGATCTCCTTGCCCTCCACGGAGGCGTGCAGCCCCCGGATCTCGAGCGTCACCGTCGCAACAGCAGTCTCAGTCATCCGTCACCTCGATCATCACGTCGTCGCCCTCCACCTTCACGTCGAACCGCTCCACCGGCTGCGTGGCCGGCAGGGTGATGGGCTTGCCCGTGTTGAGGTCGAACGTGGAACCGTGCTTGGGGCACTCGATCGTCCCGAAGTCCACGTCCACCTCGCCCTCGTCCAGGAAGTAGTGCGCGTGGGAGCAGATCGAGTCGACCACCCGGAACCCCTCCTCGCCCAGGTTCACCACGGCGAACGGGCGGTGGCTCACCTCGAACCGCCGGACCTCTCCGGCCGGCACGTCCGAGGTGCCGCACACGCGCACCCAACCCACTCAATCCTCCTTCGCAAGCTCGGCCTCGATGGCCCGCTCCAGGCCGGTCCGGATCTCCTCCAGGTCCACCCGGTCCAGGACCTCCCGGAAGAACCCGAACACGACCAGGCGCTGCGCCTCCTCCCGCGAGATCCCCCGGCTCATCAGGTAGAAGAGCTGGTCCTCGTCCACCGGCCCCACGCTTGCGGCGTGCCCGCACCGCGTGGGGTCGTTGGTCAGGATCTCCAGGTTCGGCACCGAATGCGCCCGTGCGGTCTCCGACAGCAAGATGTTCCGGTTGGTCTGGTAGGCGTCGCATCGATGGGCACCCTGCTCGATGATCACGGTGCCGGTGTTGATGGCGTTCGAGCGGCCCTTCATCGCGCCCTTGTACAGAAGATCGCTCGAGGTCCTCGATCCCACGTGGTCCTGGAGCGATCGATGGTCGATGTGCTGGTCGCCGTCCCCGAAGTACAGGCCGAGCATCTCGCTCGAGCCGCCGTCCTCGGCCAGCAGGCTCTCGACCTCCGCCCTGGCCAGCGAGCCACCGAGAGCGACGCCGAGCCATCGCAGGTGCGCATCGCGCGCGACGCGAGCCCGCTGCACGGCCAGGTGCGTGACCCCATCGCCCCACTCCTGGAGGACCACGTAGCTCACCCGCGAGTTCGGCCCGGCGTAGATCTCGACGACGGCGTCGGAGAGGGCCCGGGCGAGGTCCGGCGAGACGTACCGGTCGATGAAGGTGACCTCCGCGCCCTCCTCGGTGACCAGGAGCGTCCGGGGGAACACGGCCGAGCCGTCGGCGTCGGTCCACGTGACGGTCTGGATGGGGACCGCGATCTCGACCCCGTGTGGCACGTACAGGAAGGTGCCGCCGGTACGGAACGCCGCGTGGAGCGCGGTGAACTTGCTCCGGTCCGTGGAGACCAGGCCGTTCAGGTGCCGCTCGACTAGGTCGGGGTGATTGGCGATGGCCAGGTCCAGGTCGCAGAACACGACGCCCTTGGCTTTTAGTTCCGGGTCGAGGTGCGTGACCATGACCTCGGAGTTCCGCTGGATCTGGAGGCCGGCCCGCTCCCCGACGACACCGGCGGCGTTCAGGATCTCCTCCGGGACGCCATCCAGGTTGGCCGCCCGGCCGCCCTCGGTGAACGGACGGAAGTCGAACTCGAGGTCCGACAGGTCCGTGTATCGCCACTCTTCGGTCTCCTGGGACGGGATGGGCTGGGCCAGGAACTCCTGGAAGGCTTGCTTGCGGATGGTCTCGACGAATGGCGTGGTGGGGGGAAGCGCTGCCAGCGCCTCCTCGTCGAACCCGGTCTTGGTCAACTGCTCGATCACGTCGCTCGTCTCCATCCGTGCAAGAGGGCAGACCGCCCGGCCTGCCCTCGTCAGCCTGCGGCGTTCGCGCCGCTAGCCGATCGCGCCCTCCATCTGGAGCTCGATCAGGCGGTTCAGCTCGACCGCGTACTCCATGGGGAGCTCGCGGGTGATGGGCTCGATGAACCCGTTCACGATCATCGCCGAGGCCTCGGCCTCGGTCAGGCCCCGGCTCATCAGGTAGAACAGCTGGTCCTCTCCGATCCGGGCCACGCTGGCCTCGTGTCCGAGCTGGGCCGACTCCTCCTCCACCTCGACGTACGGGTACGTGTCGGACCGGGACTTCTCGTCGAGGATCAGCGCGTCACAGCGCACCATGGACTTCGCGTGCTCGGCCCCGGGCTCCACCCGGACCAGGCCGCGATACCCCGTACGCCCGCCGTCCTTCGACACCGACTTCGAGTTGATGATGCTGGTCGTGTACGGCGCGGCGTGGATGGCCTTGCCACCGGCGTCGGTGTGCATGCCCTTGCCGGCGAATGCCACCGACAGCACCTCACCCCGCGCGCCCTTACCCAGGAGGTAGATCGACGGGTACTTCATCGTGACCTTGGAGCCGATGTTGCCGTCGATCCACTCCATGACGGAGTCCTCGTACGCGGCGGCCCGCTTGGTCACCAGGTTGTAGACGTTCGTCGACCAGTTCTGGATGGTCGTGTACCGGACCCGAGCGCCCTTCTTGGCGATGATCTCGACCACCGCCGAGTGCAGCGAGTCGCTCGTGTAGATCGGGGCCGAACAGCCCTCGACGTAGTGCACGTACGACCCCTCGTCGGCGATGATCAGCGTCCGCTCGAACTGGCCCATGTTCTCCGCGTTGATCCGGAAGTACGCCTGGAGCGGGATGTCCACGTGTACGCCCGGCGGGACGTAGATGAACGACCCGCCCGACCACACGGCCGAGTTCAGCGCGGCGAACTTGTTGTCGTTCGGCGGGATGATCGTGCCGAAGTACTCCTTGACGATGTCCGGGTGGTCGCGCAGCGCCGTATCCATGTCGGTGAACAGCACGCCCATCTGGTCGAGCTCGTCCTTGATCTTGTGGTAGACGACCTCGCTTTCGTACTGGGCGCTGACCCCGCCCAGGTACTTCTTCTCCGCCTCGGGGATCCCCAGCTTGTCCCAGGTACCCCGGATGTCCTCGGGAAGGTCGTCCCATGTCTGGGCCTGCTTCTCGGTCGAGCGGATGAAGTAATAGATGTTGTCGAAGTCGATGTCGGACAGGTCGGCGCCCCACCACGGCATCGGACGCCTCTCGAAGTGCTTCAGCGCCTTCAGCCGGAACTTCCGCATCCAGTCCGGCTCGGACTTCAGCTCGGAGATTTCCTCCACCACGGCTTCCGACAGCCCTCGCTTGGGCTGGAAGACGGAGTGGTCGGGGTCCTTCCAGTCGAACCGGTAGCCCTTGGAAAGCTCCTTGAGGTGCTCTTCCTGTGTGATGGCCACGTGGCTTCCCCTGATCCTCGCTGTCGGGCCCGTCAGCCTCCCCGCCCGGCCCCTACAGGATAGCCGCGGCGGAGCATGAAAGTCCACCTAGGGGGTCGGATTTCGTGCTCGGGCCGCCACCGACCCGTGCGAGACGCGTGGAGGGGCGGGGCCGGGGCCGCGAGGCCCCGGCCCCGCCCTCCCAAACAGGTGCGCTAACCCTTCTCCACCGGTGCGCCGACCAGGGAGCCGTACTCGGTCCAGGACCCGTCGTAGTTCTTGACGGCCCCGTACCCGAGCAGCTCGGTCAGCGCGAACCACGTGTGGCTCGAGCGCTCGCCGATGCGGCAGTAGGCGATGACCTCCTTGTCGGGGGTCACGCCCTCGCCCTCGTACAGCGCCTTGAGCTCGTCGGCCGACTTGAACGTCCCGTCCTCGTTCGCCGCCTTGACCCAGGGGATGTTCGCGGCGCCCGGGATGTGGCCGGGAACCTGGGACTGCTCCTGCGGCAGGTGGTCGGGGGCCAACTTCTCCCCCCGGTACTCCTCCGGCGAGCGGACGTCGACGAAGGGCGTCCGTCCCACCTTGGCCAGGACCTCGTCGCGGAGGGCCCGGATCTCGGGACGCTCCTTGCCCCCGATCGCGAACCCCGTGGCCTTGGTGGAAGGCGCGTCCTGTGTGAGCTCACGGCTCTCGAGCTCCCACTTCTTCCTCCCGCCGTTCAGGAGCTTCACGTTGTCGAAGCCCCGGAGCTTCAGGAGCCAGTAGGCGTAGGCGGCGAACCAGTTGTTGTTGCCGCCGTACACCACGACCGTCGTCCCCTTGTCCACGCCGGCCCGGGACAGCAGGTCCGAGAACTCCGCCTGCGAAGCGTACTCCCGGCCGACCTTGGCGTGCAGGTCGGTGGTCCAGTTCCACGCCACGGAGCCGCGGATGTGACCCTTCTCGTAGGCCTGCGTGTCCTCGTCGACCTCGATCACCCGGATGCCGGGGTCGTTCAGGTGCTCCTCGAGCCAGTCCGTCTCGACCAGCGCGTCGGGATTCGCGTACGTGCCCATGGCCTCCTCCTTCCTCTCCTCATGACAGCCGTCGACAGACGTTACCGATGGGTCGTTCCCGGAGCGTTCCCGCGCGGGTCAGGCCGGCGGGGACTGGATGTGCGCCCCCGGGCGGGCGCCGGCGCCGGTACAGCACAACCGGGAGGGGATCATGGCCCCCACCAGCCCGTAGCAGCGCGTTCGGATCACGGGAATTCCGACTCCCAGGCTCGGATTCGGGGCGATTCTCTCCGTGTGGCAGGCGCAGTGTCAAGGGCCCGGGCACGCCTCCGCCCCCCGGGCCAGCCCTAGAAGACGCCGAGGGCCGCCTTCGCCTCCTCGGACATCATCTCCGGGCTCCACGGCGGCCGGAGGACCATCTCGGCGTCCACCCCGTCCACGCCGGGGACCGTGGCCAGCAGCTGTTGCATCTGCTGCTCGATGAGCGGACCGATGGGGCAGCCCATCGTGGTCAGCGTGTACTCGATATGTACTACGCCCCCCTCGATCTTCACCGAGTACACCAGGCCGAGGTCGACGATGTTGATCCCGAGCTCGGGGTCGAAGACGTTGCGCAGGGCTTCGAGGACCTGGTCCTCGGTCAGCCCCGCCGGCTGCTCCGTTCCTTCGATCTGCTCCACGCTTCCGTCCTAACGGCCGATTCACCCTCTATCCTAGGGCCACCACGGACAACCGACCGGCAAAGGCTGGCATGCCCGGCATCAAGATCCTGATCGTCGACGACCACCCCGTGACCCGGGAAGGACTTCACTCCGCCCTGGACCTCGAGGAGGGCGTCCAGGTCATCGGGGAGGCGGCGAGTGGCGAGGAGGCAGTGACCTCGGCCGGAGACCTGCGACCAGATGTCGTGTTCATGGACGTCCGGATGCCGGGCATGGGCGGGATCGAGGCCACGAGGGCGATCAAGCAGGTCTCCCCGGACAGCAAGGTCATCCTGTTCACGGTCGACGAGTCTCGGGCCTCCATCTCCGAGGCCATCCAGGCGGGCGTCTCGGGCTACCTGTTGAAGGACGCATCGGCCGAGGAGCTGGTGAACGCCGCCCGAAGGCCGTCATCCACCCCCAGCTCACCCGGGCCTTCATCGAGGAGGTCCAGTTCGCCGACAAGCGCCCGGACGTCCCGGGGCTCTCCAACCGGGAGAAGGAGATCCTCCAGAAGGTGGCCTACGGGGCCACCACGAAGGAGGTCGCCCACGACCTCGGGATCTCACCCCACACGGTGAAGACCCACCTCGAGCGGATCTTCGAGAAGCTGGGCGCGAACGACCGGGCCCAGGCCGTTGCCATCGCCATCCGAAGCGGCATCGTCGAGTAGCACCGACCCGCCGGGCGCCCTACGCCGGCGGCGGCCAGGACCCGTCCTCAAACCGGCATGGGGGCCAACCGATACCAATGGTGATGCCAATCAAGCTGCTCCTGTGCGACACCGCCGACGGACTGGCCCAGCTGCAATACGCCCTGCTGAAGTCGAGCTCCGACGTGGAGACCGAGGCCGTGACCGACGGGTTCCGGGCCGTCGACGTCGCGGCAAGGATCCAACCCGACGTGGTCGTGGTCGAGGCCGGCCTGACCGGCCTGTCGGGGGCAGAGCTGGTCCGCCGGCTCATCGCCACGGTCCCCGGGACCAAGGTCATCTGCTGGACGTCCCTGGACTCCCCGTTCACCGCCGCCGAGATGATCGCCGCCGGGACCTCGGGGTACCTGCTGAAGTCCGACGGCCCCGAGGTGGTCGTGCGAGCCATCCGCTCGGTGCTCGAAGGGAACGTGAGCATCAGCCCACGGGTCGCCGAGCTGCTCGCCGAAGGCTTCGCCGATCCCGCGCGGGCCTATCGCGAGCTGAACACCGCGGCCGTCGAGGACACGAAACCGGGCGGGGATGGGCTGACGTCGGCCAAGGCCGACTTCCTGGCGAACGTCTCGCACGAGCTCCGCACCCCGATCACCGTGGCCAAGGGCATCGCCTACGTGCTTCGGAACCGGGGGATCTCCGAGGAGGAGCGGGAGGAGTTCCTCGACAAGCTGAACGACTCGCTCGAGAAGCTGATGATGATCGTCGACGAGATGCTGACGATCGCCGAGCTCGAGCAGGGGACGCTCTCGCTGAAGCTCACCGAGGTCGACCTGGCGCCGCTCATCCGACACGCCGCCGACGAGGCGCACCGCCACTACCCGATCATCGAGATCCAGCGGCTGATCCCCGAGCGCCTGCCGGCCCTGGCGGATCCGGTACGGATCTCGGAGGTCATCCGCCAGCTCCTGGACAACGCCTGCCGGTACTCACCCGAGGACCGGCCGGTGAGCATCCGGGCCCGGACCGTGGACGAGGGCGTGGTCCTGTCGGTGACCGACCGTGGCGTCGGCATAACTCGGGAGGTCGTGGCCCAGGCGTTCAACGAGGCCTTCACCACCGGCGAGGACATCCTTCGAAAAGAGCGGTCCGGGATCGGGATCGGATTGCACATGGCCAGGCGCCTGGTGCTCCAACACGGCGGCATCATCTGGGCCGATCCCGTCCCTGCCGGCGGCACGCGGGTCTCGTTCTGCCTGCCGGCCCACCGCGGCGAGAAGATCCTGACGCCGCCCAAGCTCTCGAACGAGGACATCGGACCCCCCGACGACCGGTTCGATCGCCCCTCGATCAATTGGTCGTAGCCGCTCACCCCACGACCACCTGGTCGTAGCGGTCCACCACCTCGCAGATCCTCCGAAGGGCGTCCCACAGCTCCGTGGCCCGGCCACCGGTGAAGTCCCGCTCGGCCATGGGCATCCGCTCGAACAGGACGGTGGGTGTCCCCCCCCGCGCGGCCTCTAGGGCGATTTGAAGGTTCGGCAGGTTGCCCGGGCCGTACGGCGCGTCGCACACGACGAGCAGGTCCGCCCGGCGGATCATCTTCCGGCACTCATCGGCCGAACCCTCGTCGATCTCCGAGAACGGCGGCACCGTCACGCGGACCAGGTTCATCCGTTCGGCCACCACCGCGTCGGTGTCGGTGGCATGAAGGACGCCAACGCTCACGTCGTAGCCGGCCGCGGCGAGCCGCCGAACCAGCGGCGCGCCGCGGCCGGCGCCACCGATCACGTGGGCCCGCCGGCCGAGCGGGGTGGGGACCGCGCGCGGAGGCCCCACGCGAACGGCCGGGCGTCCCGTGAGCTCATCGGCCACGACCTCGCCCTCCACCCCGTAGACGCTGCGCAGGAGGCCGCCGGTGACCACGTGCTCGGGTGCGCCTTCGGCCACCACCCGCCCTCGGTGGAGCGCGATCATGCGGTCGCAGGTCGCCGCGGCGACGTTCAGGTCGTGGAAGATCGCCAGCACCGCCGTCCCGTCACGTTCGGCCAGACCGCGCACGACCGACAACAGGTCCAGGACGTGGCGGATGTCGAGATGAGTGGTGGGCTCGTCCATGAGCAGCGCCGGGGCATCCTGGGCAAGTGCCTGGGCCAGGACGACCCGGCGCTGCTCACCACCCGACAGCTCCTCCACCGGCCGATCCGCCAGGTGCTGCACCGAGGTGGCCAGCATGGCGGCCCGAACCCTGGCCCAGTCCCGAGGACTCCCCCCTCCCCACGCCGAGAGGTACGGGGTCCGGCCCATCAGGACCATCTCCAGCGCGGTGAACGAGAACGCCGGGACGACGTCCTGGGGGACCACGGCCACCAGCCTGGCCGCCTCCTTGGGCCGGAGCCGGTACGGATCTCGTCCCGAGAGAAGGACGGTCCCTGCGTCGGGCCGAAGGGCCCGGGAAGCCACCCGGATCAGCGTGGTCTTGCCAGAGCCGTTCGGGCCGACCAGCCCCACCACCTCGCCCGGCTCGACGCTGATGCTCACGCCGAGTACGGCGGGCGGCCCGCCGTAGCCCGCGGTCACCCCATCCAGGACGAGCCCGGGATCACGCGCGGGCACCGGCCGCCCCCTTCCCCTCGCGGCGTAGCAGAAATAGGAAGAACGGTCCACCGAGCAGCGCGGTGACGATGCCGACGGGAAGCTCCTGCGGAGACAGGACCGTCCGGGCCACGAGGTCGGCCAGGATCAGCAGCGTGGGCCCCGCGAGCAGCACCGCCGGAAGCAGGCGCCGGTGGTCGGCCCCTACCACCAGCCGGAGCAGGTGGGGCGTCATCAGGCCGACGAACCCGATCACGCCGGCCACCGAGACAGCGCAGGCGGCGAGCAGTGCCCCCACCCCGATCGTCCGCCGCTTGACACGCATCACCTCCACGCCGAGCTGGGCCGCTCGCTCCTCCCCCAGCGAGAGCAGGTTGAGATCGTGGGCGGTCAGCGCCGCGGCCACCAGCCCCAGCGCGACGAGCGGGACGACCGCACCGATCGCGTTCCACCCCTGCCCCACCAGCCCACCGAGCAGCCACGCGTAGATGTCGCGGACCTGTTGGCCGGCGAACGACATCACGAGGGACATCGCGCTCGAGATCACGGCGGCCACGGCGATCCCGGCCAACAGCAAGGTAGCCACGTGCACGCTCGGCCCTATCCTGGCCAACCGGTACACCAGGAACGCCGTGAGGAGCGCCCCGGCGAAGGCGGCCAGAGGAACCCCGAAGGCCGCGAGCGCCCCGGAGCCCGCGAACACGATGACGGCGATCGCCCCGAGCGCGGCGCCGGAGGAGACCCCGATGATGGCCGGGTCGGCCAGGGGGTTGCGGAACAGGCCCTGGAAGACCGCGCCAGAGGCGGCAAGCGCCGCACCGACCACCGCCGCGAGCACCACCCGTGGCAGTCGAAGCTGGAGCAGGATCACCTCGGTCGATACGGGGACGCCCGCCGGCCGGCCGGTGAACCCGAGCTTCCATGCGATGACCCGAACGCTGGTCCACGGCGAGATCCACACCGTCCCCACCGCCACGGCGAGCAGGAACGATGCCACCAGCATCGCGACGAGCACCGCGAGGATCCGGCGGTACCGCCGAGGTGCGATCATCCGAACGCTTCGGGGTGGAGCGCCCGCGCGAGGAGCAGGAGCCCGTCGACCACCCTCGGACCCGGCCTGCTCACGAGGTCCGCGTCGATGGGGACCACGCGTCCGGCGGCGATCGCCGCCACAGCGTCGAAGCCGGGCCGGGAGGCCACGGCCTTGGGGCTGGCCCCAGACTCGGATGAGACCAGGTACACGCGGGGGTCCTGGCGGACCAGGTCCTCCACCGACCACTGGGGATAGTCGCTCTTGGCCCGGGCCGAGACCGACCGGCAGCCGGCAAGGGAGAGGAGGTCCCCGATGAACGTATCCGGTCCGACCGTGGTGAGCGGCGGATAGAACACCTCGTAGAAGCACGGCACGGCGGGATCGCCGGCGACGCGCTTTTCGACGTCCGCCGCCTCCGCCTGCATCGTCGCCACCACCGCGCCGGCTGCATCGACGGTCCCGGTCAGGCGCCCGACGGTCTCGATGTCGTGGAAAACGTCCGCCAGGTCGGTGGAGTCGGTCGTGAACACGGGTACGCCGAGTTCACGCAGCCGCGCCTTCCACTGGTCACCGCCGGCGATCGTGAGGAACAGGTCGGGGCGAAGCGACACGACCTTCTCGATGTTGGGGTCCACGCCGAAGTCGCCGGCCCCTCCGATCTCCTCGATCCGCTTCGCCGCCGATGGATAGTTGTCGAAGGCCCCGGCCACGCCGACCAGCCGGTCGCCGAGGCCCAGGGCGAACACGATCTCGGTGGCGGATGGAGCGAACGTCACGATCCGCTCCGGCGGCGCGTCGATCGTGACGGCCTGTCCGTCGTCGTCGGTGATCGTGACGGGGAACGAGCCGCCCGCGCTCGCCGGCGGCTCGGACGCCCGCGGCACCGTGGTCGCGCCGCGGCCACACCCCGCCATCACCACGGCGAGGACGAGGACGATGGATCGGTGGGGGCGGGACCGGGTGAGTCGCATCGCGCGTCTCCTTTCGTGCGAAGGACGACACTCGCTCGCCTCGGGGCAGGTCTCCTGACTTCCGGATCACCGCTCCCCCGACCCTTCCCGGGTTCCCGTGATGGGACCCAGTGGTCTCGTCGGGATCGCTCCCCGGTCACAGTGGCGCGACCGTGCCGGACTCACACCGGCTTCCCTCTTCGCGGAGACGGGATCCGCCCGCCCCGCTTCCGGCCCCCGCCGGAACCGCCGGCCGGGGCCGCCTCGAGGACCGAACTCTGCAGTTGTGCGGCGGAGTCTACCCCTTCCGACCAGGCCCGGAAAACGCTCGATGCCATGCACCGGCCTACGACCTTGCGCGCTAGCAAGGATGCGCAACCCGGTCTATGCTCGGCTCGGGAATCGGGTTGCGGAAGATTGTGGGCTGCCTGCTGATCGCCCTGGTCGCCGCGGGTTGTCGCGACGCGGCCGCGCCCTCCGCGTCCCCACTCGGCCCGTCGGTCCTGCGGATCCACGAGTCCCCCAGCCCGTTCACCGAGGTGGAGGCGGGAGGGGTGACGGCGATGATCCCCGATCGGTGGCATCCTCAGCTCTTCGCCGGGGCGAGCGACGCCCAACAGGGGTTCATCGCCTCGCCCAAGCCCGGGGACTGGGACGGCGGTCGCGCTCCGATCGAGGGGATGGCGGCGATGTGGGTGGACGGCACCCGGGTCGGCGTCCCCTCCGACTATTACTACCTGGCGGCGACCGGACCGGCCCTCGATGCGTTGACCAGATCCCCCGAGTGCAGCGCAACCAGGCAGATCGTGGTCAACCATCGCCCGTCCTTCGCGGACGGTCCACCCAACTCCCCCGGCGACTACCTGGCCATCGGCCAGGGCGTGTGCCAGACCAGTGACACCACCACCCTGTGGGCCTACTTCGTCGCCGCGCCCGGGTACGGTCCGGTTCGCACCGTCGGCATCCCGAGCTCCGGGCTGTACATGATCGTCGCGGTCATGCGGGACGAGCCGGGAGCGGCTGCGGCGCTGGACACCCTGGTGCGCGGAACCGAGTTCGGCGGAGACAGCGTCTCGGACTTCATCGCGGCCGCGCGCGCCGCGTAAGCCCTACCGGTCCCGCGGGCTGCGATCGACGAACGGCGGCTTCACCACGCGCGCCGGGCCGATCCTTCCTCGTACGTCGATCTGCACCTCGGCGCCGGGCTCGAAGCCCTCGGCCGGGGAGAGGTACGCGAGGGCGATCCCGTGCCCGATGGTCGGGGAGAACGTCCCGCTCGTGACCTCTCCGATCCGGGCCCCGTCCGCCAGCACCGCGCAATGCGAACGAGGGATGTGGCGGCGGCCTTCGGTCACCAACCCGCGCAACCGGGTGGTGACGCCATCCCGCCGCTGCCGCTCCAGCGCATCGCGGCCTGCGAACGGTCCTTTGTCGAACGACACCGCCCACGACAGTCCGGCCTCGAGCGGCGTCCGTTCGGGAAGCAGGTCCTGCCCGTACAGCGGATAGCCCATCTCGAGGCGCAGGACGTCGCGGGCCCCCAGCCCGCAGGGCTCGATCTGGAACGGCTCCCCCGCCTCCATCAGGTCGGTCCACAGATCCTCGGCGGAGGTGCCGTCGGTGAACAGCTCGAACCCCACCTCACCCGTGTATCCGGAGCGGGTGAGCACGAGCCGCCGTCCCCGATACTCCGTCTCGGTGCAGCCCATGAACGGCAGGTCGGCGGCTTCGGGGAGGAGCCCTCCAACGACCTCGGGAGACCGTGGCCCCTGAACCCCGAGGAAGCACCATCCCGCGTGTTCGACCGCGTCGGCATCCGAGGATCCCCCCCGGAGGATGGCCACGACCTTGGCCGTGTTCGACGCGTTCGGCACGACGAAGAAGCGGTCCGGCGCGAGCCGATAGGCGATCAGGTCCTCCTCCACCCCTCCCCGATCGTTCAGGACGAGGTTGTACAGGGCCCGGCCGACCGGGAGCTTCGAGTGGTCGTTGGTCAAGGTCCGCTGGAGGAGCGCAAGGGCACCCGGACCGGCCACGTCCACCTTGCCCAGGTGGCTGAGGTCGAACAGCCCCACTCGCTCCCGGACGGCGCGGTGCTCGGAGACGGTCCCCTCGTACTCGATGGGCATCGCCCATCCGGCGAACGGGCCGATCTTCGCGCCGAGCTCGCGGTGGACCTCCTCCAAGGGCGTCCGGAGCACGTCCGCCGAGTGCATGGGTGCATCCTACGGATGCGACGGCGGCGGTAACATGGCCGTTCGGATGGCTGAGGCCTACGACGTCGTTGTGATCGGCTCGGGGACGGGAGGGTACTCCTGCGCCCTGCGGTCGGCGCAACTGGGCAAGCGGGTAGCCCTGGTCGAACGCGACGGCAGGCTCGGGGGGACGTGCCTGCTCCGCGGATGCATCCCCACCAAGGCGCTGCTCCGGTCGGCCGAGGTGCTCGACACGGTCAACCGGGCGGAGGAGTGGGGGGTGAAGGCGAGCGGCTCACCCGACTGGGACGCGGTGAAGGCATTCGAGGAGCGGATGGTCGACAAGCTCGTCACCGGCCTCACCTCGCTCATCAAGGCTCGAAAGGTCGACGTCGTCCAAGGCACGGCGGCCCTTCGATCGGGTGCCTCCGTGTCCGTGGACGGCAGGGACCTGTCTGCGACCGACGTCGTCGTCGCCACCGGCTCCTCCCCCAAGCTGCTGCCCGGCGTTTCCGTGACCGAGCGAATCATCACCAGCGACCAGGCGCTCACGTACCCGTCGATCCCCTCCTCCGCGGTGGTCATCGGGGCCGGGGCCGTGGGCCTGGAGTTCGCCTCCCTGTATCGCTCGTTCGGCGCGGACGTGACGGTCCTCGAGGCGCTGCCCCGGATCGCGCCCCTCGAGGACGAGGAGATCTCCAAGGAGATCGGACGAGCCTTCCGAAAGCGTGGCATCCAGGCCTTCGCCGGCGCGCATGTGCAGGGGATCGACGAGGTCGGCGATGCGGTGAGGGTGGTCTACGACGTGGGCGGGGAGAGCAAGTCGGTCACCGCCGACGTCTGCCTGGTGGCCGTGGGGCGAGGTCCGGTCACCGAGGGTCTCGGGGTGGACCAGGCGGGCGTCGAGCTCGACCGAGGGTTCGTCAAGGTGGACGGCCAGCTCCAGACCACGGCCCCCCATGTCTGGGCGGTGGGCGACGTCGCCGCGACGCCGCTCCAGCTCGCTCACGTCGCGTTCACCGAGGGGATCGCCGTCGCCGAGCGGATCGCGGGCATCCAGGTCCCGGAGATCGACTACACCGGGATCCCGCGGGTCACCTACTGCACGCCCGAGGTGGCCTCGGTCGGGCTGACCGAGGCGCAGGCCGTGGAACGGGGGCACGAGGTCGACGTGGAGAAGCTCAACTTCCAGGCCATCGGCAAGGCCAATATCGTCGGCGAGGGCGGCATCGTGAAGGTGGTCGCCGGCAAGGCTGGCGGCCCGGTGCTCGGGGTCCACATGGTGGGGCCGCACGTCACCGACCTCATCGCCGAGGCCATGCTCATCACCAACTGGGAGGCGGTCCCGGCCGAGGTGGCCGCCCTGATCCACCCCCACCCGACACTGTCCGAGGCCATCGGCGAGGCCCACCTCGCGCTCGCCGGCAAGCCGTTGCACACCGCCTGAGGGGGCGCCCATGGCGACCGACGTATCCGAGAAGCAGGCCGAGGCGGACTGGCGGGTCGGGCTCTCCGACGACCGGCTGCGGGACCTCCTGTACAAGCTGAAGCTGTGCCGGTACTTCGACGAGCGGATCGAGGCCCTGTACCGGCAGGGCCGGCTGCCCGGCGCGATCTACTCCGGCCGCGGCCAGGAGGGGACGCACGTCGGGGTGGCGTACACGCTTCGCGACGACGACTCCCTGTTCCCCACACACCGGGACCTCTCGGCCCAGCTCACGAAGGGCCTGGACCTGAAGCGCGTGATGGCGCAGTTCTGGGGCCGGATCGACGGGTTCACCCGCGGCCGGGACGGCAACAGCCACGTTGGCGACTGGTTCGGAAACCGGACGTGGACCCCGGTCTCCCACCTGCCGCTCGCCTACCCGGTCGCATGCGGCGCGGCGCTGGCCTACAAGCGCCGCGGCGAACAGCGGGTGGCCATGGCCATCTGCGGGGAGGGGGCCACGTCGAACGGCCGGTGGCACGAGGCGCTGAACGTCTCCGCCGTCCACCGGCTCCCCGTGGTGTGGGTGGTGAACAACAACCAGTGGGCCTACTCGACGCCGAACCCGCTCGAGTTCGCCGTCCCCACGGTCGCCGAGCGGGCGGTGCCGTACGGGTTCCCTGGGATCCGGGTGGATGGGGCCGACGTGCTCGACGTGTACCGCGTGGCGCTCCAGGCCGTAGACCGGGCCCGAGCCGGAGGGGGACCGACCCTGATCGAGTCGGTATCGCTTCGATGGCGGGGCCACGCCGGGCACGATCCGGCGAAGTACGTCCCCAAGGAGATGCTCGAGGAGTACATGCAGCACAAGGATCCCGTGAAGCGATTCGAGGAGCTCCTCCTGTCTCACGAGGTCACGGACGCGGAGGCCGTCAAGCGGATCCAGGAGCGCGTCGAGCGCGAGTTCGACGAGGGATTCGAGTTCGCGCAGGCCTCGCCGTTCCCGGTGCCCTCCGACGTGACGAAGGGCCTGTGGGTCGAGGACGGGTACTGGCGGAGCGAACCCTCGCACGAGGGGGGAACGGGCTGATGGCGACGGCACAGGTCGAATCGGGAGCGGCCGGTCACGGGGCAGAGCCCCGAGGGAAGCGGACCGAGGCCGGCGAGGCCACCTATCTCATCGCCATCGCCGAGGCGTTGTGGGAGGAGATGGAGCGCGACGAGCGCGTGTACCTCCTCGGGGAGGACATCGGCGCCTATGGCGGGGCGTTCAAGGTGACCGAGGGGTTCATCGAGCGGTTCGGGCCCGAGCGCGTGATGGACACACCGATCGCCGAGGAGACCATCGTCGGGATGGCCATCGGCTCTGCCATGGAGGGGTTCCGCCCGATCGCCGAGTTCCAGTACGCCGACTTCATGACCTCCGGCTTCGACGAGATCGTCACGGCGGCCGCCAAGTACCACTATCGCTCCGGCGTGCCGCTCCCGATGGTGCTTCGCGGGCCATCCGGTGGCGGTGTGCGCGCGAGCTCCTTTCACTCGAGCAACCCGGAGCCATGGTTCGGTCACGCTCCGGGGCTGAAGGTGATCTGCCCGGCCTTCCCCTCCGACGCCAAGGGGTTGCTGAAATCCGCGGTGCGTGACGACAACCCGTGCGTGTTCCTCGAGCACAAGTGGATCTACCGTCGGATCAAGGAGGTCGTGCCGGAGGATCAGGCCTTCCTCGTCCCCATCGGGCAGGCGAAGGTACAGCGCGAGGGCACCGACGTGTCGATCGTGACGTACGGGATGATGGTGCATCTGGCGCTCGAGGCAGCCGAGAACCTTTCCCAAAAGGGCGTTTCCGTCGAGGTCGTGGACCTTCGCACGGTGCACCCGCTCGACTCCGGGACCGTACTGACCTCGGTGGAGAAAACCAGCCGGGCGCTGGTCCTGTACGAGAGCCACCGGTTCCTCGGCGTCGGGCGCCGGTGACGCGCCTCGCTCCGCCGAACGTGCCGGTCCCGTTCTCGCCCCCCCTCGAGGACGCCTATCTGCCGCAGGTCGCCGACATCGAGGCCGCGGTGGAGAAGCTATCCGCGTGGTGACCATCTCCCTGGAGGGTCCATGACCACCGTGACCATGCCGCAGCTCGGCGAGACTGTCGTCGAAGGGACCATCACCAAATGGCTCAAGCAGGAGGGCGACCACGTCGACCAAGACGAGCCGCTCTTCGAGATCTCCACGGACAAGGTGGACACCGAGGTCCCGTCCCCAGCTGCCGGGACGCTGACGAAGATCCTGGTGCAGGAAGGGCAGACCGTGTCGGTGAAGACTCCGATCGCCGAGATCAACGGCGCCGGGGCGGCTGCCGGAGGGGCGGCAGGTGCGGGCGAGTCGGCGGGGGCCGGGGCTCCGCCGGACTCTGCCCGGGAACCGGCCGAACCCGTCGCTGCCACGCCGCCTCCGGCCGAGCCCCAGCCTGAGGCAGGGCCCGGCTCCGCGCCGGCCCCCGCCGCGCCGGCTGCCGCCGCACCACCGCCGGCCGCCGCACCACCGCCGGCCGCCGCACCGGCCCAACGGGCCGCACCTGCACCCGCTGCGGCTGCACCGGCGGCGCCGCTACCCGATCGGGGGGCGAGGAGCCAGATCATCTCGCCGCTCGTCCGCCGCCTCGCCGAGGAGAACGGCGTCGACCTCTCGCAGGTGATCGGGACCGGGACCGGCGGCAGGATCACGAAGAACGACGTCCTGGCCTTCGCGGTGTCGCGCGAGACCGCGGCGCCCGAAGAGCGGCCCGCCGCCGAACCGGCCGCGCCGGCGCCGGGGGCGATCCCCACGCCACAGCTGGCACCCGCTCCTGCCGTGGCGGGTGGCGGCGAGGAAGTCGTGCCCATGACCGTCGTTCGAAAGGCCAT
>VAYX01000118.1:0-4039 GCA_005885325.1 Actinomycetota bacterium
GATCATTCTCGGACTCGAGCCGACCCTGGCGATCCTGCTGGCGCTGACCCTGGTGGTCAGCATCGTGACGTTCGCCCTCGAGCGCACCAACATCCTCCTGGGCGCGGTGCACGTGCTGCTCTTTCTCGCGTATCTGATGCTGATCTTCGCGAACTGATGCCCGTCCCGGCGCGCCGCCCTGCGGTATACTCCAACCCAGAGTCGACTCTGCCCCGCAGGAGACAGGACATGGCCTACAAGCCCGTTTCCCTCGATCACGTAAACATCTTCGTGCGCAACGCCGAGCGGTCGCACCAGTGGTACACGGACGTCTTCGGGCTGCACACGCAGGACACCATGACGTTTCCCGGAACCGGCAAGCTGCGGGCGGCCTTCCTGTCGTGCGACCGCAACCATGCCCACGACATCGCTCTGTTCGAGGTGGGCGAGGACGCGCCCGGGCCCCAGAAGAAGGGCGTGGGTCTGAACCACGTGGCCTGGCGCATGGGCATACTTCTCGGATCCCGACGGCAACGGCCTCGAGGTCTACTACGAGCAGCCGCGCAGCGAGTGGAAGCGCGAGCGGCCGTTCTCCGAGCAGGGCTCGAAGGGCCGGTTCCCCGGACCCTGGGACGAGGTCATCCAGCAGGCGCCGCCGGCGTTCGCGCGGGCGTAGTCCGCCGTTCATTACCCCTGCGGGTGATGAACGAGATCGCCGAGCTCCTCGGCCACATCCGCCGGGGTAACGCCGCGGCCGCCGCGGAAGTCCTGGCGGCCAATCCGGATCTCGCGAACGCCCAGGACGACAAGGGCGATTCACCCGTCTTGGTCGCGACCTATCACGGTAAGCAAGACCTCGTCCGCCTGCTCCTCGAGCGTGGCGCGCGCCCGACCTTCTTCGAAGCGTGCGCGCTCGGGCTCGACGCGGACGTCCGGCGCGAGCTTCGCGACAATCCGTCGGCCGTCCGACAGGTCGCGCACGACGGCTGGACGCCTCTTCATCTCGCGGCCTTCTTCGGCCATCGGGAGACCGTCGAGGCGCTGCTCGACGCGGGAGCGGACGTGCTCGCCGTCTCGCGGAACGGCGAGGGCAACCTGGCGATCAACGCCGCCGCCGCCGGGCCGCGCGCGGAGCGCCGTTCGGCCATCGTGCGGCTTCTGATCTCACGAGGCTCTCCGGTCGACGGCCGAGGCTCGCCGAGCAGCCACACCGCGCTTCACGAAGCGGCGTTCAACGGCGACGTGGCGCTGGTGCGCCTCCTCCTCGAGAGCGGAGCCGACCGCCGGCTGCCCTCGGGCGATGGGCAGACGGCGCTGGAGATCGCCGATCGGCACGGACGCAACGAGGTGGCGAGGCTCCTGACCGCATGAGCGGAGGGATGCCGATGATCCTCGATGAGGACTCGGTCCGCGCGCTCCTCCGGATGGACGAGTTGATCCCGGCCATGGCGAACGCGCTCGCCGATCTCTCGCGCGGCAAGGTCGTGCAGCCGATGCGCGTCATGATGCCGGTCGGGGATCACGGTGGCTTTCTCGGCTTGATGCCGGCGTACGGCGGCGCGCTCGGCGCCAAGCTGGTCACCTTCTATCCGAGCAACGAGGGCGTCCCCACGCACCACGCGCTGGTCCTTCTCTTCCGGCCCGAGACCGGCGAGCCCCTCGTCACCATGGACGAGATGCGCACCGCCGCGGTGTCGGCGGTTGCCACGAAATTGCTGGCGCGGCCCGAGGCGGCGGTCCTCGCGATCCTCGGCTCCGGCGTCCAGGCGCGGAGCCATCTGGAGGCGCTCCGTCTCGTCCGCGCGTTCCGCGAGATCCGGGTGTGGAGCCCCCGGAACGCCCATGCCTTCGCCAGGCAGCTCGGCGTCCAGGCCGCCGACTCGGCGGCCGAGGCGGTACGCGGCGCCGACGTGGTCGTGGTGGCGACCACCTCACGGGTGCCCGTGCTCTTCGGCCAGTGGCTGTCGCCGGGAACCCACATCAACGCGGTGGGGGCCCCGCGTCCGACCTGGCGGGAGCTGGACGACGAGATCCTCCGCACGGCCCGCATCTACGTCGAGTCGCGCGAGGCGGCGACGCGCGAGTCCGGGGACATCATCGCGGCGGGCCGCGTCGACGCCGAGATCGGGGAGGTGGTGACCGGCGCCATGCGCGGCCGCGAGTCCGCCGGCGAGCTCACGCTGTTCAAGTCGGTCGGCGTCGCGGTGGAGGACGTCGTCACGGCGGATCTCGTCTACCGCAAGGCGCGCGCCCAGCGAGTCTGACGATGATTGCCGGGGAGGAATACCGTGCTGCAGCTGCGCCCGGGGTGTGAGTGCTGTGATCGCGACCTGCCGCCCGACTCGAGCGACGCGATGATCTGCTCGTTCGAGTGCACCTTCTGTCGCTCGTGCGCGACGACGGTGCTCGGGGGGCGCTGTCCGAACTGCGGCGGCGAGCTCGTCAGCCGGCCGCGCCGGCCCGCCGACAAGCTCGCGAGGTATCCGGCCGCGACCGAGCGCGTGCACAAGCCGGCCGGGTGCCGGCAGGTCGCCTAGCGCAGCGTCTGCTGCGAGAGATCCAGGACTTTCTCGGCGAGCGCCGCCAGCATCCGCCAGACAGGCTCGTGGTCGCGCGTCGCCTGCGGATCGTCGCCGGCGCTGTCCAGCAGCACGTAGGCGGCGCCGAGCGATTCCAGCCCCTCGAGATCCTTCCGCATCTGGTCGAGCGTTCCCTGGCCCGCCAGGCGCTGGTCGTCGGGCAGCGGCGACTCCGTCAGCTGCACCCTGATGCGCGGGCAGAGCGCGGGAACCGGCTTGCCCTCTGCGGCGGCGATCGCCGAGATCCTCGGCAAACCGATGTCCCGCAGCCAGTTCATCCGCACCCGGTTCGGGTGCCAGGCGTCGCCGTAGCGCACGGCGCGCCGCATGGCCGCGTCGCTCGCGCCGCCGACCCAGATGGGCGGATGCGGTGAGCGGAGCGGACGGGGCCCGGTGTGCACGTCCCTGAACGAGACGAACGGTCCCGTGTGGGACGCGACGTCGCTGGTCCAGAGCTTCTTGATCGCCGCCAGATAGTCGTTCGAGATGGCGCCGCGGCGCGCGAACGGAACGCCGAGCGCCGCGAACTCCAGTTGCGACCAGCCGACGCCGACACCGAAGATGAAGCGGCCGCCGCTCAGCCGGTCGACGGTCGCGGCCACCCGCGCGGTTTGCACCGGGTGCCGGTACGGAAGGATGATCACCGTGGTGCCGAGCTCGATCGTGCGCGTGGTGCCCGCGAGCCAGCCCAGCGTGGTGAACGGGTCGTAGATCGGCGCCGGATACTTGGCGGCGACGTCGGGCGTGGGCGCGACATGGTCCGAGATCATCACCAGGTGATAGCCGAGCGCTTCGACGAGCGCCGCCCAGCGGGCGAGCGCGTCCGGGCTCACGCCCGGCCCCCAGTTCAGGAGGTTCACGCCGACTTTCATGTCAGCCGACGGCGGGGCGGTGCTGCGCCCATGGATGCGCCGCCTCGAAGGCCGCCGAGGCGCGCAGCACGGTGACGTCGGCGTAGCGGCGGCCGATGATCTGCAGCCCGATCGGGAGCCCCGCCTTCGTGAAGCCGCACGGGACGGTCGCCGCGGGCTGGCCCGTCATGTTGAAGGGGTACGTGAAGACGCTCGCCGCCTCGCGCCCGACCTTCACACCGCCGATCTCGGCCGGATAGAAATCGCCGATGCGGAGCGGCGGGCACGCGACGGTCGGCGAGAGCAGGAGGTCGTAGCGCTCGAAGAACTGGCGGGCGTGCTGCCACCACGCGAGCCGGTCGAACCACGCCTGGACGTACTTCGTCGGCGGCATCTTCTGGGCTTCCTCGACGATCGGGAGCAGACCGGGGTCGATCTCGTCGCGCCGGTCGAGGTAGGGCGCGAGCCGCGCGCCGATGCCGCCGAGGAAGATCGTCCGCCAGCAGTCGTAGGGCGACGGCCACGTCGGGTCGGCGCTCTCGACGCGGCAGCCGAGCTCGCGGAAGCTGCGCGCGGCCTTCGAGGTGGCGGCGCCCACCTCCGGGTCGACCGCCGGCGCGGTGCCGAGCG
>VAYX01000118.1:4047-13481 GCA_005885325.1 Actinomycetota bacterium
CTTCACGTAGTCGACGCCCGTCGCCGGGAGCGAGTACTGGTCGCGATCGTCGGGCGCTGCGCAGGCATTCATCATCAACGCGGCGTCCTTCACGGTTCGCGTCATCGGCCCGTGATGGGAGAGACTCCACGCCGCGCTCGCCGGGTAGACGGCAATCCGCCCCCAGGAGGCCTTGAAGCCGAAGATGCCGCACCAGGCGGCGGGCTTGCGGATCGATCCGCCGCCGTCGGTGCCGAGGGCCAGGGGCGCCAGACCCGCCGCGACGGCGGCGCCCGCGCCGCCGGAGGAGCCGCCGGGCGTGTAGCCGAGGCTCCACGGGTTGCGGGTCGCGCCGAAGAGGAGGTTGTCGGTCACGCCGACCCAGCCGAGCGTCGGCGTGTTCGTCTTGCCGAGCATGATCGCGCCGGCCGCCTTCAGGCGCTCGACCGGCGGCGCGTCCTCGGTGGGCACGTTGTCGCGGTAGAGCGGCGTGCCGAAGGTGGTCCGCACGTCCCGCGTGATGATCAGGTCCTTCACCGAGAACGGGACGCCGTGGAGGGGGCCGAGCTTGGCGCTCCGCCGCGTGACGGCGCGCTCCGCCGTCTTCGCGGCCTGGCGCGCGCGGTCCGCGTCGAGCGTGACGTACGCGTTCAGCTGCTTCAGCGTGTCGATGCGCGAGAGCACCGCGTCGACCACCTCGAGGGGCGAGACCTTTTTCCGGGCGATGGCGGCGGCCAGATCGGCGGCGGACATCCAGCAGAGGTCGCTGTTGTTCATGGTGGCGGCTATTGTATGCTGCGTTGCCATGGCCGCGGTGGCTTTCGGAATCTTCGATCATGTCGATCGCTCCGACGAGCCGATCGGCGTGCTCTACGAGCAGCGGCTCAAGCTCGTCGAGGCCGCGGAAGCCGCGGGATTCAGGACGTACCACGTGGCCGAGCATCACGCCACGCGCCTGGGCATGGCGCCCTCGCCCGGAATCTTCCTGGCCGCCGTCGCGCAGCGCACGCGGCGGATCAGGTTCGGCCCGCTCGTCTACCTCTTGCCGCTCTACACGCCGCTCCGGCTCATCGAGGAGATCGCCATGCTCGACCAGATGAGCGGCGGACGCCTCGAGCTGGGCGTCGGCCGCGGCATCTCGCCGTACGAGCTGGCTTACTGCGGCGTCGATTTCCTCGAGGCGCCGGCGATGTACGCGGAGGCGCTCGAGGTCATCCTGGCGGGGCTGCGTGGCGGCCGCCTGACCCATCGCGGCCGGTACTATCGCTATCTCGACGTGCCGATCGAGCTGACGCCGGTGCAGCGTCCGCACCCGCCGCTCTGGCAGGGCGTCACGTCACCGGAGGGCGCCGCGACGGCCGCCGCGCGCGGCGTCAACATCGTGGGCACCGCGCCGAACGCCCGGATGAAAGAGGTCGTCGACCGCTACTTCGAAGCCGTCGCCGTTCAGCCCGGCGGGAGCGCGCCGATGGTCGGCATCCAGCGGCACGTCTTCGTCGCGGAGACCGATGCCGAGGCGATCGCCGTCGCCCGCGTCGCCTACAAGAGCTGGTACGACAGCCTCGTGAGCCTCTGGCGCCAGTTCAACACGGTGCCGGTCCGCTTCGCGGAGTCGCTCGAGGGCGCGCTCGCGATCGATGCCGCGATCGTTGGCTCGCCGGCGACGGTGCGCGCCGAGGTCGAGCGCCACCTGGCGGCCACCGGCTGCAACTACTTCGTGGGCCGGTTCATCTACGGAAATCTCGGATTCGAGCAGGCGAGCCGGTCGCTGGCGCTGTGGAACAGCGAAGTCATGTCGAAGCTTGTTCACGCTGAAGGGGGCGACCGCCCGCAGAGGCTGGCGCGCGCGAATCCGGCTCGCGCACCCCGGTGATCGAGGCTCCGCTCGACCGCTACCGGGACGTCGTGCGGCCGGAGTGGATCGACCACAACCAGCACATGAACATGGGCTACTACCTGGTGGTCTTCGACTACGCGACCGACGAGTTTTTCCGGTGGGTCGGGCTCGACGAGGCGCACCGGCGCGAGCGGCAGGTGACCACGTTCTGCCTCGAGACGCACGTGACCTATCATCGTGAGGTGCGGGCGGGCGATCCGCTGCGCTTCACGACGCTCCTGCTCGCGCACGACGCGAAGCGCCTCCACTATATCCATCAGATGTATCATGCTGCGGAGGGCTTTCTGGCGGCGACCAACGAGCTGATGTCGCTGCACGTGAGTGAATCGACGCGCCGGAGCGCGCCGATGGCCTCGGAGATTCTCGAGCGGCTCGCGCGGATCCAGGCGGCGCACGATGCGCTGCCCAGGCCGCCGCAGGTGGGCCGCACGATCGGCCTCGTATAGCCGGCTCGTCAGGGAGGGGAAAGGGCATGACCACGATCGGGCTTCTGAATCCGGGTGACATGGGCAGCAAGGTGGGCGCCGCGGTGCGCTCGAGCGGCTCGCGCGTGCTGTGGGCCGGCGAGGGCCGGAGCGCCGAGACGCGCAAGCGCGCGAGCGACGGCGGGCTCGAGGACGTGGGCTCGGTCGCCGCGCTGGTTCGCGCCAGCGAGGTGATCCTGTCGGTCTGCCCGCCGCACGCGGCCGTCGACGTCGCGAAGGAGGTCGCCGGCCTGCGCTTCGCCGGAACCTTCGTGGACGGCAACGCGATCTCGCCCGCCACCGCGCGCGAGATCGGCGGCATCATCGAGAAGGGCGGCGCCAACTTCGTGGACGGCGGCATCATCGGCCCGCCGCCGGTGCAGCCGGGCACCACGCGCTTCTACGTCTCCGGCACCGCCTCCGAGCGTATCGCCGCGCTCCTCAACGCCGGACCGCTCCAGGCCATCGTCGTGCCCGGCGGCCCGGGCGCCGCGTCGACCGTGAAGATGGCGTACGCGTCGTGGACCAAGGGCAGCGCCGCGCTGCTCCTGGCCGTGTGCGCGCTGGCCAGCGCCGAGGGCGTCGAAGAGTCGCTCGTGCGCGAATGGAAGATCTCGCAGCCCGAGCTGTCGTCCCGGGCCGAGAGCGCCGCCAAGTCCAACGCGAGGAAGGCGTGGCGCTTCATCGGTGAGATGGAAGAGATCGCCGCGACCTACGCCGCGGCGGGGCTGCCCGACGCCTTCCATCAAGGCGCCGCCGAGGTCTACCGCCGCATGGCGATCTACAAGGAGGGCCCGATGCCCTCGTTCGCCGACGTGCTGCGCGCGCTCACGCCGCGCCGGCCCGCCTGACGGCGCTCCTCCAGCTCTTCGAGCGTTCGCGGCCAGTCCTGCTTGAGCAGGCGTGACAGCGCGCGGTCGGCCAGAAGCCGGCCTCCGGTCTGGCAGACCGCGCAGTAGTTCGTCTCGTTGTCGGCGAAGACGATCCGCTGCACGGGCGCCCCGCACACCGGACACGGCTTTCCGTAGCGGCCGTGCACGGCCATCCCCTCGCGGAATGCCGTGACGCCTTCCGGGAAGGCATCGCCCGCCTCGACCCGGAGGCGCTCGCACCAGTCCAGGAGCGTCGCCCGGGTCGCGTCGAAGAGCCGCGCCGTCTCCTCGGCCGAGAGCTGACGGCTGTGCTTCACGGGCGACAGGCGCGCGCGATGGAGGATCTCGTCGGAGTACGCGTTGCCGATGCCGCTGAAGATTCCCGGATCGGTCAGGGACCGCTTGAGCGTGTGATTCTCCCGGCCCAGCGCCGCGCGAAACGCCTCCAGATCGGTCTCCAGCACCTCGACGCCTCCCGGATCCTGCTCCCGCAAGCCGGCCTCGCCGCGGACCACGTGCAGCGCGGCGCGCCGCTTCGTGCCGGCCTCGGTCAGGGTGAGCGTTCCCGACGAGAAATCGAAGGCGGCGAGACCGATCCGGCCCGGCACCCGGTCGCCCGGCTTCCGCCAGTGGAGCCGGCCCGCGATCATGAGATGCAGGACGAGGAAGAGGTCGTCCTCCAGCCCGATCACGATGCGCTTGCCCAGCCGCCGGAGCGCGGTGACGCGCCGGCCCGAGGCCGCCGCGAGCGGCGGATCGACGGAGCGGAGCAGGAACGGGGTGGCGAGGCGGGCGCGCTCGAACCGTGCGCCGGCGATGCGCGCCTGGAGCGCCTCGATGTAGACGACGACGTCGGGCAGCTCAGGCATTCGCGGCGAAGGGGCGGGTCGAACGGCTACACGGGTGGCCAGGGATAGCGATGGCCGCCGGAGTCGACCGGGAAGCAGTCGGTCGTCGCCAGAGCCGTGGCGCGCGCGCGAAGCGCCTTCTGCTCGTCGGGCTCCAGGAGCGCGGTGATCTCCTTGGGCAGGGACCCGCGCGCGAAGCGCCGGATATCCGCCCGCATCTCCGGCGGGATCGGCGTCCCGCCGAATTCCCAGATGACCGTCCGCAGCTTCGGCTCGACGTGAAAGCAGAGGCCGTTGTCGACCGCGTAGATGCCGTCCGGGCCGAGCAGACAGTGGCCGCTCTTGCGGTCGGCATTGTTGGCGATGAGATCGAAGAGGCAGATGCGCTGGAGCCGGGCGTGGTGCGCCGGATCCTCGTGGAGCGTGAAGTAGTGCTGCTCGAAGTCGGCCTGGATGAAGAGCTGGAGCGACCCCTCGCCGTACGGACCGTCCCGCTGTACGGTCAGCGGCACGAGGCCCCACCGGAGCGCTTCCGAGAGATGCCAGGCCGCCAGCTCGCGCTTGAAGAGGCCGCGCGGGAAGTCCCACAGGGGCCGCTCGCCGCGCTCCGGCTTGTACACGGCGAGCGAGGTCTCACCCGCGTGCGTCACCTCGACGAGAAATGTGGCGTTGGAGCTCCACGGCATCCGGCCCTTCACGGTCACTTCGCCGCGGAGGAGGAGCCGGGCCGTCTCAGTGGACGACGTGGCCGTTGCTCCGCGCGCAGATGTGGCCGCCCGGGTCCTTGGGCTGGTTGCACCACTGGCAGATCTGCCGGCTGGCCTTCATCAGCTCGTTCGCCTGCTTGACGAACGCCGCCGCCTGCGCGCGGGTGATCAAGAGGCGCGCCGAGGCGGCGTCACCCTCCTCGTCCTCCAGGAGCTCGTTGGCGACGACCAGGATGCGGTCGCGCGCCTCGTCGTAGCCGACGGCGATCGAGGCGACGATCCAGACCGCGTCGACGGGCTCGAGCAGCGCGGGCGCCTTGAGCGTCGAGGTCCCGACCGCCGGCAGCTTCTCGAGCAGGCCGCTCAGATACTGCGCGAGCGCCCGGACCTGCTCCTTCTCGCTCTTGAGCGTGACGAGCGTGCCCTTCTCGCGCGACTGCACATAGAACACGCGCTGGCCAGGCGGGCCGATGGCGCCGGTGGTGAAATGATCGGGGGCGACGAACTCGAACGACGCGCTCATTTTCCTCCCAGCCAGCCGAGGTCGCCGTCCACGGAATTCACGGTGAGCACGACCGGTCCGTGCCGATGGTACCCGATCGCGGTGACCGAGCAGGGCGCGATCATGATCCGCTGGAAGAGGTCGAGATGGATGCCCAGCGCGTGCGCCACGGCCGCCTTGATCGGGTCGGCGTGGGACACGGCGACCACGACGGCACCGGGGTGCCGCGCCACGATGCGGGCGAGCGCCGAGGTGACGCGGGTCTGCATCTCGGTGAAGGACTCGCCGCCGGGAAAGCGAAACCCGGAGGGATGACGCTGGACGACCGACCATTCGGGCTTGCGGACCAGCCGCCAGAGCTTCTCGCCGGTCCACTCGCCGACGTCGCCGTCGGCCAGGTCGCGGTCGATGCGAACGGCCAGGCCGCGGGCCCGGGCGATCGGCGCCGCCGTCTCCCGCGCGCGGCAGGCGGTCGATCCGCGCGGCGACGACGCTCGCCTGCCGCTGGCCCTCCTCGGCCAGATGCAGGCCGGGGGCCTGCCCTGGAAGAATCTTGCCGGTTGTCGGTGTCAGACCGTGGCGCACCAGGAGGACGAGGGTCGAGCGCACCCGGGGATTGTAGCGTCAGTAATCCCTGGGATCGAGCAGGTCGCGCAAGCCGTCGCCCGCGAGATTGAACGAGAGCGTGAGCGTGAAGATCGCCAGCCCCGGCCACCACGCCATCCACGGCGCCGTGTCCAGGAACTGCTGCGCGGTGTTGAGCATCGTGCCCCAGGACGGCGCCGGCGGCTGCACGCCGAGGCCGAGGAACGACAGGACGGCCTCGGCGATCACGGCGATCGGGATGGAGATCGTGGCCTGCACGAGGAGCGAGCTCACGATGTTCGGCAGGATGTGCCGGCTCATCAGCCGGAGATCGCCGGCGCCGAGGGCGCGCGCGCCGAGGACGTAGTCCTCCGAGGCCTTGGCGAGGACCAGGCCGCGGGTGAGCCGGATGAAGGTCGGCGTGGCGCCCAGGCCGATCGCCACGGTGGCGTTGGTGAGCGACGGGCCCATGATCGTCACCAGGCCAATGGCGAGGATGAGGAACGGAAACGCGAGCCACGCGTCGGTCAGACGCATGATCGCCTGGTCGAGCCCGCCCCGGTAGAACCCGGCGATGAGGCCGGTCGGCACGCCGACGGCGATGGCGAGAAGAATCGAGAAGACGCCGGCCTGCATGGAGATGCGGCTGCCCCACACGACGCGGGCGAAGTTGTCGCGCCCGAGGTCGTCGGTCCCGAACGGGTGCGCCAGCGTCGGCGCCTTGCGGATCTGCTTCCAGTCCGTCTGCAGCGGATCGATGCTCGTGATCCACGGCGCGCCGAGCGCCAGCGCGACGAAGAGCACCACCACGACGGCGCCGATCGCGGATGCCGGCCGCCGCCGGGCCTGCCGCCACGCGCGCCGCAGGCCTCCGGCGGGCGCGAGGGACCGCGTCGGCTCGAGCGCGTCGGCCGTCGCGGCGGCGCTAGGCATCGCTGGCCGCGCCGCGGACGCGGATGCGTGGGTCGAGCAGCGAGTAGGACACGTCCACCAGAAGATTGATCAGCACGTAGGAGCTCGCCGTGATCAGCACGACCCCTTGCACGAGCGGATAGTCCCGCGTGAACACCGCCTCGACGATGAGCCGGCCGAACCCGGGCACGACGAAGATCTGCTCGGTGACGACGGCGCCGCTCATGAGCGCACCCATCTGCAGCCCGAGGATGGTGACCACCGGGATGAGGCTGTTGCGGATGGCGTGGCGGAAGACGACCACGCGGCCGGCGAGTCCCTTGCTGTAGGCCGTGCGGATGTAGTCGGCGCTCATGACCTCGATCATGCTGTTGCGGGTCTGACGCATCAGGACCGCGGCCAGCGCCGTGCCGAGGACGAACGCGGGCATGAGCATGCGCTGGAGATTGGCCAGCGGGCTCTCCCAGAGCGGCACGAATCCCGAGGCGGGCAGCCAGCCGAGCCGCACCGAGAAGAAGAGGATCAGCATGATCCCCAGCCAGAAGTTGGGAATGGACACGCCGCCGAGCGAGGCGCCGCTGGTCAGGACGTCCCAGACGGTGTTGCGCCGCACCGCCGCCAGGACCCCCGCCGGAATGGCGATGCCAACGGCGACGAGCAGCGACAGGAAGGCGAGCTCGATCGTGATCGGCAGCTTCGACGCCACGATCTTGACGACGGATTCGCGGGTGCGGATCGACTCGCCGAGATCGAACCGGCCGGCCAGCCCCAGCCAGCGCAGATACTGGAAGGCAATCGGATCCCCGAGCCCGTACTTCTGGCGGACCTCCTCGAGCCCCGCCTCGTCCGCCTCACTGCCCGCCATGACCCGGGCGGGATCGCCGGGAATCATGCGCACGCCCGTGAAGACGATCAGGCTGATCACGAACAGGGTCACGACCGAGATCGCGGCCCGCTGAACCAGAAAATCGAACACGACCGCGCGCTAGCCGGTCAGTTCCAGGAGGTGCCCTTGATCCGGATCAGGCCGTCGGGGACACCCTTGTAGCCCTTGAGGTTCTTCGGAAACGCCACGATGTAGTTCTGGTGATAGAGGTAGATGATGTTGCGCCGGGCGGTGAAGAGGTCGATGGCCTCCCGGTACAGGCCGCGCCGCTGGCCCTCGTCGCTGACCTCGCGCGCCCGGTTCAGGAGCGCGTCGATCTTCTCGTCGCAGGCGAGGGTGGCGTTGAGGCTTCCCTTGCATGTCTGGATCTGATGGATGTTGCCGTCGGGATCCACCCGGCCGCTCCAGCCGATCTGAAACGCCTGGAGCTTGCCGTCGTCGGCGTCGGTCAGCGCCGAGGCGAACTCCTGGGACCGCAGCGTGATGTTGAAGCCCGCCTCGCGGGCCATCTGCTGGATGACCTCGCCCACCCGGCGGGATCGCGGGTTGTTGCCGACCGTCAACTCGAAGCCGTAGCCGCCCGCGAGACCGGCGTCGGCCAGAAGCTTCTTGGCGCGGGCCACGTCGCGGCCCGGGCACTTTCGGCTCTTGTCGAAGAAGACGCTGATGGGCGGGATCGGCGTGCACCCCGGTGTGTAGAGGCCATCCCACGCCACCTCGCGCACCCGAGGATCGTTGGCGAGCGGCGTGCCGAGGTCGCCGGGCGGGTTCTGCTTGCCGGTCTTGTTGCGGAGATTGATGGTGATGCCGTCGTAGCCGAGCCCGGTCACGTTCGACAGCTCGAAGCGGCCCTCGCGCTTGATGGCGGTGGCGTCGGTCGGCGAGACCATGTGCATGACGTCGATGTCACCCGAGCGGAGATTCGCCAGGCGGACGTTGTCGTCGGGAATGATACGGAAGACGATCTTGTCGAACTTCGCCTGTCCGGGGTCGAAGTAATGGGCGGACTTCTCGACGACGATCCGGTCCTGCGCCACCCGCTCCGCGAATTGCCAGGGCCCGACGCAGACGGGGGCGGTGCCGAACTTGTCGCCGAGCTTGTTCACGGCCGTCGGCGACACCGGCATGCCGGCCCGGTCGGTCAGCTGGGCCAGCAGGGGCGAGAAGGGCGCCTTCAGACGCAGGCGCACCGTCCGCGGGTCGACCACCTCGACGGCCTCGACCGGCGCCAGCTCGCTCGCGCGGTTCGAGCCCTTCAGCGTGCGGTGCCGGTCGAGCGAGAACTTGACGGACTCGGCGTCCATCGCGGTGCCGTCGTTGAACTTCACGCCGGGGCGCAGCTTGATGGTGACGATCCGGCCGCCGTCGGTGATCGCCGGCATGTCGAGAGCCAGCTGCGGGTGGATCCGAAGATTCTCGTCGATCTCGTACAGCTTCTCGCAGATCTGGGAGAAGACGATCCGCCCGACGTACGTTCGGGCCAGCGTGGGGTCGAGTATGTCGGGATCCTGGAAGAGCGCGACGACGAGCGTCTTCTTCTGGGCGTGCGCGACGTCGGCCAGGGACAGCCCGACGAGCGCGCCGGCGACGAGCCACCACCACCGCGTGATGCTCCGCATGGTCATCTCCTCCCCATTTCGAATGTCGCGGATCATACCCTACGCGGGCGCGATCCGCCTCAGCGCCTCCTCGCGGAGCTTCGCCTTCTGGATCTTGCCCGAGCTGGTCATCGGAAAGTCGTCGACGAAAACGACGTGGCGCGGAATCTTGAAGCTGGCGATT
>VAYX01000118.1:13542-17090 GCA_005885325.1 Actinomycetota bacterium
TGATCCCCTCGTGGCTCATCAAGAACGCCTCCACCTCCATCGGGTCGACGTTCTCGCCGCCGATCTTGAGCATGTCCTTGTACCGGCCCATGAAGCGGAGGTGGCCGTCGGCCCGGATGACGCCCATGTCGCCGGTGTGCACCCAGCCATCGCGATCGAGCGCCTGGGCTGTCTCGGCGGGCTTGCCGTAGTAGCCCCGCATGGTCATGTAGCTGCGCACCAGGATCTCGCCGGCCACGTCCGGGGGCTCCTCGCGGCCGCTCTGCGGCTCGACGATCCGGATCTCGTAGCCCGGCGCCGGGTAGCCGGACGCCTCGGTGCACTGCTCCTCGGTCGAGTCGAGCGCGCTGAGCGCGGCGCCGACGCCGAACTCGCTCATACCGTAGCCGGACAGGAAGCGGCCGAGCACCCGGCGCGCCTTCCTGGCGATCGGTACGGAGCTCGACATGCCGGAAGCGAGGATGCCGGTGCGCACGCTCGACACGTTGCGGGGGAAACGCTCGTGCGCCTCCATCAGTTCCTTGAAGTGGATGTCGAAGCCGTGGAGGATCGTGGCGCGTTCCTGCTCGACGAGCGCCAGGCTTCGACATCAGGGGACCCTCGGTGAAGCCGAACGCATGGAAGAGCGGCAGGTACATCATGATCACGTCGGCGGGCGTGATCGCCATGCGAAAGGCCCGATCGGTCGCGTTGCGGATGATCGCGTGGTCGTGCATCGCGCCCTTCGGGAACCCGGTCGTCCCCGACGTGTACAGGAACAACGCCACGTCGTCGGGATCGACCGCCTCGGCCCGCGCCCCCAGCGCGGCCGCATCGATCGCGTCGCCGGCCGCCTGCACCCCGCGCCAGGAAAACGTCGGAGCGCCCGGCGCGTCGCCGACCGAGATGACGCGACGCAGACTCGGGAATCGCGACTCGCCGGCCGCGCCGCCCGCGAGGGACGGGACCAGCTCCCGCACCATGCCGAGATAGTCGATGGGCCCCGAGCGCTCGGCGATGATGAGCGTCGACGCTTCCGACTGGCCGAGCACGTAGGCGACGTCGTCGGTCCGGAACCGGGTGTTGATCGGGACCAGCACGGCCCCGATCTTGATCACCGCGAACATCGCCTCGAGGAACTCGGGCCGGTTCACCATCCAGAGCGCGATCTTCTCGCCCGGCGCGACGCCCAGGCTGATGAGTCCGCGGGCCAGGCGGTCGACGCCCGCCGAGAGCTCGGCGAAGGACCAGCGTCGGCCCTGGAAGACGATGGCTTCGCGCGCTCCCCAGCGCCGGGTCGCACGCTCGGGCAGGGATCCCAGGGTCTGCTTGGGAAACCAGTCGCTCATGGGGTTCCGGGCGTGAGAGTAGCGCGCTTGCAGTCGACCGGTGAGGCGCTTTTACACGAACGTCCCCAAAGTCCTTCCTAGTGGACGGGGGAAGGCCAATCCGCCGAGTGGAATGACACCCGGCATGGGTAAAGTCGGGACTGTCCCGACGGCGCCCGGACAGGCTCCCTGATCGAGTCGACCCCCGCGCGGCGGCAGACTGAAACTGCCGCCGCGCGCTCAAGTCCACGCATCCGCGAGCCGCAAGAGAACGCCTCGCCAGCCCTGTCCCCGGAGCTCCAGGCGTCGTGTCTCAGGGTCTTGCTCGTTCCTCAGGACGATCTCCAGCTCGCTTGACGTGAGCCCGGCCTGCGGCTAACGTCATGCGGGCCGCCGAGGGAATCGAGAGCGCCGGGCCCTTTCTCCGGGAGGGAGAGCTGTCATGATGACCGCGATCGAGTTCATTCACGCCGAGCTGAAGCGCCTGCACGGGATGCTGGACACGGCGATCGCCGACCTGACGCCGGAGCAGCTGCACATGGTGCCGGCCAATCATCCCAAAGCGAACACGCTCGCGTGGGTCTACTTCCACTACGTGCGGACTGAGGACAACGTCGTGCGCTTCGTGCTCCAGAAGCGCCGGCCGACCGTGTGGGCGGAGGGCGGGTACGCCGAGAAGCTCGGGCTGCCGCCGGTCGCGCAGGGCACCGGTATGACGACGGAGCAGGCGCAGGCGCTCCGGATCAAGGACGTGGCGCTGTTCAAGGACTACATCCAGAAGGTCTGGGCCAGCACCGAGGATTTTCTCGTGAAGACCAGCCCCGGCGACCTGGAAGCGATGGTCACGGTGAAGCCGCTCGGCGACATGCCCGGTATTCGCGCGCTGGGCCAGACCTGCGTCTCGCACGGCATGAGCCACGCCGGGGAGATCGAGCTGGCGCGGACGCTGATCGGCGTGGGCCCGGCCATCGGCGTTTGACAGCGACCGCGGCAGGCGACATAGTGCCGACTATGAACAACGCGCGCACGATCGGCGAGCTACGTCAGAGCGGGTATCAGGCGAAGTCGGTGAAGCAGGAGCTGCGGGACAACTTGATCGCGCGGCTCCGGGCGGGCGAAGCGCTCTTCCCCGGCATCGTCGGGTACGAGGAAAGCGTTCTGCCGCAGATCGAGAACGCGATTCTCTCCGGCCAGGACATCGTCTTCCTGGGCGAGCGCGGCCAGGCCAAGACCCGCATGGCGCGACTTTTGACCGAGCTGCTCGACCCCGAGATGCCGGCGCTGGCCGGCTGCGAGATCAACGACGATCCGTTCGCGCCGATCTGTCGGGCCTGCCGCGAGCGCGTGGCCGAGCTCGGTGACAAGACCGAGATCGCGTGGATCCCGCGAGACCGCCGCTACGGCGAGAAGCTCGCCACGCCCGACATCACCATCGCCGATCTCATCGGCGAGGTCGATCCGATCAAGGTCGCCGAGGGGCGGTACCTCGGTGACGAGCTGACCATCCATTATGGGCTGGTGCCGCGGACCAACCGGGGCATCTTCGCGCTCAACGAGCTGCCGGATCTGGCCGAGCGCATCCAGGTGGGCCTGCTTAACATCATGGAGGAGCGCGACGTCCAGATCCGCGGCTACAAGGTGCGCCTGCCGATCGACGTCTACGTCGTCGCGAGCGCCAACCCCGAGGACTATACCAACCGCGGGCGCATCATCACGCCCCTCAAGGACCGCTTCGGCTCCCAGATCCGCACGCACTATCCGCGGCGGCTCGAGGACGAGATCGCCATCATGGAGGCCGAGCTCACGAAGTTCCCGGCCGCCGGGTTCCAGTACGTCGCGGCGCCGTACATGCAGCAGATCGTCGCCGAGGTGACGCACCTGGCGCGCAAGGCGCCGGAGATCAGCCAGCGCTCGGGCGTGTCGGTGCGGGTCAGCATCTGCAACTGGGAGAACCTGCTCTCCAACGCGCTCAAGCGCGCCATCCGGCTGGACGAGCGCGAGGTCGCCCCGCGCGTGAGCGACCTCGGGGCCATCGTCTCCTCGACCAGCGGCAAGATCGAGCTCGAGACGCTCGGCGACAGCGGCGAGGACAAGATCCTCGGCAAGCTCGTGCAGAAGGCGGTGCTGAACGTCTTCAACCGCAGCTTCACGAGCGGCGAGCTGGACCCGGTCGTGGCCGCCTTCCAGGGTGGCTTCGGCATCGACGTCGCCGATTCGATGCCGTCCAGAGAATATCTCCGC
>VAYX01000124.1 GCA_005885325.1 Actinomycetota bacterium
CCCATGCGCCGGGACTCCGCCCGCGTTGCCTCCACCTCGGCGGACTCGCCCACCCGTTCGATGTGATCCTCGGCCACGCCGAGCAGGACCCGGCGGAAGTGGCTCGCCACGAGGTCGGTGACGGCGGGGAGCAGTGTCCGGAACGCCTCGACCAACCGGGCCGCGGCCTCCTCGTCCGAAGAAGCAGTGTCGCGGATGGGTTTGCGCACGTGATCGTCGAACAGCTCCACCGCTCGCTGGGCCAGCCCGAGCATGGCCTCGTGCGTCTGCCGGGCCAGGGACAGCAGCTCGCCGAGGGGGAGGCCGAACTCGAGGAGCTTCAAGGCAGCGCGGACCGTCTGGATGTCGGCGGCGGCGTAGCGCTCCTCCCCGTCGACCGGCCGAGACAGGCGGATGCCCTCGCGTTCCACGGCCTGGATCAGCGATGCCGGCACGCCGCTCGCCGCGGCGAACTGATCGAGGGACAGCACGTCCTCGCGCCCTTCCCCTTCTCCTTGAGCGGCGGCGACGGCGGCGGCGAGGTCGGCGTCCGCCCGTCCCAGATCACCTTGCACGACCCGCTTGATCGCGGCGAGGGTCAGGCCCTTTCGTTGCAACGCTCGGACCTCACGGATCCGCTCCACGTGCTCCGGGCCGTACCAGGCGACCCGGCCTTCCCGCCGGGGGGGCGGGAGGAGGCCCAACGACTGGTAATAGCGGACGGTGTCGACGGATACGTCGCAAGCCGCGGCGACCGCTTCCACCCGGTACCTCACGACCGACAACTCTACGAGTGTTTGCTCGAAGCTTCCAAGCTCGGGCCGGCCCTACCGCCCGGGAGGGCTACAGGCGCTTGGACGAGAAGGAGAGGATGGAACAGTCGCGCCTGGCCACGACCCAGATCACGATGCGATCGGCGGGCTGGCCGGAGCCGGGATTCTCCAGGTAGACGCCGAGGTAGGCCGGCCGGCCCTGGAACGTGGCCTGGATCAGCCGGACCAGCCGGTCCTCGCCGGACAGGCCGCCCGGCTTCGCCAGGCAGGACGCGGCCCCCTCGGCCTGAGCCGCCGACGCATCCTTGACCGACGGCGCGGCGAGGGTCGCGTCGAAGCCGGCCCGATGGGCCGAGGCATCCGCCAGGCGTTCGAGCTTGGCGGCGTCGTAGTCGGCATTGGGCTGGAGCTCCAGGTGGACCGCGCCCGAGGTCGCCGCCTCCATGCCCGGCGCCCGCGCCGGTGAGGCCGCCGCTCCCGCACCCCCGGCCGACTCCGTCCCGGCTTCCCTGCCGACGCGGGGCAGGGCCACGGCGACCACCGCGACCAGGACCGCCGCGGCCGCCAGGCCGGCGGCCCACTGCGTCCTCCCGCCCCAGGAACGACGGGCTCGCGACGTCCGTGCCTTCCCGGCCTCCGCGATCACCGACCTGGTCGTGCCGAACGGGACGGGCACCTCGGGCAGCTCCCGGAGCATGGTCACGGCCCTCGTCGCCAGCTCGATCTCCTCCCGGCAGGTGGCGCAGGTGGCCAGGTGCGCGTCGACCTCGGCCCGCTCGTCCGTAGCGAGCGTGCCGTCGACGTAGCCGGAAAGGTGCTCCTCGGGGTGCGTCATCTGGATCTCGCCTCGTCAGACGGTCCCGCCGGCTCCGGACGTTCCCGTTCCGGACGCCCTCGGAGGGCCCGGGCGAGCGCCACCCGCCCCCTGTGCAGGCGCGACTTCACCGTGCCCACGGGGATCCCGACGATCGCGGCCACGTCCTCGTACGGGAGGTCTTGGACGTCGTGGAGGATCATGACCACCCGGTAGTCCTCCGGGACGGCGAGCAGGGCTCGCTGCACGTCGATCGACAGGTCGGTGGCGTCGGCGTGGTCCGGCCACGCCGGCGGCTCGGGCTCGCGATCCTCTGCCGTGCTGAGCAGCGGGGTCCTGCTTCGCTTGCGGAGCAGGTCGTAGCAGGTGTTCACGGTCACGCGGTGCAACCACGTGGTGAACGCGGCCTCGCCCCGGAACGACGCGAGCTTGCGAAGCGCCATGAGGAACGCGTCCTGGGTGGCGTCGCGGGCGTCCTCCTCGCGCCCCGTCATCCGCAGGGCCAGGTTGTACACGCGGCGCTCGTGGCGCTCCACGATGATCCGGAACGCGGCCCGGTCCCCGTCCACCGCGCGCCGCACCAGGTCCTCGTCGCGCTCCTCGCTCGGCATCAGGCCGGTTCCACCACCCGGAACTCGCCCACCTCCGCTCGATTGCCGTCATCGGTGGGGACCACGGTGGTGATCCACAGCAGGACGTACTGCCCGGTCGCGGGCTCGATCGACTCCCGCATGTCGGCGGTGGCGGTGAACGTGGCGCTGGCGGCGCCGACCATGGCGGTCGGGTCGTCCCCCACGACCACGGTGAATCGATATCCCGGATACGGGGTCTGGAGCCGGAAGCCGGTCACCGTCTGTGGGCTCCCCAGGTCGAACAGCATCCCCACGCCGGGTTTGTTCAACCTGCCGTCGAAGTAGTTCTCGGACTTCCAGACGGTCAGGGGATCGCCGTCCGCCACGAGGGGCATCCCCGAGTCGTTCTCGTGGCCGTCGCCCGGCGCCGGGTCCATCGGGGCGACCGAGACGAACCGGATGACCCGAGTGGCGGGCCCGGGACTCTCCTCGGTCGGGCCGAACCGGATGCCGACCGGCCCGCCCAGCTGCAGCTTGCCGAGCCACAGCCCCGCTCCAAGCGCGCTCGCCGCGATCACCACCACGAGGAGCGGCACCGCGAACCATGTCCGGAACATCGAGGACCTGGGGGGCGGCGGCACCGGCGCGACGACCGCGGTCTCCTCCAGCCCCGAGCGGCGCGCCGGCGCCGCCGCCCGCTCCATGGCCGGTCCCGCTGCGTCGCGGAGCGCGGCTCCGAACTCGACGGCATCGGCGAATCGGTCGTTGGGCTCCGGTGACAGCGCCCTGCTCACGACGTCGTCGAGCTTGCGCGTCACGTCCGGACGGTGGTTTCTCGGGGACGCGTCTTCGGCCGTCGGCGCCCGGCCGGTGAGGAGCTCGTAGAGCAGCGCGCCGGCCGCCCAGACGTCGGTTCGAACGTCGGGCGTCGTTCCCGCCGCCGCCTCGGGGGCCATCGGCGCCGGCTGGAGGATCCTCGTCGCCTCGTGCGGTGGCATCGAGCGCACCACTGCCTCGCCGAACCCGAGATCGCACACACGGATCGTCCCGTCCGTGCACTCGATGACGTTCTCCGGCTTCAGGTCGAGATGCAGGACGCCCGCCTCGTGCGCGGCGGCGAGCGCCTCGAGCGCGCCGCGCACGAGCCCGGCCCCTCGCTCGACGGGGACGTCGCCGTCGAGCGCCATGACGGTCCGAGCGCTGTCTCCCTCGACGTGCTCCCGGACGACGAACGCGATGCCGTCGTCCCTCCCGGTGTCGAGGAGCCTCGCCAGGCCACGATGCGTCGCCAGCGCGACCATCCGAAGCTCCAGTTCGAGTCGTTCGGCGAACGCCGGGTCGCGGGCCAGGTCAGGGTTGATCAGCTTCACGACCACCCGGCGATCCAGGACGGTGTCGGTGGCGCTCCAGGAGGTGCCCGTTCCGCTCCTGCCGAGCTCCTGCTCAAGGGAGTACCGGCCGGCGAGCACGGTTGGCGGTTGTTCGGTCCTCACCGGCTGAGTCTACGTCCCTGCCTGCGGCGAACGGCCGGGTGCCTTGGACCGTCCATGCCCCTCAGACCGTCGAGGGGCCCGAGGTCTCCGTGGCCTTCTCCCTGAGCACGGACTCGAGGAAGCCGATCCGGCCGGCGATGAGGGTCGAGGCCCTCTTCACCACCACGACGGTCACCTTGCCCGTCTGCGGGTCGATCGAAAAGCCATCCTTGGCAGGGATCCGCGCCCCGGGCACGTCTTCGTTCACCAGCTGCACGGCGGCCTGGTATGCGTGATTGCGGTCTCCGGTCTGCTTGAAGACGTTGGCCGCCTCCAGCGCCGCGTCCGAAGCGGCGCTCGTCACCTTGTATCGCGTGAGGGCGATCGAACCCGTGTCGAAGGCGGCCAGCACGAACACGGCCAACAACAGGAGCCACAGGATCGTGAGCTTTGCCACGAGCCCGTGCTCGTCTCTGAGCTCTGTCGTCCTCATCGGCGCCACCTCGCTGCGAGTTGTCTCCGGAGTACATCGACCTCGTCAACGTGCAACATGAGGGCGGCGGCCACGAAGGCCAGGATCCCAACGGCCACCGCTCCCAGGACCTGTGCGGCCTGCCCGCCGAGCGTGGCGGTCCCGGCCCATCCCCCGATGGCCCGGGCCGCCGCCCAGGCCACCGCCGCGGTGATCCCCGCGGCCAGGAACGTCCGGGACAGCCCAGAGACGATCCGCCTCCCATCGAGTCCACCCAGCCGGCGCCGGATCAAGCCGAGCAGGGCGATCGAGCCGAAGGTGTACGCCGTGGCATGGCCCAGCGCCAGACCCCGGACCCCCATGCCCAGCACCAGGACGAACAGGAGGTCGACGACCACGTTCAGGCCCACCGCCGCGATGTTGACCAGCGCCGGTGTCCTGGTGTCCTGCATCGAGTAGTACGCCCGCAACAGGAGCTGGAACGTGGAGAACGAGAACAGGCCGAGCGAGAAGAACACGAGGATGCCGGCCACGAGGTCGGTGCTCCTCGGGCCGGCCACCCCGTGTTGGAGCAGCAGACGAACGATGGGGACGGCGAGGACCAGGTAGCCGAGCGCGGCCGGCACGACGATCACGGCGGTCCACCGGATCCCCCGAGCGAGGAGCTCGCGGAAGGCCTGCCGATCGCCGTCCACCCATCGCGACGACAGGGCCGGGAGGAGCGCGGTGAACACCGAGACGACGAAGATGGCGTGCGGCAGCTGGAACAACATGAACGCCGCCGCGTAGGCGGTGTAGCCGCCCTTCACCCGAGCCGCGAGGATCAGGACCACCAGGTACCCCAGCTGGTTCGCCACGACGTACACGACCACCCATTTCGCCAGGTGGGCGATCCGGATCACGGCCTCGTCCATCCATCCCGGCCGCCACCGGAACCGGAACCCCAGCCGGCGGAGCGACGGCCACAGCGCGACGGTCATCGCCATCACGCCGAGCGTGGTGCCGACGGCGAGCACCAGCTTCTGCGGTCCTGTCGCGAGGACGGCCTGCCCGGGATGTGACATCGCCGCGAAGGTCAGGAACGTGGCGATGACGATGAGGTTGTTCAGGATCGGGGCGAACATCGGCACGGCGAATCGCCGGTGCGCGTTCAGCAGGCCCGTGGCCACCGCGCCGATCCCGTAGAACACGATCTGCGGCATGAACCACCGCAGGAAGAAGGAGGCCAGCTCCTCTACGACCTGCCGCTGGCCATCCGGCACACCCACGGTGTACAGGCGGATGATCCATGGGGCGAGCGCGATGCCGAGGATGCTGATGATGGAGAGGGAGACGGCGGCGATACCCAGGACCCTGCGGGCCACGTCCCATGCTGCTTCGCGTCCCCGGGACTGGAGCCATTGCACGAACACCGGGACGA
>VAYX01000125.1 GCA_005885325.1 Actinomycetota bacterium
GTTCTCGCCTACCGGGGCCTGGGGACCTGGGTGGACATCTACGACACGGCGCTGTGGAACGACCCGCCTGCGGCCGTCCAGACCATGCAGGCCGACGGGATCCGGACGATCTACCTCCAGAGCTCGAACTTCTCTCACCCCGACATCGTGTTCCCCCTTCGGATGAGTGAGTTCATCGACGCGGCGCACGGGGCCGGGATGCGGGTGGTGGCCTGGTACCTTCCCTCGCTCGCCCATGTCAACGTCGACCTCCGGAAGTCGATGGCCGCGATCACCTTCCGCTCGGCCGCAGGGAGCGGGGTCGACTCGTTCGCTCTCGACATCGAGTCCAGGGTGGTGAGCGACCCGACGGTCCGAACGGCCAGGCTGATGGACCTGTCGCAGCGGATCCGCGACGCCGTGGGCCCGGGCTACCCGCTCGGCGCGATCACCCCGAATGCGGTCAGCCTGGCCAAGCCGACTACCTTCTGGCCCGACTTCCCGTACGCGTCGCTGAGGCAGTACTACGACGTGTTCCTGCCCATGTGCTACTCGGGCACCGTCGCCACGGGAGGGCAGGCCGTCCACGACTACGCGGCGAGCTGCGCCGACCTGGTTCGGGCGGGGGTCGGCGATCCCACGGTGCCCATCCACCAGATCGGCGGGGTCGCGGACAACTACGACGCGGCGGAGATCGAGGGGTTCGTGCGCGCCGTCCGGGAGTACGGGCTCATGGGCGGGAGCCTGTACGACTTCATGACCACGGACGATCCTGCGGCCTGGGACCTGCTCAGGACCATCCCGGCGAACCCGAGGGAGTCGCCCGCCCTGCCGATGCCGGTCGGCTCGCCGGACGCGGTGGGCAACATCCCGCGCGTCGACCGGAGCCATCCGAAGGAGGTCTTCTATCTGGCGCCCGGCGGGCCGGGGGCCTTCAACCTGTCGTATCAGGGATTCGACCTCGGATCCGGCGAGGTCGCGCTATGGGTCAACTGGCAGCCGGTGAAGGCCATCGGCAAGGGACCGGCGGGCAAGTGGACGCGCACCCGGACGATCTCGATCGCCGATGAGCTCCTGCTGGACGACGCGCCGAACTCCATCGGCTTCATCGCCTCGGGCGACTACCCGAGCTGGAGCACGTGGGGGGTCCGCGGCGTCAACCTGTCGACGGGGTAAGGTTGGTCCGTGACGGACGAATCCCCGCCGCAGGCCCGGCCAGCGGAAAGCCGGCTGGCGCCGCGACTGTCGCGCCGCACCCGGGCGGGGAGAGAGCAGCGAGCCCGAGCTCGGCGCCATCCTCGGCCAGCCCGGGGTGCGATTGCTGTGGGGGGAGGTCGATCTGGGAGGAGGCCAGATCCTGGAGCTCCTCCAGTACCTCTCGCCGGACGGTGAGCCGCTGACGCCCGATCCCGCCAGGCCGGGCGGCACCCATATCGGACTGCGGGTGTCCGACATCGATGCGATGTACCTGCGGCTCTCTCAGGCGGGCGTCCCGATCCGATCGAAGCCCGTCGAGATCCAGGAGGAGGGTGACTGGCTGGGGGTTCGATGCCTGTACGCGAGCGATCCCGACGGCGTCACCATCGAGCTGGTCGAACGACCTGTGGTCCCCGGCCCGGTCGTGGTTCCCGACCTCGAGGCCGCCCGCTCCGACCAGGGGTAGTCTGCGGCACGTCCCCGGGTTCTGATCACAGAAGAGCAGCGCAGTACGGGTATGGGGCGAGGTTCCTCGGCCCATCTGCGGCGAGAACGATCCCATCCCCGAGCTTCACCCCGTGGCGCCCGCCGACCTCCCCGGCGTAGACCTCGATCACCAGGGCCATGCCGTCCTCCAGGACCCGGTCGGGGTTCGGCTGTGTATCGCCCGGGTAGGCCACGCTGGGGCTCTCCTCCTCGAGCCCGATCCCGTGGATCATGCACTCGTACCGTTGCGGCAGGTACCGGTCGGGAAGCCGCGGCGCCCGTTCGGCCAGTTCCCGGCACCTCACGCCAGGGCGCACGAGGTCCTTCATCGCCTCCAGCCAGTCGTGTGACGCTCGATAGGCATCATGTTGCTCTCGTGTCGGGGAGTCGTCGCCGCACAGGAACGTCCGTGAGACGCAGAAGAAGTAGCCGCCCAGGCACACGGAGTCGGTGTCGACGTAGACGAGGTCGCCAGGTTCGACGGCCCGGGCGGTTGCCTCGGCGCGCCAGGGGTTGGTGTTCGGGCCGGAGCAGACGGTGTTCGTGGCCAGGTGTTCGCCGCCGCCCGCCAGCAGTGTGCCGGCAAGGACCGCGAGCAGCTCGCGTTCGGTGAGACCGGGACGGATGGCAGCCTCGAAGTCGCGGAGCATCTCCGTCACCACCTGGCCGCCCATCGCGAGCACCTCGATCTCCTCGGGCGTCTTGACCTCCCGCGCTTCCATCGTCATCGGCGCGGAATCGACGATCGAGATGCCGGCAGCCTGGAGCGCGAGGAACCCCGGCGTCCCCAGTCGATCGATCGCCAGCCGGTCATCGGTCACGCCGAGCTCGCGCATGGCCGCCGCCGTCTCCCGAGCGAAGATGGCGGCGTGCCAAGCGACGCCGTCGGTGAACTCCCAGGCGTGCATAGGGCGGACGTGGGCTTCGAGCTCGCCGAACAGGTGCATCGAGTTCGGATGCTCGAACAGGATCGGCATGCCCTCGGCGGGGACCAGCGCGCACCGAACGAACGTCGTGGTGCTCCACACGGGCATGGCCGATGCTCCGGTCGCGTACCTGATGTTCGGCTCGTTGAACAGCAGGCACGCCTCGACGCCGTGCCGGTGCATCGCACCTTGGAGACGGGCCAGCCGACCAGCGCGCAGGTGCTCGAGATCCACACCGTTCGTTCGGTCGCCGTTCATCCCTCCGCCCCCCACCTCTCCGGGCACAGTCTCTGCACACATTGGACACTCCTTTCCAGGCGGAGTAGCCAGAGAGAGCGCCGGCCACGACCCGACGTCACCGGTGCGGTCAGCGCGAAGCTCGGCCACCGAGCCTGAGGAAGTCCCGTTCGGCGTTCGTCGGCGCCATGGCGGCCGCACGCTCGTACGCGGCCGCGGCCTCGGCGTGCCGACCCAGCCGCCGAAGCAGATCGGCTCGCGTGGCATGGAACGGGTAGTAGTTGTCGAGGTCCAGGTCGTCCACCAAAGCCAGCGCCGCAGCAGGCCCCCGCACCTCGCCGATGGCGATGGCCCGGTTGAGGGCCACGACCGGCGTGGGGGCGACCGCAAGCAACTGGTCGTACAGGGCGACGATCTGCCACCAGTCGGTCTGCTCGACAGTCGGGGCGTCCGCATGCACGGCGTTGATGGCCGCCTGGAGCTGATAGGGACCGGGCTGGTTACGGCGAAGGCACCGGCGGACGATCGCTTGACCCTCCTCGATCAGGACACGATCCCATCGTGTCCGGTCCTGCTCCCCGAGCACCACGAGGGAGCCGTCAGGCCGAGTTCGCAACGCGCGACGCGACTCGGTGAGGAGCAACAACGCGAGCAAACCGGCCGCCTCTGGCTCGTCGGGCATGAGCGTTGACAGGATCCGGGCGAGCCGGATCGCCTCCGAGCAGAGGCCCGGTTCGCCGGGGCCGGTCAGCCCGGCGTTGTAGACGAGGTAGACGACGGCCAGCACCGGGCGGAGACGGCCGGACAGCTCGTGATCTTCCGGCACCCGGTAGGGGATCCGAGCCGCCTTGATCTTGCGTTTGGCGCGAACGAGGCGTTGGGCCATGGTCGGCTCGGCGACGAGGAACGCCCGGGCCACCTCGTCGGTCGTCATGCCGCAGAGCAGGCGTAGGGTCAGTGCCACCTGCGCTTCCGCGGAGAGTGCCGGGTGGCAGCAGGTGAAGATGAGGCGAAGCCGGTCGTCCTGCACGGGCCCCACCTCCTTAGGCATGCCGGGATCGTCGTTGCCGGGCGAGAGCGTCGCCACCTCGCTGAGTAATTCCCGTCCACGCACCTCGCGGCGGAGGCGCTCAATGGCACGGTTGCGGGCGGTCGTCGTGATCCAACCCCCCGGGTTGGGGGGAAGGCCATCGAACGGCCACTTGCGCAGCGCGACGGCGAACGCCTCCTGTACCGCATCCTCGGCGATGTCGATGTCACCAAAGATGCGTATCAGGGTGGCCACGGATCGGCCGGACTCCTCGCGGAAGATCCGGCCGATCTGGGCCGCGTCGACCTTGGGTGACGCGTCGAGGTCGCGCACGTTGTCAGGCCTCTGATGCGCGGAAAGGACGAACCTCGATCGGCTTCCCAACTGCTTCTGTGGTCTTCGACGCCCACACAAGCGCTGCGTCTAGGTCATCAGTCTCGATGATATAAAAGCCTCCCAGGTGTTCCTTCGACTCGGCGAAAGGGCCGTCGGTAGTCAGCACCTCGCCCTCGGACATGCGCACGACGGTGGCGGTGTCGGCTTCGTGCAGGGCGCCGCCGAAGACCCAGGCGCCGGCCGCCCTCAGCTCCTCGTTGAGGACCTGGATCCGCTTCCAGGACTGCTGCATCTCTTCGTCGCTCATCGCGGGGGCAGTTTCGCCCTCGACACTATGGACCGACAATAGGTACTGGGCCATTGGAGTCCCTCCTTGGCTCGGGCGGGCTGGTCCCGCCGCTCATCCTTGCTATGAACGGCCAGTGCCCAGATCGACACATGCATACAGAAAGATAGCGCCAGGCGGATGACGGCGACCCCTACTGCCCAACCGCATCGCTGTACCGCCGTCCCCGCCTATCCCAGCCCACCTGACAGGTTCCGCTCCTTGGTAAGGGGCACTCGAAGAGCCTAGGGTGGCCAGGCCGGACCTCCAGGTCCGGCCTGTGCCACTTCCGTTACGACGGGTGTCGGCTATCCCATCGACTCCAGGTTCTTCGTCACGACCTCCATCGTCTCGTTCAGCTCCGCCGTCGGGCTGAACTCGACGATCTCGGTGTCGGGAAAGATCTCGGGCGTGTGGCCCGGGCCCACGTAGTAGGCCTCGCCGTCGACGACCTCGATGTCTCCGCCTGCCGTGTGGTAGACGAGCTTCCCTTTGACAACGTAGCCCCAGTGGGGGGACTGGCACCGATCCTCCGGCAGGCCTACGAACAGGGGGGCCATGTCCGCATGCTCGGTGTACCGCTCGAAACCGATCGTGTATCCCTCGGTCTCCCCGTACCGACCCTCGAAGCCAGGGGCTTGGATCGGCTCCCCGGTCGAGGTCTTCGACACCTTGCCCATCTCGACTCTCCTTCCTGAGGCGGCTGCTCTCTGGGTTGCGTCGACAGCCGAAACGTTTCGCTACTCCTCCGGGCAGCTCTGACGGTCCGCGTGCGCGAACTCGCTGATCTCCCCCCTCGAGCTCGGGGTTCCGCGCCTCGAACGAGATGAAGGCGCCGAGGTCGGCACCGAGCACCGGCGCCAGCGCGGACAGCTCCTGTCCAGGGCAGCTCGCCTGCGGCGACGCGGCGCTCGCCGGCACCGCAGGAGCGAGCGTCACCAGCGCGCCGGTCAGGAAGATCCATCGCAGCGTCCTCATCCCCCTCACCTCCCTCTCTCCGCCCGCTCCTCCGCCACACGAGCGAGGTTGCGGACCGATCGCCGGCTGACCTTCGTCGACACCGCCAGTCCGAGACCGCGGAGCCCCGGGACGTTGAAGGCACCGAGCATGCCTGGCATCTCGCTGATCCGCGTCACCCGAGACGTCGAGACGATCCGGCACCCACCCGGCGTGGGCTCGAGCTCGTACCGCCCGACGCTCGTCCAGTCGGTCGCGATGCCCTTCCTCGTCGTGAGCCGTGCCTCCGTGACGAACTCGAACGCCTTACCCGGCGTCGCTCCCGTGACCACCGAGCGGTCCGAGAACGTTCCCATCGGGTCTGCGCCCGTAGAGTTGAACTCGGTGCCGACGACGGCCGGCCCGGCGGGCGCGTCCATCGTGAGCAGCCTGGTCCGCTTCCCCTGCCGCTCCCCGGCCCACACGATGTGGCTGGAGAGGTCGGCGAGCACGGCATACGCGATCTCCGTGCTGGCCCGCGAGGTCGCCTCCACGCGCACGACCAGCTCCTGCTTCAGGGCGTTGGCGCCCCGATCCCCCGTCTTCTGCATCTGCATCACCTCCGACCCGCAGCGTGCCCCGCGGGGACGTGCGAAGGATGGGGAACGTTCCCCATCTTCGGCCGGAGATCGGACGGGGCCGGGATCAGGTGCCGCGCTCGCCGGCGGAACGCACGGCGTACGCCGCGGCCTCCTGCCGGCTCCGGAGATGGAGCTTCGCCAGCAGGTTGCTCACGTGGTTCCCCGCCGTCTTGGTGCTGATGTAGAGGCGCGCCGAGATCTCGGCACGTCCTTCGGTCCGGTCCGGGCTGGGCCGCCCACCTCCCGCACGATCGCGGCCGCTTCGTCGGCCTCCCGACCCGCTCCGAGACGCTCGAAGGTCTCGAGCCCCACCCTCGCCTCTCGTCCGGCGACGTCGGGATCGTCCTTCTGCACCGCGCGGGCGAGCTCCACGCGGGTGCGGGCGGCCTCGAGCGGCATCTCCAGGCGTTCGAAGGCGCTCAGCGCGCCCTCGAGGTGGTCGCGGGCAGCCGCCTCGCCGCTCGACCGAGCGACTCGCCCCGCAGCGAGCGCCGCGATCGCCGTCACCCGCGGGTGCCCGAAGCGATCGGCGAGCGAGGCGAGGCGGCCTGCGGTCGCGCGCGCCTCGTCCACGGTCCCCTGGGCCAGCTGTACCTCGACGAGCGTCGACAGCAGGGGCACCGCGACGATCGTGTCGCCGACCTGGTTGAGACGGCGGAGCAGAAGGCCGGCGGCGACCGCGTGCTCGCCCTTGAGTCGGTGGATCCCGACGCTCGCACCCAGCGACTCGGGAAGATCCTGATACCCGGCGAGGAGGCGCTCGGCCTCCTCGATCCGACCCTGGAGCATCCTGAGCTCGGCCAGCTTGGCCGCCGGATGGATACAGCGCGACCGATGACCGGTCCCTCTCAGGGCGCCGAGCGCCTCGACGAGGCACCGCTCCGCCGTCTCGAGATCCCCCTTCGCCTGGAAGAACTCCGCCCCGCACGTGCCGCAGAAGGAGATCAACGCTCCGTGGAGGTGCCGGGACATGTAGGTCTCGATCACGTCGTTCCATCGCATCAGTCTCTCGAGTTCGCCCGACTCCTCGCAGGCCAGTGTGACGACACAGCAGATGTCGCCGAATACCAGCGGGTCGGACACCTCGCCGGCCGTGGCCGCGACCATCGACTCGTCGAGGGCCGTGACCCCCGCGTCGAACTCGCCGCCCAGCAGGAGCGCTCTTCCGAGGAGCGCGAGGGCCGATGCCTCCAGTTCCGCGTCTTTGGACCGACGGGCGGTCTCAAGGGCCGCCTCTGCGTGGGCCCGCATCTGGTTCGGGTCGAAGGAGCGGCTGCCCCATGTGAGCTCGAGCCATCCGTGGGCCGGGCCGGGCTCGACGTCGCGCAGCAGGCCCTGCGCACGCGCGAGCCATCCGTTGCCGGCCGGCTCATTGCCGATCGCCTCCACGTATTCCCTGGCCAGCCAGAGCGCGATCCGCGCGGCCCGGACCGCGTCACCTCGCTTGCGGAAGGCCGCGTACGCGCGTTCGCGATGGTCGATCGCCCCGTCGACGTCACCAAACCACCAGAGGGTGCGTCCGAGGCCGTCCGACGCTTCCGGGTCCGGGCTCAGGTCGACGGCTATTTGCCTTCCCGCGGGTTCTGTCGCACCATGGATCGCACGGGAGAAAGGAGGTGGTCCAGCTTGCATAGACAGCAGGAGACCCCCGAGGTGATTGGCTGCTGAGCCGTCCCTCGCGGGCCGGGGCCACCGCCCCGCCCGTCCGCCGGGAGACCGGCAGAATCCAACCAGTTCACCGACCTTGCGAGTTCCGGTTGGTCTACCGGACGAAGCCTCGAGAGAGGCCGACGTGCTCGTGAGACGATAGGAAATCGAATGGGCCGGGCCCCGGCTTGGGGCCCGGCCCATTCATATCCCTCCGGCCGCTCTCACCGCTTGGCCATGATGGCGAGGAGCTGGGCTCTGAACTGTGCCTTCATGAAGTGGGCGCTGAAGGATTCGAACCTTCGGCCTCTGCCTTGTAAGGGCAGCGCTCTACCGCTGAGCTAAGCGCCCGACAGCCAGGCGGGCTCGACCGACTCGCCTCGGACGTGCCCACAGGCTCGGCACACGACCTGGCCGAGCATCACCGAGAGCCTGCTCGCCCCGCAGGCGTCGCACCGGTCCAGCTGCACGGCCCAGTCCGGCCGGTCCTCCTGGCAGGTGGGGCAGACCAGGACCTGCTCTCCCCCAACCGCGGCCCGGACCCACTGCCGCTGCCGCTTGTCGGGATCGAACGTGGGGCGGCCGCACAGGAAGCACCTCGGCCGGGACGATTCGTCCGGTACGTACGTCGGGTCTGTCGAGCTCACGGTCCCCAAGGATAGCCAGCGGGAGGTGGCCCGACCGGGGCGTTCACCCAGCGGTCGCGAACGACTCACCCGCCCGGAACGAGCGCGTTCGTCCCCTGCCGCGGACCATCGCCGTCCGGTTGCCGAACACGGTCCACCGACTCCCGTCGCCGAGGATCGCGGTCCGTTCGTCGATCCCCACGAACCATCCATCGCGGCGCACCCGGCGCATCAAGAAGGGGCGCATCCCCGGGATGAACCGGACCTTGTCCCAATGCACGCCGAAGCTCGTGTTCGGAATGAGGCCCAGGCCGAGCAGCCAGGCGCCGCCCAGTCGCTCCTTCCCGTCGGATGCGTGGCTGGCGATCATGGCCCCCGCGCTGCATCCGACAAAGACGGCACCGCGGTCGAGGGCCGCGAGCAGGCCGTCCCAGAACGGCGTCCCACCGATGGCCTCGGCGAGGTACCGGGGCTTTCCTCCTGAGAAGAAGACCATGCTCGCCTCGGCCACCTGGGACGCGAGCTCCTCACGCATCGCATCGGACCGGTCCCGCAGCGGCACGATCCCGGCGGGCACGCCCATGGCCTCGTAGTGCGCGAGGCCCATGGCCCCCCATCGGTCGAAGATGGGCTGGCCGTCGGGGAAGCTCGCGGTGGGAACGATGGCCACCGAGCCGTCGCCTCGTGCACCGTGCATTGCGGCCCGTTCGACCTCCTCGGACCAGGGCTCGAACTCACCCGAGCCCATCAGCAGGAACGTGCGCCCCTCCGCCACGGCCGCAGCCTACATAGGATGTCGGGAACGCCGACGAACACGGGAGGTGCGTCGTGGAGGCAAACGGACACGGCACGGTACGGGTGGTGAGGGCCATCGAGGCGGCGGGCGACGTGACGCTGGAGCGCGCCCTGGTCGGGATGGTGAGCGGGCGCGACGTGCACCTCACGATGGCGGGGGCCGGCCCGGTCATCGCGTCCGGCCAGGTGGCCATCAACCAGGGCGGGTGCGGACCGCTGATGGCCGGCGGCGACGTCTCGATCCGTCAAGGGGGCTCCGGCCCGATCATCGCCAAGGGAGACGTGTCCATCGAGCAGGGCGGGTGCCAGAGCGTGATCGCCGCCGGTGGCGCGACGCTCGGCCGACAGTCCTTCGTGGGGATGGTCCTGTCGCCTCGGATCGAGGTCCAGGACGGCGCCAAGGTGCTCATGACCGTCCCGCAGGCCGCCGCGTTCGGCGCGGCCGTCGGAGTCGTGTTCGCGCTCCTCTTCAGGGCGCGGAGGGGCTGAGGCGCGACAAGGCTCGCTCGCCGTTCGTGGCCGGCGTCACAGGCCGGCTTCCTCGGGGATGGGCTCGGGAAGCGTGTCGGCACGCCGTCCCCGATGCTTCCCCGGCTCTGACCGCGACCTCCAGGTCGCGACGGCTGCCGCCCCCAGGCCGAACGCGGCGGCCAGGACGAACGTCACGCCGCTCACGTACGGGATGAGACCGACGAGTCGGAGGGCGCCCCACCCCACGAGGAACGCCACGACCTGGCGCTCCGGGTTCGCCCACACCAACCGGCCCAGGGCGTATCCGGCCAGCCCGTACCCGACGAACGCCGCCAGTGCCAGCGCAAGGGCGACCGCAAGCCCCAGCGGGAGGACCACGAGCGATGCCATGGCCACGACCGCGAGCACGGGGATCCCCACGATGAGCCCGGCGCCCCAGGCCGCGGCGAACCATGGGGCG
>VAYX01000121.1 GCA_005885325.1 Actinomycetota bacterium
CATCAGGTGGGTGAGGTTCGGTCCCCCGGGTTGCGTCAGTGGCTGGTCGTTCACCTTGGGACCCTGGATCGCGTGGCAGCCGATGCACGCCCCGTTCAGGAACTCGTTCAGGCCCGTCGCCGCGAGCGATCCCTGCGGCGGGGTCACCGCGTCGGCCTGCTGCTGGCGGACCCAGGCATCGAAGTCCGCCGGGGTCTGGGCCACCACCTCGAGCCGCATGTAGGCATGCGAGAGGCCGCAGAACTCTGCGCACTGCCCCGTATACGTGCCCGGCTGGTCCGCCTGAAGGACCAGGTGGTTCGTGCGGCCGGGAACGACGTCCTGCTTCCCGGCCAGCCGTGGCACCCAGAACGAGTGGATCACGTCGTCGCCCACGTTGCCGTAGCCACCCTGTTCCTGGCAGCTGTTCGGCGCCACCTGGTCGTGGTAGCCGAGGCCGGCGGCGCAGAGCGAGGCGTACACGGGCTCGCCTACCGGGATGTGCAGCACGTTCGCCGTAGTCACGTCGAGGCCTGGGTAGTCGAACTCCCACCACCACTGATGGCCGATGACGTTGACCTCGAGCACCCGGCCGGAGGGCTTCGCCGCCAACGCGTAGATCCCCGAGACCGTGGGGATGGCCACCCCGACCAGCAGGATGGCCGGGACGATCGTCCAGGCGATCTCCAGGCGCTGATTCCCGTGGACCTGCGGCGGGATCTCCCGCCGACCCTTGCGGTGCCGGTACCGCACGGCGAGGTACACGAGCATCCCCTCGACCACCACGAACACCGCCACGGCGATCCAGAACACCGGCCGGAACAGGTTGTCGATCTTCTGCGCGTACGGGCCGGCGGGCTTCAGCGTGTCCTGGGTGGCGTGCGGAGCGCAGGCCGCCGCCAGGACGACGAGCGCGATCAGGGCGCCCGCCCCCAGGAGCGTCCGGGTGAGCGTCCGGGAGGGCCTCGGCAGCGGCATCAGACCCCGGCGTAGGAGTGCAGGCCGACGATCCACAGGTTGACTGCGTAGTACGTGACGAGCAGCGACGCGAACCCCACGAGGGCGATCACCGCCGCGCGCCGGCCTCGCCACCCCGACGTCGCGCGCGCGTGCAGGTAGCCGGCGAAGATGACCCAGGTGATGAACGACCAGGTCTCTTTGGGGTCCCATCCCCAGTATCGGCCCCAGGCCTGCTCCGCCCAGATCGCGCCGGCGATGACGGCGAACGTCCAGATGGGGAAGGCGAAGGCGATCGTCCGGTAGGCCACCCGATCCAGCACCGCGGCCGGAGGAAGGATGCCTCGCCGGGTCACCCCGCCCACCGGCTCGTCGGCTCCCGCCTCGAAATGGGGCGGGGCGTCATCCAGGTCCACCGAGCCGCCCATGATCGGCGCCACCACCGCCGCCGACCGGCGCTCGCGGCGGTCCTTGGCCAGATACAGGATGGTCACGATGCATCCCAACGCGAAGAGCGACGAACCGGTGATCGCCGCCACGACGTGGATCTTGATCCAGTAGGAGTTCAATGCCGGCACGAGCGGCCCCGGCCCCACGTAGAGGAACATCACTGCGATGGCCATCGTGAGCACGGAGAAGGCCAGGACGAACCCGCCCAGCAGGCGGACCTTGAAAACGCCCTCCACCACGAACAGGTAGCCCGCCACCACGAGCAGCGCGAGCAGCGACGAGTACTCGTACATGTTGCCCCAGGGCACCCGGCCCGCCGCGAAACCGCGGGCCACCACGGACAGGGCATGCGCCGACAGCCCGAGGAACGCCGCCAGGCTGGCCGAACGCCACGCCAGCTGCCGGCGGAAGGCCAGGTAGTAGAAGTAGCCGATCATCCCGGCGATGTAGGCGAAGAGCGCGACATTGAAGGCGTCGGTGGACAGCCGGGACCACTGCTCGGTGCTCACAGCGCGCCCACTCTATCCCGGGAGGTCCCCGTCAGCTCATCCACCAGCTTCGCGAACTCCTCCTCGAACTGACTCCTTCGCTGGAGGGCGAAGCCCCCGACCTTCACCACACTCCCCCGCCCGTCGGGCTCGGCCGTCACCCAGAGCTTGCGACGGGAGCTGTACAGGGCGGGAAGCAACCCTACCAAGATGAGGAGCGCGGCGAGGAACATGATCCACAGGCCCCGGTCCCGCTTCACCTCGAGCACCGTGTACTGCCGCAGATCGGGGAACGAGACCGAGAGCCCGCTCCCGAGATCCTTCGTCTCGCCGGCCCCGATCACGCCCTGCTTCCATCTCCGCATGCCGGTCGTGTCGAGCACCGTTGCGTTCTGCACGAGCTCGGCCCGGAGGTCGCCCCGGTAGGCCGTGTAGGTCATCACCGGGGCGAACTGCGTGAGCATCGGCATGGCCCGGCCCGTCTGGAGCAGCGCGTACAGGCCCCGGCTGTCCGGCCACAGCTCGAACCGGATGCCCACCTGCGGGGTCAGTGTGGGGAGCTTGACCACGCAGTTCCACGGCAGCTGGAGCGCGCTCACGCCCGGGGGCGGGGGGCCCTGGGTGCACACCACCGGGCCCGATGCGATCGGCTCGCCGTCCTGACGCACGTCGACGACCGGCGCCCATCCGTATCCGAACTGGTAGAACTTCACGCCGTCGATCTCCGCCGGGTGGTTCACCCTGATGTCCGCCGTTCTCACGTACCCACCGTTCGCGTCGTACAGCGCGGCGTGGGTGACGAAGTCCTCGGGGATCCCCGAGGGGATCCGGTACGTCGCGGTGAAGTCGTCGACCGCTGTGGTCGCCGTCGTCGGTGAAGCGGCCCTCGTTGATCCGCCCGTCGTAGTTCGCCGCGGCCTCGGTCCAGGTCTGGCCCTCGACGATCACGGCCTGTCCGGTGAACCCGGTGCCCCTGCCCCACACCATCCCCACCAGGATCAGGAAGAACGACCAGTGGAACAGGAGGCTGCCCGCCTCGCGAGCCAGGCCCTTCTCGGCGGCGAGGGCGAGTGGTCCCCCACCGTTCGAGCCGGCCACCCGGAAGAAGCGCCGTCGAAGCACCCGCCGGGCGTCGGCGATCGCTCGTTCCGGGTCGGCGACCACGGGCCGCACCGCGTAGTGGCGCATCCCGTCCAGCTCGCGCGAGGGCTGGGGGCGCGACCGGATATTGCGGACCATGGCCCGTGTTCGCGGGAACAGGCAGGCGGCCAGTGAAATCAGGAGCAGCGTGTAGATGAGCGTGAACCACCATGACCCAAACACGTCGAACAGCCCGAGCTTGTCGTAGATGTCGGCCCGCAGCGGGTGGTCCCGGAACATCGCGAGGATCCGGGCGTTCGACGTTCCCACTTGTGGCACGAGGGAGCCGGCCACCGCGGCCACCCCGAGGAGCAGGAGCAGCACGAGTGCGGTTCGCATCGACCGCAGGGTCCGCCACACGAGCGCGAGCGACTGGCGGAGGGTCATCCGACGAGTGGAGGTCACGGTGGAGGACATGCCCGAAGACCGATTCTATTGGGAAGGGTCTCGCTACGATGCCCTCAGATCGGCGGGCTGAACCGCCCGATGAGGTCGAAGACCGGCGCGAGGAGCCTGGACCACAGGTTGGTGGCGATGAGCAACCCGATCCCGATCATCAGGACCCCTGAGATCCCCGCGAACCAGTGGTAGTTGCGCCGGACGAACGCCAGGGCGCCCATGAGCCGGCGGATCCCCAGGCCGAGGAGAAGGAAGGGGAGCCCCAGGCCGAGGGAGTACACGAACAGGAGGAACGCCCCGCGGGCCGCCCCGCCCTGGGCCGCGGCGATCAGGAAGATCCCCGTGAGGACCGGGCCGATGCACGGGGTCCATCCGGTGCCGAACGCCACCCCCAGGGGGAATGCCCAGCCGGGCCCGGGCTTCACGCGCGACATCAGCGGCCGGCGCTCGGCGTACAGCCCCGGCCATCCGACTCGAAACGCGTAGAGCACCATGAGCAGGCCGAAGGCCACGATGATCACGCCGGAGACTCGAAGGACCAGCTCAGACTTCAGGAACCGCGTGACCGCGCCGCCGGCGAAGGCCCCGAGCGCGGTGAACACGGTTGCGAAGCCCAGGATGAACAGCAGGATGGGGACGATCGCACGTTGCTCCTTGGCCTGGCCGCCCGAGACGAACGACAGGTATCCGGGGACCAGGGGGAACACGCATGGCGAGGCGAAGGACACCATCCCGGCCAGGAACGCCAGGGCCGGCGCCCACCACGAGGCCAGCCCCCGTTGCACGAGATCCGCGACCACGAGTTCTCCAGCCATGGCAACGCCTCGGCAGCTTAGCCGTCGGGGCCCTTGTGAAGGGATTCACAAGGCCGGTAGGATGGGCGGGGCCGGAAACGGTGCGCGAAAGGGCCCTGGCTATAATCAGCCGGCTGTTGGCGAGGATGGGTAGCGCATGAGGGTTCCGAAGAGGTTGGTCGAGCTGAAGCAGCGGGTGGAGCCGACCGTCAAGACCTTCGAGTGGACCTGGACCACGGCAGTCGTGTTCTGCGTCGGTCTGTGGTTCTTCATCTTGATCTTCGCCGTGGTCGTCCCGTCGTTCTGGATGTACTTCGCCGAGCAGAAGCTGGGCTGGGCCGGGCCCTCGGGCGGCGGGAGCTGGGCGCTGGAGATCCGGGATGCCATCGCGCTGGGCCTGAGTACGGGGCCACTCCTCACGATCGTGGTGGCCGCGGTGATCATGCAGAACTGGCGGAAGCGGCTCCGCGGGGTTTCGGCAGAGCGACCCACCGGCGGATACCGATGAGCGAGAGCGCGTAGGAGGCTCGAGCAGGCCGATGCCGTTCACCAAGACCGAGGTCGACATCCACACGGACTACGTCGTGGAGACCGTCGATCCGGCTTGGCTCTCCCAGGGCGTCAGGTCCCCGAAGCACCTCATGCTCGACCCCGACAACTGCATCCTGTGCCGGGCGTGCGAGGACGTCTGCCCCTGGAACTGCATCTTCATGCTGTCACCCGAGATCGTGCAGGACGCCGAGCTCGAACCCGTGGAGGCGGAGGTCCGGATCGCCAACGCCGTCTTCGTCGTCGACGACAACGCCTGCACACGCTGCTCGGTGTGCGTCGAACGATGCCCCACGGACGTGCTCTACTACGCGAGGCTGCCGGAGGACTCGGGCGGCAGGCGCACGATGGCCTCCGTTCCCCTGTCGCAGAAGGCGGAGGCCGGGTAGGCCGGGAAGGAGAGGGGAAGGCCGGAGTGAAGCTCAAGCCGCCGTCGCCCGGGGAGGTCCTCGACCGCGTCCGGGAGACCGAGGTCTGGAAGTCGATGTTCCGGCCCGGATCCATCTTCCGAAGGGGCTACAAGGACACGTCCCGGGACCGCGCCCTGGCCACCATGAACAACGTCCTGTACCACCTCCATCCCGTCAAGATGAAACGCCACGGGCTGAAGCTGACGTACACGTTCTGCCTCGGCGGCCTGTCCTTCTTCCTGTTCGTCCTGCTGACCGTGACCGGCATCTTCTTGATGTTCTTCTACCGTCCCATGGCCGACCTCGGCGGGGCCACTGCCTACGGCGACATGCAGAGCATCCGGACATCGGTGTTCTTCGGGGACCTGGTGCGCAACCTCCACCGATGGGGCGCCCACCTCATGGTGTTCAGCGTGACCCTGCACATGGCCCGGGTCTTCTACACGGGGGCCTACAAGCCGCCACGCGAGTTCAACTGGGTGGTGGGCGTGATCCTGCTGTTCCTGACGCTCGGGCTGTCGTTCACCGGCTACCTGCTGCCGTGGGACCAGCTGGCGATCTGGGCCATCACGGTCGGCACCAGCCTGGCCGGGTACTCGCCGTTCGTGGCCAAGCAGGCCAACTTCGTGCTCCTCGGCGGCGTGGTGGTGGGACCGCAGACCCTGCTCCGCTGGTACGTGCTCCATGTGCTGGCCCTGCCGTTCGTGCTGGTGCTCTTCCTGTCCGTGCACTTCTGGAGGATCCGCAAGGACGGCGGCATCTCCGGACCGCTCTAGGAGACGACATGGCCCGACGAGAGGAAACGCCGCTCGACCAGGAGACCTACGAGAGGGTCCTGGCCGAGGAGCAGGGCAAGGGCGGAGACCGGCGCGTGGCCGAGGGCCGGGCCCGCGCTGCCGCCGTCCGCGCCTACCGGGCGGCCCACGGCGAAGGTCCAGCCGCAACGCCCGCAGCGGCCGCCCCTGCACCGGCACCTGCCCCAGCAGCAGCGCCGGCCGCCCCTGCCGCCGCGCCTGCTCCAGCAGCAGCGCCGGCCCCTGCCGCCGCTGCAGCGGCGCCCGCCCCTGCTGCTGCCGCGCCCGTCGCCGCCGCCGTGATGCCCACCCCGATCCGCGAGGCCCCACCGCCGACCGGAAACGTCCCCGAGGCCAAACGCGGCGCGCCGGAGAAGCATCGGCTGCTGGCGCTGGTCCCCCCCGAAGGCATCCAGCGGGTCGAGCGAGAGCAGGGCGACCGAATCAACGTGTGGCCGCACCTGTTGATCGAGGAGTTCATCTCGCTCCTGGTCGTGTCGGCGGGCCTGGTGATCTTCTCGACGTTCGTCAACGCGCCGCTCCGAGAGCTGGCGAACCCCAACCTCACGCCGAACCCGTCGAAGGCCCCCTGGTACTTCCTGGGCCTCCAGGAGCTCCTTCGCTACTTCCACCCGCTCGTGGCGGGAGTCACGATCCCCTTCGTCATCATCCTGACGGGCCTGGCGGCGGCGCCGTTCATCGATCGGAACCCGAGCACGAAGCCGGGCGACCGCAAGATCGCCATCACCATGTTCACCATGCTGTTCATGTTCGGTGCGACGCTCACGATCATCGGCTCGTTCTTCCGCGGCACCGGGTACAACTGGGTGTGGCCATGGGCCCAGGGGGTGTTCTTCGAGCTGTGACGCCCCTGGCCCTCTCGAGCGGGACCATCGCGGCACTCGTCGTGATCGTCGTGGTGGACCTGTTCGCCATCACCTTCGGGCTGTCGTTCGTGCGCGCTCGTCGGGCCGCCCGCGTGGAGGTCGGCCGCCCCGGTGTGCACGTAGCCCGGGCCGAGGTCCCGGCCAAGGCTCCGAAGCCGGTGACGCGACGCGAGTTCTTCCGACGATCGCTCCTGTCGTCTCTCGGCGTCTTCGCCGCGGAGTTCGGGGGGGCGACGCTCGCGTTCCTGTGGCCCAACCTGAAGGGCGGGTTCGGCTCGGTGATCACGGCCGGCAAGCTCGCCGACATCAAGGAGTTCATCTCCTCGAACAACCAGCCCTTCTACTACGGAGCGGGCCGCTTCTACATCGTCGCCTGGAGCGGCCACAAGTCCGGCAGCGTCGATTACGCGGCCGAGGGCGTCGAGGCGCAGGGGATCATGCCGCTCTACCAGCGCTGCGTGCACCTGGGGTGCCGCGTGCCGTTCTGCCAGCAATCCCAGTGGTTCGAGTGCCCATGCCACGGCTCGAAGTACAACCGGGTGGGCGAGTATCAGCTGGGACCGGCCCCCCGAGGGCTGGACCGGTTCAAGGTGACCGTCACGTCCTCGGGCGACGTCATGGTCGACACGTCGCAGATCATCCTCGGTCCGCCTAGGGGGACGAACACGATCGACGAGCCTCCTCAGGGCCCGTTCTGCGTCGCGCCGGGATGAGGAGGGCGTGATGCTGGCGCTGAGCAAGGCTCAGGGTCTGATCATCGCCGTGGGAGGGGCCGTCGTCCTCCTTGCGGCGGGCGGGGCGCTCGTGTCACGGGGAAGGGTCCGAAGGACCGAGGAGCCGCCCCGGGTCCCGTTCGCCATGCGGCCCGGACCATCCGATCCCGATCTGGAGACGCCGCTCCTCACCAAGCTCCAGGGGTGGGGGGTCCTGCTGGTCGCCTTCTTCGTGATCTGGATCCCGCTCACCTGGCTGTTCGAGCCGCACACGAACCTGGACCAGGAGAAGGCGCTCCTCACCGGCTCGATCGCCAGGGGCAGGAGCGACGTGCAACTGTTCAGTGAGGAGAACCAGGGTGGGGT
>VAYX01000143.1 GCA_005885325.1 Actinomycetota bacterium
TCGTCCCACCAGCCTGCCCCCATGCCGATCTCCACGCGCCCGCCCGAGATGTGGTCGACGGTCGTGGCCACCTTGGCCAGCACCGTCGGAAGGCGAAACGTCACCGGCGAGACGAGCGTGCCGAGTCGGAGGCGCTCGGTGCGGGCGGCCACCGCGGCGAGGGCCGTCCACGCATCGGATGACCCTCGGCCGGCCGCTCCCATCACCGAGAAGTAGTGGTCGGAGGTGAACAGGCCCTCGAACCCGAACCGCTCGCAGGCGTCGGACAGGGCCAGCCACTGTTCCCAGGTGATCCCTTCCTGGCCCTCGACCATCAGGCAGAAGCGCATCGATCGGCCCTCCGTCTCCCCGCGCCGGCCGGTGCCCTCGCGCCGAACGCGTCCGCGGACCTACAATCGTGCCACGAACGCTCCTTCCTCCGACGAGGTGGCACGAGCCGTGAAGGCGGTGGTCCTGGGAGTCCTCCTCGGGCTGGCCATGGCCGCGCTGGCCGGCATACACAGCGGCCGGCGCTGATCGGGAGCTTCGATGGGCCGTTCCGTCGTCGACGTCGATCTGGACAACTTCCACCTGGTGCCCAAGGCCTGCCTGTCGAGTGTGTTCTGGGAGCTCGACCGGATCGATCCCGACGTGGATCCCCGGTTCGAGAAGGAGGAGTGGTTCTCCTCCACGCTGCTCGAGTGGGGGCGGTGCGGGAAGCTCGTCGTCGAGGACGGCGAGGCCCTCGCGTTCGCCGAGTACGCGCCGTCCACGCTCTTCCCCCGCCTCGCGTGGTTCCCGGCGGCCCGGACTGCCTCCGCCGATGCCTGCTACCTCGCGTATTGCTTCGTGGACGAGCGACATCGTGGGCGGAGCCTCGGTTCCGAGCTCGTGCACGAGGTGGCCCGCGACCTGGTGGACCGAGGGTACCGAGCGGTCGAGGCCGTGGGCGACCGGGCCTTCGACGGGAGCTGGGTGCTCCCCACCGAGTTCCTGGGAACGAACGGCTTCGCGGTCGTGGAGGACGACGACCGGTACCCGTTGATGCGGCTGGACCTGCACACCTCGACGGAGCCGCGCCGTCAGCTGGCTCGGGCAGCTGCCGGGTTGGCCTCCTCGGACTAGCCGCCCGCCGAGCTCCGACCGGCGTCCGTCGATCCGCTCGCCGAACGGGGACCGGTCGCGGACTCGACCGACCCGAAGAACCGTTCGATCCCCGCCGCCATAGCTGCGGCCAGGAGGCGCCGGGAGACGGGGTCCGTGAGCATGGCCTCCTCCGTGGGATTGGTGAGGAAGCACGGCTCGACCTGGACGGCCGGCATCCTCGTCTCTCTGAGCATCGCCACCGTCAGGCGATTCGTGCGCCCATCCATCAGCCCCATCAGCGCCACCAACTCTTCCTGGATCACCTCGGCCAGGCGCTGCCCCGCCGGCGAGTACGTCGCCTCGGTGCCGTAGTAGAAGCACGTGGCGCCCTCGGCGGTCGGTTCTCCGCCGTTCAGGTGGATCGAGATGCACACCGCCGCGCCGAGCTCGTTGGCCGCGAGCGCCCGCGCGCTGGGCGAGGGCGCATCGTCTCGGGTTCGCAGGATCGAGGGGTGCGCGCCGCGTGCGCCGAGCTCTGCGGCCAGGTCCTCGGCGATCAGCATCGTCGCCTCGGATTCGGACAGGCCGCCCGGACCGACGTGGCCGGGGTCGTCCGGACCATGGCCGGGGTCGATGGCCACACAGGAACCGACCAGCGTCTGTTTCTCCTCGATGTGCCGGATGTACTCGGCCTCGCGGACCACGGCCCGGCTCGGACCTTCCACCGCCGGCCGGAGCCGTTCGATGGAACCGATCGTGTCCGGGCCGACGATGCCGTCCGAGGCGCTGCCCACGTTGTGCTGGAACTCCGCGACGGCGGCGGCGGTCCGGGGACCGAAGATGCCGTCCTCGCGTCCCGCGTCGAACCCCAGCGCGTTCAGGCGCTTCTGGAGCCCGCGGACGTCGTCTCCCTGGAACGTGAGCGAGCGGAGGTACAGGACCCGGTCGCCCAGCCGGTATCCGGCCTCGACGAGCTCGCCCCATGTGTCGGCGCCGACCATCCCGTCCGAGGGGAGCCCCCGGCGTTGCTGGAACGCCTTGACCGCCTCCTCGGTGGAGGGGCCGAACCGGCCCTCGAGCTCCTCCGGCTCGATACGCAGACCGAAGTCCAGCAGTCGATGCTGGATGTCGCGGACGGCCTCGCCCCGATCCCCCCGGTGGATGGTCCTCACGTAGGGGAGTCTAGAGGCGCTGGGGACCGGCTCGTTCTCGAGGACGCGGTCCCGGGACTCGCTCAGGCTGCGAGGTGCGGATCGATCTCCCTCAGCAGGGCTTCCTTGCCCCTGGCGCCGACGACCCGGGCCTTCTCCTCCCCGTCCTTGAACAGCATGAGGGTGGGGATGCTCATCACCCCGTACCGCCGGGTGACCTCGGGGTTCTCGTCGATGTTCAGCTTGGCCACCCGCAGGGACTCGCCCTTCTCCTGACCGATCTCCTCGACCACCGGCGAGACCATGTGGCATGGCACGCACCACTCGGCCCAGAAGTCCACCAGCACGGGCTCCTCCGACTTCAGTACGCGTTCCTCGAAGTCCTGGTCCGTCACGTCACCGATCACTGCCAACTCCGTTCCTTTCGCCTCTCTATTGGTGGTGCGCCTCGGTCTCCAGGAACCGCTCCGCGTCCATGGCCGCCTTGCACCCCTGTCCGGCCGCCGTCACCGCTTGACGGTACACGCGATCGGTGACGTCGCCCGCGGCGAACACGCCGGGGACATTGGTCGCGGTGCTCGGCTCGTCCACCACGATGTAGCCGCTGTCGGTGAGCTCTACCTGGCCCCGAACCAGCGACGTGTTCGGCGTGTGGCCGATGGCGACGAAGACGCCGTCGGTCCCGTGCCCGGTGAGCTCCTCGGTCTTCACGTTCCGAAGACGAACCCCCGTGACGGCGCCGTCGCCCTCGATCTATCTTCGATGCCCGGAACTCGTCCCGACGGTGCACGATTGAGATGTTCGAGGCGAACTTCGCGAGGAACGTGGCCTCCTCCATCGCGGTATCACCGCCGCCGACGACGACGAGCTCCCGGTCCCGGAAGAAGAACCCGTCGCAGGTCGCGCAGGCGGAGACCCCTCGCCCGAGGAGCCGCTGCTCGCCCGGCACACCCAGCCACTTCGCGGTCGCGCCGGTCGCGATGATGACGGTCCGGGCCCGCCACTCCTCGTCGCCGGCCCACACCCCGAAGGGGCGGGCGGACAGGTCCACCCTCGTCGCCGACTGGTGCAGCATCTCGGCGCCGAACCGGGAGGCCTGCTTCTCCATGGCGTTCATGAGCTCCGGCCCGAGGATGCCCCCGGGGAAGCCCGGGTAGTTCTCGACGTCGGTGGTCAGCATGAGCTGACCACCCGCGTCGAGACCCTTCAGGACGAGGGGCTGCAGGTCGGCGCGGGCGGCGTACAGGGCCGCCGTGTAGCCGGCAGGCCCCGAGCCCAGGACGATCACGTTGCGTTCGTCTGCCACCTTCGACTCCATTCTCCCATAGGGAATAACCCCTCCCTATTCCTCGAGCTTCCCGCCCTGCTCAGCCCAGTGCAGTCCGGTGGACCTTCCCGGAAGCGGTGCGGGGCAATCCTTCAGCGACCAGGACGAGCTCGCGCGGGGCCATGTGACGGGGGAGGGACCGAGCCACGTGGTCCCGGAGGGCCTCGAGGGAGGGCGGGGCGGTCGGGGCCGCCGGGACGACGTACGCCACTACGCGCTGCCCCCATTCGGGGTCGGGCCGACCGGCGATCGCCACCTCGGTCACCCCTGGGGCGTCCTGGAGGGCAGCTTCCACCTCACCCGGCCAGACCTTATCACCGCCGGTGTTGATGAGGTCGTCGAGGCGGCCGGCCACCCGGAGCCTGCCCTCGCCGTCGATCCATCCCGCGTCCCCCGGCCGGAGCCATCCGCCGTCGGTGAACGCTTCCGCGGTGGCCTGCGCGTCACCGAGGTAGCCACGCATCAGGGTCGGGCCCCGGAGCTGGATCCCGCCGTCCCCGTCGATCCGAACCTCGGTCCCGGGGAGGGCGCGGCCGTCGTACACGACCCCGCCGCAGCTCTCGGTCAGGCCGTAGGTCTCGATCACCTTCGCTCCCTCGGCCCGAGCTCGCTCGGCCAGCTTCGGGGGGACGGTCGCTCCACCCACCAGGATGGCTCGAAAGCGCGACAGGTCGGCGCCGGCGTCGAGGAGGCGGACCAACATCGTGGGGACGAGCGACACGAAGGCCTGGTCCTGTTCGGCGGCGACGGCCGCTGGGTCGAACCTGGGATGGACGGTGACCGGGGCTCCGAGCAGGACCGACCGAAGCAACGCGAGGAGCCCTCCGACGTGGGCGAGGGGGAGACAGCACAGCCACCGGTCGTGCGGCGAGGCCTCCAGGGCCAGGGCCGAGGAGGCGACGGCGGCGTCGATGGCCGGCCGGTCGAACTGCACGAGCTTGGGAACGCCCCCCGTGCCGGAGGTATGGACCACGAGGGCGACACCCTCGTCCGCCGGCCGGCCCGAGCGCTGCCGGTGCCACCCGCGGGCATCGACGAGTACGGTTGGGGACCCCCGGTCGATCAGGTCTCGAGTCTGCGATGGCGGGAGCCGGTGGTCCACCGGGAGCAAGGCCGCGCCGGCCTCCCATGCCCCCGCCAGGATGCCGGCCCACTCGGGGCCCGGCGGAAGCGTGACCGCAACCAGGTCACCCACCCGCAGCTCCGCGGTCGCGGTGCTCGGCATGTGAGATAGGCTAGCCTGAACCGTTCGAGTGGACGCTCTAGGAGTGATCGGTCCTATGGTGGAGTGGCGGCCGGCGGGGGAGTACGAGGACATCCGGTACGAGACGGCTGAGGGGATGGCCAAGGTCACGATCGCCCGGCCGGAGGTACGGAACGCCTTCCGCCCCAGGACCCTGTTCGAGCTGTCGACGGCGTTCGACCGGGCCCGGGACGACCGGGAGGTGGGTGTGGTCATCCTCACGGGGGAGGGACCCGACGCCTTCTGTTCCGGCGGCGACCAGCGGGTCCGGGGCGACGACGGATACCAGGACGAGCAGGGGATCGGGCGGCTGAACGTCCTGGATCTCCAGGTCCAGATCCGCCGCTTGCCCAAGCCGGTCATCGCCATGGTGGCCGGGTACGCCATCGGCGGCGGCCACGTCCTGCACCTGGTCTGCGATCTGTCCATCGCGGCCGACAACGCGAGGTTCGGCCAGACCGGACCGAAGGTGGGGTCGTTCGACGCGGGGTACGGCAGCGGCCTGCTGGCCCGGACCGTCGGACTGAAGCGGGCAAAGGAGATCTGGTTCCTGTGCGAACAGTACGACGCGAGGACCGCGCTCGACTGGGGGTTGGTGAACCGGGTCGTTCCGCTCGACGAGCTGGAGGAGCAGACGATCGAGGTGTGCCGGCGGATCCTGTCGATGAGTCCGCTCGCGCTTCGGCTGATCAAGGCGGGGTTCAACGCGGACGCCGACGGGCTGGCCGGCATCCAGCAGCTCGCCGGCGACGCCACGCTCCTTTATTACATGTCGGACGAGGCGCAGGAGGGCCGCGACGCGTACCTGGAGAAGCGCCCGCCGGACTTCGGCAGGTTCCCGAGGAGGCCGTGACCGACCTCGCGGACTGGGTGAACGGGGCACGTCCCCGGACCCTGGTGGCGAGCGTGGCCCCGGTGGTGGTGGGGACGGCGGCGGCGGGGCGGGCCTCGCTGTGGCGGACGCTCGCCGTGCTGGCCGTGGGCCTGGGGCTTCAGATCGGCGTGAACTTCGCCAACGACTACCAGGACGGCATGCGGGGCGTTGACACCGACGAACGTCAGGGTCCGCCCCGCCTGACGTCGTCGGGATCGGCGTCTCCCCGGGCGGTGCTCGTCGCCGCCCTGGTGTCGATCGCGGTTGCCGCGGTGGCGGGGCTGGCGCTCGCGGTGGCCACGACCCTGTGGCTGATCCCCATCGGCGCGGCGGCCATGCTCGCGCTGTGGCTCTACTCGGGCGGCCCCCGGCCGTACGGCTCGCTCGGCCTCGGCGAGGTCATGGTGTTCGTGTTCTTCGGCCTGATGGCCACCGTGGGGACGGCGTACGTGCAGGCCGAGCGGATCCCGGCGGCCGCGTGGTGGTCCGCGACGGCCCTGGGGTTCCTTGCCGTCGCCATCCTGGAGGCGAACAACCTGCGGGACATCTCGACCGACGGCGCGGCGGGGAAGCGAACGCTGGCGGTCCGACTGGGCGACCGCCGGGCCCGGGCGTTGTACCGGGCGCTGGTCGCAGCGGCCTTCGCCACGATCGTCCTGGGCGTGGCCATAGGCATCGCCGATGCGGGATACGGCCTGTCGCAGTGGGCGCTCCTGGCGCTTGCCGCGTGGCCCCTGGCCATCGGCCCCGTTGATGCCGTGGGGAGCGCGGAGGGTCGCGCGCTCGTCCCGGTCCTCGTCGGCACGGCCCAGCTCCAGCTGGCGTTCGGAGCCCTGCTCGCGTTGGGGCTGTGGCTCGCGACGAGCGCGGCGACATGAGCGAGGGATCGGAAGGAGACATCGCGCTCGCGTGCATGAGCGCGCTCGTCGACGGGCTCGTGTCGCACGGGCTCGAGCATGCGTGCGTTTCGCCGGGCTCCCGCTCGACCGCCCTCGCGCTCGCGCTGTCGCGTCACGCGGGCGTGTCGGTCCACGTTCATCTCGATGAGCGGTCCTCGGCGTTCTTCGCGCTCGGCCTGGCCAAGGCGACGGGGCGGCCGGTGGCCGTGGCGTGCACCTCGGGGACCGCCGCCGCGAACCTGTTCCCCGCGGTGGTCGAGGCGTCGACGTCGCGCACGCCACTCGTGCTCCTCACGGCCGACCGCCCTCCCGAGCTTCACGGGGTGGGCGCGAACCAGACCATCGATCAACGGGATCTGTTCGGTGGATACGTGAAGCGGTTCGTCGACGCTCCCGTGGCCGGCGACCCCCCCGACGCGGCGCACTGGTTCGGGGTAGGACTGGAGGCTGCCGAGATCGCCCGCAGACACCCCCCCGGCCCCGCGCACGTGAACGTGCCGTTCCGCGATCCCCTGGCGCCTTCGGGGGACGAGCCCGAGATCGGCCATCACGACTCGCTCCCTCCCGGGACGTCCCGTTCCAAGGCTCGAACCAGGCGCGCGGACGTCGAGAAGCTCGCCGAGCAGATGAAGGAAGTGGAGCGAGGGGTCGTCGTTGCCGGGGCGCTCCGTGAGGACGCCTCCCCGGTCGTGGATCTGGCGCGCACCCTCGGCTGGCCCTTGGTCGCCGAGCCGACGTCGGGCCTTCGGATCCCCGGTGCGCTCTCCGCCGGAGCGTTCCTCCTGGCGAGCGAGGCGTTCCTGTCCTCCCACGTGCCGGAGCTGGTCGTCCAGGTCGGCGCGGCGCCGACCTCTCGCGCCGGTCTCGCGTTCGTGGCGGAGGCGAAGCGCCTGGTCATCGAGGATCCCGACCGGTTGATCGCCGATCCCGCGCGTCACGCCTCCCTCCGGCTCGAGGCGGACCCGGCCTCGCTTTCCCGCGCCCTCCTCACGCGGATCGATCCACGAGAGGGCTCGCCGTGGTGGCGCGAGTGGGAGGAGGCCGACCGCGCCGCCCGTCGCGCGGTGGACGGCCTCATCGACTCGTGGGATGAGCCGTTCGAGGGGCGTGTGGCGCGGGACCTCGCGGCGTGCCTTCCGGACGGCGCTGCCCTGGTGGTCGGCTCGAGCATGCCGATACGAGACCTCGACGCGTACATGCGTCCGCGCGGCGGCGTCCGCGTGCTGGCGAACCGCGGCGCCAGCGGCATCGACGGGTTCGTGTCGACGGCGCTCGGCGTCGCGGCGTCGGGCGCTTCGACCTTCGCGCTGATGGGAGACCTCACGCTCCTGCACGACGCGAGCGGTCTCCTCTGGAGTGCCGGCCGGGGCCACGATGCCGTCTTCGTGGTGCCGAACAACGACGGCGGCGCCATCTTCTCGTTCCTCGAGCAACGCGGGCTTCCGGAGTTCGACGACCTGTTCGCCACCCCGCACGGCTTGGACCTGTCGAGGGTGGCCGCCGGGGCCGGAGCCCGACACGCGCAGGTCGATCGCGGCGCCGACCTCGCGCCGACCGTGCTCGAGGCGTCACGCGCCGGCGGGGTGTGGATCGTCGAGGTGCCGTCCGATCGAGACGTGAACGTTGCCCGGCACCTCGAGGTGAGTGCTGCGGTGGCATCGGCTCTCGAGGTCCGTGGCTAGGCGGCGACGTTGTGATGGAGCGCTCGGCTCCCCGGCGCAACCCGTTGGGCACGACGGCTTATTGGGCGCTGGCCGTGCTCCTCGTGGGGTTCGGCTATCTCGCGTTGTTCAGCATCGGCGCGCCGTTCCTGTTGACCGGCGCGGCCATGATGGTCGTGTCCCCGTGGCGAAGCCGCCCCGAGGTGTTGTGGCCGGCGCTCGTCGGGGTGTGGGCGTTCGTCTTGGGCTATCTGCTGGTCGCGCCCCTCGCGTGCACGTCCACGGGGATCGCGGTGACTACCGGTTCGCCGCTCTCGGTGTCCCACACGACGTGCACCAATATCCTGGGGATCGACTATTCAGGCACCGGGACCTATAACCCAAGCCTGGTGCCGGCGCTGCTGGCTGCGGCCGCGGCGGGGAGTGCCGGTATCTTGTTGGCGCGCTTCCTCCTGGGTCGTCGGCGAGCCACCAGGAGGTCTGCTTAGCCCCAGCGGAGCGAGTCGAGGAGCGCCCGGAACTTCGCCTCGGTCTCGTCGAGCTCTTCCTCGGGAACTGAGTCCGCGACGATCCCGGCGCCGGCGAACAGACGCGCGGTCGTG
>VAYX01000144.1 GCA_005885325.1 Actinomycetota bacterium
CGCCCGGCGGAGGAGGAGGAAGAGGAGACCGAGGTGGACCGGGTGGCCCTTGCCCAAGAGTTGTCCAAGCTCCTTCAGGAGACTGGAGGCCGTGACGAGAACCAATGAAGCGAACTAGGCCAAACGGATCATGGCGATGACCAAGCGCAAGCCGAAGCAGCTCGGGCAGATCCTGCTCGAGCAGGGCCACATCACCGACGAGCAATTGGAGAATGCCCTTGCCGAGCACAAGAGCACGGCCCGTTCGCTCGGGCGAACACTCATCGACCTCGGCTACATCAAGGAGCGAGACCTCGTCGCCGCCCTCGCCGAGCAGGTGGGGCTGGAGTTCGTGGACCTCAGCGAGTACCAGATCGACCCCCTCGCCGCGAGCCTCCTCCCCGAGCAGCTCGCCAAGCGGTACCGGGCGCTCCCGATCGGTGAGCGCGACGGCAAGCTCTTGGTCGCCATGTCAGATCCGGCGAACGTGTTCGCCCTGGACGACATCCGCTCCATCACGAACCGGGACGTCCAGCCCATCGTGGCCACGGCGAGCGACGTTGAGCAGGCCATCGCCAAGTTCGGTGGGATGGGCGACCAGGTCGAGGCCCTGGCCAGCGAGGCCTCCAGCAAGCTGGAAGCCGAGGACGGCCCGGGCGACGTCGAGGCCGCCGTCGAGGACGCCCCCATCGTCAAGCTGGTGCAGGCCATCATGACGCAGGCGGTGGCCGACCGGGCCTCGGACGTGCACATCGAGCCCCACGAGCGGGACGTCCGCATCCGGTTCCGGGTGGACGGCGTCCTGCACGAGGTCATGCACTCGCAGAAGAACATCCAGAACGGCCTGACCAGCCGGCTGAAGGTGATGGCCGACCTGAACATCGCGGAGCGGCGGGTGCCGCAGGACGGCCGCATGAGCATCAAGGTCGGGAAGAAGGTCCTCGACATCCGGCTGGCCACCCTGCCGACCGTGTTCGGCGAGAAGGTCGTCCTGCGTATCCTGGACAAGACCCAGGCCCTCCTCCAGCTGTCCGATCTCGGGTTCGAGGAGGAGGCGTTCAAGCGGTACCAGGTCTCCTTCCGCAAGCCCTACGGGGCCATCCTGGTGACGGGGCCGACCGGGTCGGGGAAGTCCACCACGCTGTACGCCACGCTCAACATCCTGAACGAGATCGACCGCAACCTCATCACCGTCGAGGACCCGGTCGAGTACCGGCTGCCCGGCGTGAACCAGATCCAGGTCAACACCAAGGCCGGGCTGACCTTCGCCTCCGCGCTCCGTTCGATCCTGCGGGCCGACCCCGACATCGTGCTGATCGGTGAGATCCGCGACCGGGAGACCGCCATGATCGCCGTGGAGGCCGCCCTCACCGGCCACCTCGTCCTGTCCACGCTCCACACGAACGATGCCCCGGCCGCCATCACCCGGCTGACCGAGATGGAGGTGGAGACGTTCCTGGTGGCCTCGGCCCTGGACTGCGTGGTCGCCCAGCGTCTGGCCCGCGTGCTGTGCGAGCGATGCAAGGAGGGCTTCGTACCCGAGGCCCGGCAGCTGCTCGAGGCCGGCCTGCCGGAGTGGCGGGTCCCCGAGGTCAAGGAGCTGTTCCGGCCCGTGGGCTGTTCGGCCTGTTCGAACACCGGCTACCGGGGCCGGATGGGGCTGTACGAGGTCATGCCGGTGACCGAGGAGATCGAGCGGCTCACGGTGGAGCGCGCATCGTCCGATCAGATCAGGGCGGTGGCCATCGAGCAGGGGATGTCCACCCTGCGGGACGACGGCCTGGCGAAGGCCATCCGAGGAAGCACGTCACTCGAGGAGATCGCGAGGGTGGTGAAGTAGATGAGTTCCGTGATGATGGCGCCGGACGACGAGGACATCCAGGTCCCCGTCCCGGAGTTGCTCGAGATCGTCCTGGACCGGGGGGCCTCCGACCTTCATCTCACGGCGGGCGCCCCACCCACGATCCGTCTGCACGGCGACCTGATCAGGCTGGTGGACTACCCGATCCTCTCGCCGCGGGCGCTCCAGGGGATGATCTACGCGATCCTCCCGCAGAAGATGCGGGAGCGGCTGGAGGGCGAGCTCGAGCTCGACATGTCCTACGCGCTCCCCGGCAAGGCCCGGTTCCGGGTCAACGTGTACTTCCAGCGCGACTCGCTCGGCGCGGCGTTCCGCCTGATCCCCTACGAGATCAAGAGCGTCGAGAGCCTGGGGCTGCCGAGCGTCGTGTCGGACCTGGCCCGCTATCCGAGAGGGTTCGTGGTGGTGACCGGACCGACGGGTTCGGGGAAGTCCACCAGCCTTGCCGGCATGGTGGACATCGTGAACCGCGAGCGCTCCGCCCACATCATGACCGTGGAGGATCCGATCGAGTTCCTCCACAAGCACCAGCAGTGCATCGTGAACCAGCGCGAGGTGGGGGCGGACACCCACAGCTTCGCCCAGGCCCTCAAGCACGTGCTGCGGCAGGACCCCGACGTGATCCTGGTGGGGGAGATGCGGGACCTCGAGACCATCTCCACCGCGATCACCGCGGCCGAGACGGGCCACCTGGTGTTCGCCACCCTGCACACGCAGGACGCCCCGCAGACGATCGACCGGATCATCGACGTGTTCCCGCCGCACCAGCAGCAGCAGGTGCGGGTGCAGCTCGCGACGACCCTCCAGGGCGTGGTGACCCAGCAGCTGCTGCAGACCGCCGACGGGCGGTCGCGCGCCGTCGCGTGCGAGGTCTTGATCTGCACGCCGGCCGTCCGCAACCTGATCCGGGAGGGGAAGGTCCACCAGATCTACTCGATCATGCAGGCCGGGGGGCGGTTCGGGATGCAGACCATGGACCAGGCCCTGGCCAACCTGGTCAAGGAAGGCAAGATCTCCCAGCAGCTCGCCTACGAGCGCTCGCACGACCCCGAGGAGCTGAACCGGCTGATCGGCGGCGCCGGCGCCGGCTACGGGGCCGCTGCCGGCGCCGCGGGCGCCGCGGGCATCACGATGAGCGGCGGGTGGGGCTCGTGAGGCCCCAACCGGCGACCGGAGGCTAGGCCATGCCCACGACCTACGAGTACAAGGTCCGGGATCGGGCCGGGAACCTGGTGAGCGGCCAGCTCATCGGGGACAGCGAGGGCCTGGTCATGACCAAGCTCCGCGAGATGGGTATGACGCCCATCGAGGTCAAGAAGGCCAAGGCCGGCCTGAAGATGGAGATCAACCTTCGGCCCGGCCACGTCAAGATGAAGGACCTCGCGGTGTTCTCCCGGCAGTTCGCCACCATGGTGAACTCCGGCCTGCCGATCCTGCGGGCCCTGTCCATCCTGGGCGACCAGACCGAGAACAAGGAGCTCCAGAAGGTCCTGGTCCAGGTCCGCCTGGACGTCGAGCAGGGCGCATCGCTCTCCGGCGCGATGGACAAGCACCCCAAGGCGTTCAGCGACCTGTACGTGGCCATGGTCAAGGCGGGGGAGACCGGAGGCGTGCTCGACAACGTCCTGCTCCGCCTGGCGGACAACATCGAGAAGGAGGTCGAGCTCCGTCGCAAGGTCAAGTCGGCGATGACCTATCCCGTCGTGGTCGTGATGCTCGTCGGGCTGATCATGTCGGCCATGCTCCTGTTCGTCGTGCCACAGTTCAAGTCGATCTACGCCCAACTCGGAGGCACGTTGCCGGTTCCCACCCAGATCCTCCTGACGGCCTCGAACGCCGTCCGCACCTACTGGTACGTGTTCGCCCTGTTCTTCTTCGGAGTGAGCTTCGGCTTCCGCCGGTACAAGAAGACCGACCGGGGCCGAGCCCAGGTGGACGCGGTCAAGCTGAAGGTCCCGGTCTTCGGAAGCCTGTTCCACAAGACCGCACTGGCCCGGTTCTCCAGCACGCTGGGCATGCTGCTCCGCTCCGGTGTGCCGATCCTGCAGGCCCTGGACATCGTGGCCGACACCGTCAACAACAAGGTGATCAGCAGGGCGGTGGGGGACGTGCAGGGGGCCGTCCGGGAGGGCGAGTCGATGGCCAAGCCCCTGTCCAAGCATGGGGTCTTCCCGCCCATGGTCGTGCAGATGCTGGCGGTTGGAGAGGAGACCGGCGCGGTCGACACCATGCTCGACAAGGTGGCGGACTTCTACAACTCGGAGGTCTCGGCCTCCGTCGACGCCCTGACCTCCCTGATCGAGCCGCTCATGATCGCCATCGTCGGCGGCGCCGTGGGCGCGGCGGTCATCGCCCTGTACATGCCGATGTTCAACATCATCAAGCTCATCAAGTAGCTCGAGTTAGGTAGCCCCGGATAGCCCGAACGGACCATTTCGCGGTTTCGAGCGAGCCCGGCTTCAGCGCCCAGAGCGCCAGGCCGATGTATGAGCACAGGAGAGCGCGGGGAATCACCGCGCTCAGCACAACGAAACGAGGAGGTGAATCAATTGCTCAAGCGCTTTTGGGAGCGCCGCAGGGACGAGGAGGGCTTCACCCTCATCGAGCTGATGGTGGTCGTTCTGATCATCGGCATCCTCATCGCCATCGCTCTGCCAACGTTCCTCGGTGCCCGCAAGCGTGCCCAGGACCGGGCAGCCCAGTCGAGCCTCCGTAACGCCATCGCCGCGGCGAGGGTGTGCTTCACGGACAACGACACGTATACGGGCTGTACCGACGTCGTCCTGATCGGGATCGAGCCGTCGCTGACGTTCCAGGCGGCCGACTCGACCGCCCCGAAGCAGATCAGCGACGCGGTCTATAACGTCGCGCCTGGCACCGGCAACGCATGGGCCGCGGCAGCCATGTCCGACTCGGGAACGTGTTGGTACATCAAGGACGTTTCGAGTGGGGCGACCGCCGGCACGTACTACGGCAGCACCGCAACGGCGACTGACTGCGACGGTACCGCTACCGGCGCACAGACCGCTGTTGGCACCAAGTTCTAGGCACGAGCAGTAACGGTGCGAGGGGGCGGCCCCAAGGGTCGCCCCTTCTACCCGTTCAAGGGTAGGCGCCCACACCTGTTCTGGGGATTCCTGTTCTCCCCGCTCATGCCTACCCCGGCACCATGTCGATGTACTGAGGACACGGAGTGGAGCCCGATGCGACGGCGAGAAC
>VAYX01000145.1 GCA_005885325.1 Actinomycetota bacterium
CCGAGAGCGAACGTTCCAGCAAGACATCGAGGACGCGGGCGAGATTCGACGGGAGGTGGCCGCCCTGGCCCGGCAGCTCGTCGAGGATCTGAAGGACGACGGGCGCCTCGCCGAGCGCGTGGTGGTCAAGGTGCGGTTCAAGCCGTTCTTCACCTCGACCCACGGCGTGCCGCTCCCCGAGCCGTCCCTCGAGCCCGATGCGCTGGAGGCGGGGGCGATGGCGGCGCTGGCGAAGTTCGAGCTGGACCGGCCGGTCCGGCTCCTCGGCGTACGCCTCGAGCTGGCTCCGCCGGCGTGACGTTGGAGCTTCGGATCGTGCAGCTCTCGGGGCGACGTCAGGGACCTGACGGGTATCGCGAACAGGCGGCACGGCCCTGCGATCAGACCCTCAGCGCGCGGCGACGCCGGGGAAGTGGCGAACCCGGCCGAGCAACCGGGCCGAGGGGCGTCCCACGTGGACCGCTTCCCAGCCGATCAGGTCGGCCCTCGGGCCGAACAAAGCGATCACCCTGCCGTCGCGAGGCGTTCCCCTCCGCAGCCCCCGCTCCACCCGCCACCCGTGCGCGGCGCCCGGCAGCAGCGCGGCCGAGGGAGCGACCAGGCCCTTCGCCCCCAGGGCCCGGAGCCGGCGAGCCTCGCCCTGGCACGCCCGGTACGAGCGCAGCCCACCGGTCAGCGTCCGGCCCCCGAGCTCGGGCTCCTCGCGCGGTGGACGGCCCAGCTCCACGGCCCAGACCGCCCGCCGGACCTCGGCCACGTCGGCGGGGTCCGTGATGTCCTCGTGCCGGAGGAACTCGGCCCACGCCCCGTCGGGGGTGTCGGCGAAGTAATGCACGGGCCCCTCCCCTTCCCCGTGCCACCGGCCCGGCGGCTGCGAGTCGTCCTCCCACAGGAACGGGAACCGGGGGTCGGTGTGCCGAAAGCCGATCACGTGGCCGATGCGCCGGCCAAGGACTGGGCCAGGGACCGGACCTCCTGGGGGCCGGTCGCATCCGGATCCCAGTCGCCCTTCAGGATGTCCCGGGGGGCCAGCCCGTCGAGCTGTGTCCGCTTTCGCTCGAACCACCGCCTGACCCCGACCTCGGAGTACGCCCCGCGAAGGTCCGCCGTGAGCTGTGCCAGGAGGTGGAGCCGGGCCGCGACCGGATCGGGTGTCGGACGACCGCCGCCCGCGTATCGCCGAAGGCTGGCCACCGACACCCCGACCAGGCCGGCAAGCTGCTCCACCCCGAACAACTCGATGAGCGACGGCCATTCGAACTCGGGCACAGGAGATGCCTCAAGGGCCCGGCGGAGGGATTCGAGGACCGCCTCGACATCCTTGGACTGGGGCTTCCCCTGGGCCCGAAGAGCCACCGCAGTCGTCTCCGCGATCCCGGCGCCGGCCGCCCGCTGGGCCATCCTCCGGACCGTCTCGAGATCGAGCACCTCGATGGCCTCTCCAGCCTCCATTAGCCCCATGGCGTCCATGAGCTTGAGTGCCTCCACGGCCGCCCGAGCGGCGCCCGGCGTAGCGACCGGATCCTGAACGGAGCGAATCTGGAGCTTTGTCACACTCCGAATCTTATCCGAAGCGGGCGCCGGTCGTCATGGCCCTTCGACGTGGCCGTCACCGTAGCCCCGGCCGCCGACACGGCCGGGGCTCCGGTATGGACGGTGTTCCCCCCAGCTCAGGCCGGCGAGGGCTTGAAGACCTCGTTCTGGTTGGTGGAGGCCCCGAACGCCGGCAGCCCGCCGCCGACCGTGTAGATCCTCCCCCCGTGAGAGGCGACGCCCATCTCCGCCCGGGGCGTGAGCATCGGGGCCCACGTGCTCCAGGAGTCCTTCGACACCTTGTAGCCCTCGTTCACCCCGAGCGCCGCGCCGCCCGCAAAGCCGCCGATGACGAAGATCGTGCCGCCCTTCTTGCCCACGGCGTACATCGCGGCCCGAGGCGTCGGAAGGTCGACCGGTGCGGTGCTCCACGTGTCGGTGTTCGGGTCGTAGACGTCGACATCGCCGAGGAAGACCCCGCCGGCGCACCCTCCGAACACGTAGATCTTGCCGCCCTTGGTCTTGGCCGCGAGGTCCGAGCGGGCGCTCGGGAGGGGCGCAACCGTGCTCCAGGTCCCCGACGCGATGTCGAAGCGCTCCACCGTGGCGAGCTCGCCGCCCGAGCACGGCCCGGCGCCGCTGGTGCGCCCGCCGATCGCGTAGATGGCCTCGCCCACCCGCGCCGCCCCCAAGCCCGCTCGCGCGGTGAGCATGGGCGCGAGCGAGGTCCACGTGTCGGTCGCCGGGGTGTACTGGTCCAGGTTGGCAAGGACCGTAGCGCTTCGACCGCCGATCGCGTACAGGCTCCCGTCGTGCGTCACGGCGGCGCCCTCGGAGCGGGCGGGCAGGGGTCCATCCGACCCCGTCGTCCAGGTGTCGCTCGAGATGTCGTAGATCCGGGTCGTCACGGTGTCCCCGGCCCCCGAGTCCAACCCGAACGCCGCGATGATGTCGTTCCCGACCTGTCCGACCTGCATCCCCTCGACGCCGCTCCCAACGGAGGGCACCGGGGCCAGGCTGGTCCATGTCCCCTGGGCCGACGCGTCGGGCACGAACCCGATCAGCAGCAACGCGGTGCCGAGGGCAACCGGGATGAGACGGGAACGGAACCCAGAACGACGCATCGGTCTCCTCCTTCGAGGCCCCGGCCGAAGCCAGGGGTGGTGGCGGCTCGGGGAGGGCCCCCGATCGCACGTGAACGAGGGTTCCACCATCGGTGCCAGGGGGGTATCGCCTCGACGGTTCATTCGTGGAACGGCCTCGGGGGCACCTCGCCCGGCTGGAAGCCCTAGGACCATCCGCGTGGGCCGGCCCTGGACGGCTGCCCCGGGTCCCTCCAGGGCGGGTCGGCCGTAGGCCGGTCGGCCCTGTTGACGGGGCGTTCCCCCTGGTAAGGTGCTCGCGAGGGTACCGATCGCAGTTCGCTTCGAGCAGTTCCCTCCCCGGCTCCCACCGGGTGCCTGACGGGCAGCTGTAACGCCCCGAGGCGAGGAAAGGAGGGGATTGCGTATGGCGACTGGGACCGTGAAGTGGTTCAGCCCGGAGAAGGGCTACGGCTTCATCACTCCCGATGACGGCAGCGCCGATGTGTTCGTGCACTTCAGCGCCATCGCCGGCGAGGGATACAAGAACCTCGACGAAGGACAGAAGGTCGAGTTCGAGGTCACGCAGGGCCAGAAGGGCCCGCAGGCCGCGAGCGTGAAGCCCGTTTCCTAGCAAGCGAAACCCAGATCGGTGATCCTCGGTTCCTCGAGGGTCACCGATCGCTTTTCGGCCCGTTCGGCGAGGTCACGGTTGCGTTCTGGCCCGTTCCGCTAGCATGTGCTCATGCCCGACACCCCTGGAAAGAGGCAGCGCCGCGAGGTGAAGGCCAAGAAGCGCCAGGCCAGGGAGGAGCGGCGCGACGCCCGTAAGGCCCGGTCGAACGACCCCACGACCGAACCCAACGACTGGCTGGCCGACCAGGAGTACATCAACAAGACGGCGGGCCTGCCGCCGACCCCCACCCGGGAGAGCCGAGCGCCCAGGCCGGTGGCGGAGAACCCCGCCCCCGCCCAAGACCCCGCCGCCGAGACCGGCTAGCCAACTACCGCCGGCTCTAAGAGCTACCGGCCCAGGACCCCGTCGATACGCAGGTCCCGGAACTTCGCGTAGGCGAAGCCACCGAGGCGGATCACGCTCGAGCCTCCCACCATCGCCCCGCCCCCGTAGACGACTTCGTTGCGGACCTGGTTGCCGGCGATCGAGGGCACGGCCAGCAGGAGCTCCATCATCTGGGTCAGGCTGAGGTCCGTCTGCATGAACCGGGCCGCGGCCAGGCCCCACCGGAGCGCGGCGAACGGGTCCTTTCGAAGGTCCGACAGGAACTCCCGCATGGCCGCGACGATGATCCGCCCCTGGTTCATCGACCGGCCGAAGTCACCGCCGGGCGCATCGTGCCGGTTGCGGGCCAGGGCGAGGGCCTGGCGGCCCGACAGGTGCGTCGGGCCCTTCCGGAAATGCGCGCCCGAGAACGCGTCGTCCATCGCGTACGGGATGTCGATGGAGATCCCGCCGACGGCTTTGACCATGTGGTCGAACCCGGCGAACCCCGTTAGGACGTAGGCGTCGATGGGGATGCCCGTGAGCTGCTCGACGGTCCGCACCATGAGCTCGGGCCCGCCGAGCGCCAGGGCCCCGTTGATCTTGCCGGTCCCGGCGCCGGGGATCGACACGTAGGAGTCGCGCGGGATCCCCAGGACCGAGACGATCCCTCGCTTCGGGTTCACCCCGACGATGTGGATGGCGTCCCCTCGGGTCCCCGACGTGATCGATTGCCCGGGGCGGGCGTCGCTCCCGATCACCAGGACGAACAGCGGACCGTTCGAGGGGAGCGCGGGCGACAGCGAGGCCTCGCGGACCTTGGCTTTCACCTGCTGGACCGATGGGACCCGGCTCGTGACCCGGAACGACACGATCCTCCAGCCGGCGTCGGTGCGGCGGAGGACGTAGTCGCCCTGGTGACTGATGGGAAGCTCGGCGTCCTCGGCCAGGCCGACCCCGGCGAAGTCCATGTGGGCGAAGGCCATGATCGGATGCCTCGCCCTATCGAGCATGAACCGCACGTCGAGCCGGGCTCGGGTGGGTCGCACCGCCTCGAGCCTCCCGGCGGCCTTCCCCAGGGTGAGGTCCGCGACGTGGGCCCGAACCCGTTGCCTCG
>VAYX01000119.1 GCA_005885325.1 Actinomycetota bacterium
CTCGATGGGAGCTGGGGGATCCCCAGGTCCACGTGGGTCTTGACCGTTCCGGAGATCGGCGTCCTGCTGGCCACGGCATGGAGGGTCGATGCGATCAGCGTGGACGGCGCGACCAGCGGCAGTTCGGGCGTCGGGGCGGCCCGGCCGACCGACAGCCACCCCACCGCGAGCACGATGGTCACAGCGAGGATGGCGGCGGTGAAGGCCGAGCGGGACCTCAGCAGGCGGGCCATGGCTACCTCATAGCATCCCACGGCACCCCGGTTCGAGAGCTGTCGCGGGAACGCCGCACCTTCGCTACGGCATCGCGACGAGTCAGTTCGAAGCGCGACGACCTAGGGCGAACCCCGCGAGCAGTTGGAGCACGGCGAGCCCGATCGGGACCATGAAGTACCACCGGAACCGGGCGATATCGCTCGTGGGCTTTCCGTCGACGCTCGTGAGCGAGTAGATCAGGAACAGCCCGGCGAAGGCGAACCACAGGCCCACGCGGCCGGTGACGTACAGGGCGTACAGCACGTGGTCCGCGATGTCGGCGCCCTCGAACCGGCGGCGCGACCACGTCCACAGCGACCGGAGGCCCGCCAGAGCGAACGCACCGGCCACCACGAGCTCGAGGACGTTCATCCGGAGGGCGTCGCCGCCCTTGCCAGGGCGGCGACGACCTCCTCGTCGGAGACCTGGTCGAACCGCCGGTACCACTCCCCCACCGCGAAGAACGGCTGGGGCGCGGCGAGGATCACCACGTCGTCGGCCTCCGCGCGCAGCCGGCCGAGTGCGGCGCCGGGGGCAACGGGCACCGCGAGCACCACCGTGCTCGCGCCCTGGGCCTTGGCCCACCGGACTGCGGCAACCGCCGTTCCCCCCGTCGCCACCCCGTCGTCGACGACGATGGCCACCTTCCCGGCCACGTCCGCGGGGGGCCTACCGCCTCGGTACGCTGCCATCCGGCGTTCGATCTCCCGCTCCTGCGCGGCGATCTCCTGCTCGACGTACTGCGGGGACACGCCCATCATCTGGATCATCCGATCGTCGAGGACACGCACCCCCGGCGCGATGGCGCCGAGCCCGAGCTCCGGGTTGCCCGGCGCGCCGATCTTGCGCGGCACGACCACGTCCAGGGGAGCGCCGAGGTGTCGGGCGACCACCTCGCCGACGATCACCCCGCCCCTGGGGATCGCCAGGACGACCACGTCCCGTCCGGCGTAGTCGAGCAGCGCCGTGGCCAGCCGCTCGCCGGCGTCCACCCGATCCTCGAAGATCACTCGCTCCCAGGGAAGCGTGGCGCCTCGCCCTCCTCGATCTCCCTGCGGGCCCGATCCTCTTCCTCCTCGCGCCTGCGGTCCTTCATCACCTTCTCGGGCGGGGGCATGGGCTTTCGGATGGACCGATAGGTCTCGAGGAACCCGGTCCGTTTCGCCCGCTTCTTCTTCTTGGCCCTGGCCATACCCCGATTATCCCGCCGCGGCAACGCCGGAGGACACGGGCGTTGGCGCGTCCTCCGGCCGGTCGATACGCTGTGGGTCCGCGCCAACGAGGGAGGTCCGTCGTGGTGGTCCAGGCCTACATCCTGATCCAGACCGAGGTGGGCAAGGCGGCCCAGGTGGCCAAGGAAGTTCGGGACATCGGGGGCGTGGCCGAGGCCGAGGATGTGACGGGGCCCTACGACGTGATCGTCCGCGCCGAGGCCAAGAACGTCGACGAGCTGGGCAAGCTCGTGGTGGCCAAGATCCAGTCGGTCGAGGGGATCACGCGCACGCTGACCTGCCCGGTCGTCCATCTGTAGACCCCCTCGAGGACGGCGGCCCTCAGGGATCCAGGCCCGTCCCCTTCTTCCGCTCCCGCTCGTGGCGCTCCACCGCCAGCTCGACCAGCCGATCGATCAGCTCGGGATAGGAGAGGCCGGAGGCCGCCCACAGCTTGGGATACATCGAGATTTGGGTGAACCCCGGGATGGTGTTGATCTCGTTGATCAGCACATCTCCGCTCGGCCGGAGGAAGAAGTCCAACCGGGCCATCCCGGCACCGTCGACAGCCAGGAAGGCCGCAACGGCCAGCCGTTGCGTTTCCTCCAAGATCTCCGGCGAGACGTTCGCCGGGATCAGGAGTTCGGCTCCCTTCTCGTCGAGGTACTTCGCCTCGTAGCTGTAGAACTCGTGCCGAGGCACGATCTCACCGGCGACGGACGCCACCGGATCGTCGTTGCCGAGCACGGCCACCTCGAGCTCCCGTCCACCCTCCACGGCCCGCTCCAGCAGGGCCTTGCGTCCGTACCGGAACGCGCGCTCCAACGCGCCCCGGAGGTCCGCCCGGCCGTGCACCTTGGTCACGCCGACGGACGAGCCGAGCGAGGCGGGCTTGGCGAAGAGCGGGTACCCCAGGTGCTCCGCGCCGGCCTCCACGGCCTCGGGGTCCTCCTCCCACTCGCGTTCGAGCACCACCTCGTGCTCCACGACGGGGATCCCGGCCGCCCGGAACAGAACCTTCTGCACCGCCTTGTCCATGCCAACCGCCGAAGCCAGCACGCCGGCCCCCACGTACGGCACTCCGGCCACTTCCAGGAACCCCTGGATCGAGCCGTCCTCCCCGTACGGGCCGTGCATCACCGGGAACACCACGTCGATGGGAGTCCGGGACCCGTCCTCGGCCACCAGGGTCTGGGACCCCGGCTCCTGGTCCAAAGCCACCTCCGGACCCGAGGCCTCGGTCACCCGTGGCAGGTGGCCGGGCGGCCCGGCCGCCAGGGCGGCCGGGCCGCCCGGCACGAGCTGCCACCGCCCCTCCCTGGTGACGCCGATGGGGATGACCTCGTACCGCCCGGGGTCCAGGGCGTCCATCACCGAGCGGGCGGAGACCACGGAGACCTCGTGCTCGGCGGATCGCCCTCCGAACAGGATGGCGATCCGCCGCCTCATGCCTTCTCCAAGGCCCGGTCGAAGTCCTCGATCAGGTCTTCCACGTCCTCGAGGCCCACGCTCACCCGGACCAGGCCGTCGGCGATCCCCGCCGCCCGGCGGGCAACGGGATCCATCTGTCGGTGGGTGGTGGACGCGGCGTGGCCGACGAGCGTGTGGGTTCCCCCCAAGCTCGTGGCGATCCACGCGAGGTCGAGCGCGTCACAGAACCGCATCCCTGCCTCGACGCCGCCTTCGATCTCGAAGGCCAGCATCCCGCCGAACCCTCGGGGCAAGAGCCGTCGTGCCACCTCGTGATGCGGATGCGAGGCCAGTCCCGGATAGTGCACCCGCTCCACCTTGGCGCGCGCTTCGAGGAACTCGGCGAGCGCCTGCGCGCTTCGCGAGTGCCGTTCCATCCGCAGCTCCAGCGTCATCAGGCCGCGGAGGGCGAGCCAGGCCTCGAAGGGCGCCATCGTGCCACCGGTCTCGATGGCCATGTCGCGGAACCGCCGCATCCCGTCCTCGGTGGTCGCCACGACGCCGCCCGTGAGGTCATGGTGGCCGCCGATGTACTTGGTGGCCGAGTGGAGCACGTGGTCGAACCCGAACCGGGCGGGGTTGCACAGGTACGGGGAGGCGAACGTGTTGTCCACCGCCGCAGGGACACCGCTCGCCCGGCACATGGCGCCCAGGACCTCGAGGTCCGCGACGGTCACGTTCGGGTTCGCGATCGTCTCGACGTAGAAGAGCACCGCGTCAGGGAGCGCCGCCGCGACCGCGTCGGGATCGTGCGGGCTGACGAAGGTCACCTCGATCCCGTATCGCGGGAGCACCTTCGTGAACAGCGAGAAGCTGCCCCCGTAGAGCTCGTTGCTGGCGACGATCCGGTCGCCCGCCCGCGCGAGCGACGTGACGACGGTGTGGACCGCCGCCATCCCCGACGCGAACGAGAACCCCGACTCCGTCTCCTCCAGCTCGGCGATCGCTCGCTCGAACGTGAGCAGCGTGGGATTGCCGTATCCCCTCGTGTACGTGTAGCCGGGACGGCGGAAGCTGATCGTCTCGGCATAGTCCTCCGACGTGTCGAACCGAAAGGTGGAGGTCTGGAAGATCGGCACGCTCGGGGTCTGCTGATCCATCGGTGGCGGAGGGACATGGATGGCCCGCGTGGTGAACCCCGGCCTACGCTCCTTGTTCATGCGGTCAAGCGTAGCCTCAGGCCCATCGCTTGGGGTAGCGGGACCGGAGATCGTCCACCAGCACCGTGAGCCGGTCCATGAGCTCGTCCGTGAGCCGTCGCACCAGCTCCTGGTCCTGCGCCGAGGCTGGGCCCATGGCCGGGGGCTCCAGGGGCTCGCCCGCCTTCAGCCAGATGGGACGCCCGAAGGTGAAGCGCTTCGGGCCGCCCTTGCGCCACACGTACTGACCGCCCCACGTGGCCACCGGCAGGATGGGGACCCCGGTCCGGATCGACAAGCGGACGGCTCCGGTCTTGCCACGCATGGGGGACAGATCGGGATTCTCGGTCATGCTGGTGCCTTCGGGATAGATCACCACCACCTCGCCCCGGTCGAGCGCGCGCGCCGCCTCCTCGAGCGGCGCCTGGTCCCCGGTTCCGCGGCGAACGGGGATCTGCCCCGCCCCCCGCAGGACCACGCGAAGGAACGGGTTCTCGAACAGCTCCGCCTTGGCCAGGAACCTCGGGCGCCTGCCCGCCTGTACCACGAAGTACGCGTGGGCCAGGGGATCGAGATAGGAGAGATGGTTGCCGACGATGATGATGGGCCCCTCGCGCGGCACCCGCTCGACGCCTTCGAGCCGCCAGTTGAACCACAGCTTCAGCGGGGGAACCACGATGGCCTTCGCAACGGCGAACCAGGGTTCCAGGTCCCCTCCTCGCTTGCGCGATTGTAGTCGCCGTTCCGGGGGCGGCCGCTCCTGCCCGATCGCTACCGCTCGCTCACGAAGCGCCAGGCGGTTGGGAGCAAGCCCGCCGCCAAAAGCAGCTTCAGCGTGTCCCCAACAACGAAGGGCGCAACACCCAGGTTCAGCGCTTTCTCGAGGGGCACGTCCAGGGAGCTCATCAACCAAGGGATGGCCACGGCGTACAGGACGATCTCGCCGACGAACATGGCACCGATAGCACTGCGAAGGTCGCGGTCCCATCCCCGCCGGGCCAGGGCGCCAACGACCGAGGCGGCCACCACGAAGCCCCAGAGGTACCCTCCGGTGACCGAGGCAAGCCTCAGGTAGCCGATGCCACTCGCGCCGCCGGAGAAGAACGGTAGCCCCACCGAGCCCTGCGCCAGGTAGAGACCTATGGAGAGCGCACCAAAGCCGGGGCCGAGGGACGCGCCCGGTGATGGGGAGGGGAGTGAATGGCAACTTGACCTCGAGCTGAGCCAGACCCGCCACAATCCAACTGCCCGCAAGAGCGAGCGCCGCGCGGTACGCGAGGTTCGACCTCACACGCGAGGGCGAGGCGGCGATGGCAAGCGTCGTCAAGGTGATCTCCGTGTGTCCCGTCTCTGGCCAAGCGTACGCCCTGCGGGGCGGCACCCGCCGTTACCCCCGGGCCAGTGGACTCGCGATAGCCTTGGACGATGCGGGTCATCGCCGTACCGGTGAAATCGCTCGCGGGGGCCAAGCGCCGGGTCGCCCCCGAGCTCACGCCCCTCGAACGCGGAGCCCTGGCCCTGGCCATGCTGGAGGACGTCCTCGACGCTGCCCAGGCGGTGACGGGATGGGAGACCTGGGTCATCTCCCCCGACGAGGTGGTGCTGGAGATCGCCGTCCACCGCGGCGCCAGGTCGGTTCCGGAGGAGAAACCACCGCTCGCCTCGGCCGTCCGGCAGGTGGAGCGCCTGGCTCTGGAGAGGAAGGCCGATGCGCTCGCCGTTCTGCCGGGCGACCTCCCGCTGATCACGACCGAGGCCCTGACGGCGGCGCTTCGGACGCTGGGCCCGGTGGTCCTTGCGCCCTCCCACGACGAGGTGGGGACCAACCTGCTGCTCCGCCGGCCGCCGAGAGCCATCCCGGCCCGGTTCGGCCCACAGTCGTTCCGCCGGCACCTCGACCAGGCGGAGGCGCGCGGCCTCCCGGCCGCCGTGGTGGACCGGCGCGAGCTGTCGTTCGACCTCGACCTGCCCTCGGATATCCTGACGCTGCTCGCCACGGGACGGCGTGGCCGTGCGCGCCAGGTCTGCCTGGAGATGGACCTCCGCGAGCGGTTGACCGCGCAGGGCTAGGAGGACCGCGTGGCGCAGGGCACCATCAGGGACTTCGACGACGCCGAACGGACCGGAACACTGCTGACCGATGACCGCACCGAGGTCCACATCGACCCGACATCGGTGGAGGGAGCGGGGATCAGGTACCTGCGCATCGGGCAGCGGGTGAAGTTCGACCTCGTCGAGGAGGGCGGGCGCAAGCTGGCCCGGACCCTTCGGATCGTCACCTTCGACTAGACGACCGGGCCACGGTCCGGCGGCGGCGGGCCACCATCTCCTTGAACTCCTTGCCGGGGATGAACCAGGGCAGGTCCCGGGCGGGAACGACGATCGGCGTGGCCGGCTTGCGAGGGTTACGGGCCACCCGGCGGTTCCGGCGCTTGCGCTCGAACGTCCCGAACCCCACGAGCGAGACGCGCTCCCCCTTGGACACGGTATCCCGGATGACCTTGATCGCCGCATCGATCGTGCGGCCGATATCCGCCTTGCTCGAGCCGGTCCGCTTGGCGATCTCCGCGATGAGGCCGTTCTTGTTCATGGGATCCGCCCTTCCCCCAGGCCGATGATTGCAACGTAACGACCTTGGGGGTGGCTGGTCAATTCCGCAGACGCCGTGGCACCATTGCGCCATGCGGCGGACGGTGATCGCGACGGCCCTGGCGGCGATGGCGCTCGTGGCGTGCTCGACCGGCAAGAACCGGGACTTCGCCAGGTACTACGACCCTGAAGGTCTGTTCAGCGCGAACCTTCCGGCGGCCAACGACATCGCCGTGGCGCCGTCCGAGCCCCCTTCGCAGGGACCCTCCGTCCTGACCGGGGTGGTCTCCACGCCTCCCGCTCCATCCCCGTCGCCCTCGAGTGGGTTCGGCGGTGGTCTGACCGACCTGGCCGCCCAGACGACGGAGACGCAAGACCAGACGGTGTACGAGGCGCTGGCCGTCACGACGGGCACCTTCCAGGACCTTCCGCAGATGGCCCTGGCGTTCCTGACCGGCAATCCGGTCGTAGACGTGCAGAACGAACAGGAGATGCGGCTCGGTGGGAACGCCGGGGAGCTGATCGTGGCCGACGTCGTACGACAGGGCCAGAAGGTGGCCGGCGTCGCGGCCACCTTCACCCTGGGCCAGCAGGGCGTGGGGTACATCGTCCTGGCGATCTTCCCTCCGGGAGACTGGGCGAACGAGCGGTCGGACTTCCTCAAGGTGGTGGCTTCCTTCCGGCCGGGCGTTCCGCCGGGGATGCGGGCCTTCCCTCTGGCCGGCATGGCTGCCTGATAGCATCGGACGGCCCGGCCCTTGGCGGCCGGGCGACGTTTGGCCCGTGGGGTAACGGTAGCCCGACTGACTCTGGATCAGTTAGTCCTGGTTCGAATCCAGGCGGGCCAGCCAATCGGCTCGCGCACCCCTTCACCTCTCTTCGCCACGCCGAAGTTCCTTGCCATGAACCCATGGGTATGGGGCAGACGAAGAACGAGTAGATGAGTGGAAAGGAGATCCGCGATGACCGAGCAGACCCCCGCACCGGTCGGCCCCGACTTCGCCCGTGGACAGGAAGAGGATGAGGACGCGCCGGAGAAGCACCGCAAGCCCCGGTTCCCCCGAGGGCAGGAGATGGAGGTTCCCGACGAGCAGCATCGCCACGAGGGCGACTTCGCCGCCGGCCAGGAGGAGAAGCCGCATCACCCCGAGGGCGGGGACCACGGTCGGTTCAGCAAGGGACAGGACGACCGGTAAGGAGCGGCGGCGAGCAGTCCTCGCCCGACCAGCTAGCTTCGGCTCTCCCGCATCAGGCCCAACACCGCCAGGGCCGTGACACCGAGCCCGACGGGCAACAGGAGCAGGCCGTACACGAGGCTAGCCCCGACCGTGATCGAGCCGAGGACCAGGACCACTGGCCAGGTGCTCGCGGCCGGGAACGTGCCGAGCTCCTGCCCGGCGGCTCGGTCCGGTCTGGCGTCCGGATCGTCCTCCAGGGTTCGAGTCCGCACGGCCCCGTGGAGCACGAGGTAGCCGGCGACGATGAGCGGCATGAGCGAGAACGACCACAGTAGGAGCGTCCCGGCCGGCTCGAACGTGACGAACCAGTAGATCGTGCCCGAGATCGCCCCGAAGGCGGACAGCGCGAGCATCATCCATGCGGCGGTCCTCACGGAGCGAGCTCCGGATGGCGCAGGTCGAAGGCCGGGCGTTCCGAGCGGATCGGCGGGAGCGCGTCGAAGTTGTGCTCCGGTGGCGGCGACGACGTGACCCACTCGAGCGAGTTGCCGCCCCACGGGTCGTCCCCCGCCGGGACCCTTCGTCGAAGCGACACCGCCACGTCGGCGAGGAACACGACCACCGCGGAGAACATCACGGCGTAGCCGATCGTGGAAACGAGGTTCGGCGTGTCGAACCCGATGTTCGGCGGATAGCTCACGTATCGCCGGGGAAAGCCCCGAAGGCCCAGGACGAACTGCGGCCAGAACGTGAGGTTGAATCCCACGAACAGCAGCACCGCCACCACCCGCCCCAGCCGCTCGCGGAGCATCGCCCCCGTCATCTTGGGGAACCAGAAGAAGATCCCGGCGAAGATGGCGAAGACGGACCCGCCCATGATCGTGTAGTGGAAGTGCGCCACGACGAAGTACGAGTCGTTCATGTGGAAGTCGATGGGGGCCGAGGCGAGCATCACCCCCGTGACCCCACCGATCAGGAAATTCAGCAGGAAGCCCAGGGCGAACAGCATCGGCACCGTGAAGCTGATCTTCCCTTTCCACATCGTGCCGGTCCAGGCGAAGAACTTGACCCCGGTCGGCACGGCGATGAGCAGCGACATGGCCGAGAAGAATGGGTTGCTCACGACGCCCGTGGTGAACATGTGGTGCGCCCACACGCCCATCGACAGCGCCCCGATGGCCATCGTGGCCAGCACGAGCCCCAGGTAGCCGAACAACGGCTTCCGGGAGAAGACCGGGATCACCTCGGTGATGATCCCGAAGAACGGCAAGATGAGGATGTACACCTCCGGGTGGCCAAGGAACCAGAACAGGTGCTGGTACAGGGCCGGGTCGCCGCCCCCGAGGGGGTCGAACGCGTGCCCGCCCAGCCGGCGGTCGATGAACAGGAGGGCGAAGGCCGCGACGGCCGGAGGGAACGCCACCAGCCCCAGGATGGCGGTGACCACCATGTTCCAGGTGAAGATGGGTAGGCGCCACATGGTCATGCCCGGGGCCCGCATCAGGAACACCGTCGCCAGGATGTTCACGCCCCCCATGACGTTCGAGATGGCGACGAGGACGATCCCCAGGATCCACAGGTCCACCCCCACCCCGGGCGAGTACCGCAACTCGGAGAGCGGCGTATAGGCGTACCACCCCATCGCCGCTCCCCCACCCGCCGATGCCACCCCGGAGAGCAGGATCAGCAGGCCGGCCCCGGCGAAGAACCAGTACGAGGTCAGGTTCAGACGGGGGAACGCCATGTCGGGAGCGCCGATCTGCAAGGGGATCAGGTAGTTGGCCAACCCGATCCCGAACGGGGCGACGAACAGGAAGATCATCACCGTGCCGTGGATCGTGAACATGGTGTTGTAGGCCTGGGTGGACACGACCTGGCGGGCAGGCTCGGCCAGCTCCACGCGCATCAGCCCTGCCAGCGCTCCTCCGACCAGGAAGAAGCCGAACGCCGTCACGCAGTAGAGGATCCCGACGTTCTTGTGGTCGGTGGAGGTGAGCCGCTCGACCGGGCCCATCCGGTGCGGCGGCTCCTCGGGCTGGGCGGCGACCGGACGTTCCAACGTGACGCTCACGCCGCCGCCTGTCCGGCCCGCATCTGCGCGAGCCACAGTGCGAACTCGGTCGCCTGAACCACGCGGACGCTGAAGGTCATGTACGCGTGGTTCAGCCCGCAGAACTCGGCGCACTCCCCGTAAAAGGTCCCCGTCCTCGTTGGCGTGAGGTCGAACACGAAGGTGCGCCCGGGGATCGCGTCGTGCTTGTACACGAAGTCGGGGACCCAGAACGCATGGATGACATCGTTCGCCGTGAGCACGATCCGGGTGGTCTGCCCGATCGGCAGGACCATCTGCGGCCCCGCCACGAACTCGC
>VAYX01000120.1 GCA_005885325.1 Actinomycetota bacterium
CCTCGGTTCGGTGGCCGGGAAGGCGGACGGCGTGGCGATCGTGTCGGTGTTCGCGCCGGTCTCCGAACGGCAGGAGCTGGAGGCGGCGGAGGTCGTGAAGCGAGAGCTGGGTGACATCGACGTCTCGCTCAGCTACGAGATCGGCTCGGTCGGATTGCTGGAGCGGGAGAACGCGACGGTGTTGAACGCCGCGCTGGCCGGCGTGGCCCGGCACGTCGCCGAGGCCCTCACCGATGCGCTCGAGGGCCACGGCATCGGCGCCACGACCTTCTTCGCGCAGAACGACGGGGCCTTGATGGCGATGGACTACGCCGTCCGCTATCCGGTGCTCACGATCGGGAGCGGCCCGGCGAACAGCATCCGGGGCGCGGCGTACCTGACGGGGGCCCGCGATGCGCTGGTCGCCGATATCGGCGGGACCTCCACCGACGTCGGGGTGCTGGTCTCCGGCTTCCCCCGCGAGTCGGCGCAGGACGCCACGATCGGCGGCATCGAGACGAACTTTCGCATGCCCGACCTGGTCACTATCGCTCTTGGAGGGGGGAGCGTAGTCTCTGGCCCGAGGTCGGAGGTCGCGGTGGGGCCGCAGAGCGTCGGGTACCAGCTGACCCAAGAGGGATTGGTCTTCGGTGGCTCCACGCCGACCCTCACCGATGCAGCCGTGGCCAGCGGGCGCGCGGATCTCGGCGATGTGGGACGAACGGCCGCCCATCGTGATGTCCTCGCCGAGGCCATCCGGCGCTCCGACGCGATGCTGGCCGACGCCATCGACCGGGTGAAGACCTCGCGCGAGGACCGCCCGTTGATCGCCGTCGGCGGCGGGAGCATCCTGGTCCCCGATCAGCTGGCCGGGGTGAGCGAGATCCACCGGCCCGACCACTTCGACGTGGCCAACGCGATCGGGGCGGCCATCGCCTCGGTGTCCGGGGACGTCGACCGGATCTTCCATCTCGGCTCGGGTGGGCGGCAGGCCGCGATCGAGGAGGCCTCGGACGAGGCTCGGGAGCGCGCGGTGCGAGCCGGGGCCGACGCCGATCACGTAGAGATCGTTGAGATCGAAGAGGTGCCGCTGGCGTACCTGACGAACCCGGCGGTGCGGATCCGGGTGAAGGCGGCCGGGCCGCTCCGGTGCTGACGATGCGCCACAGGAAGAAGGAGGAGGGCATGCAGCGAGGGGGTTGGCGGATCGCCTGCGTCGTGGTGGTGCTCGCGATGTTCGGGGTCGCGTGCCAGGGCACCAGCACCGAGAAGACGACGCCGAGCCCGGGAGCGAACGCGACGTTCACCTACGACGTCAACTCGCAGGTGATGATCGGGTGGGACCCGGCCACCGGCTATTCGAACGAGATCATCGCCATGAACAACATGTACGAGCAGCTGACCCGGTACAACTCCCAGACCCAGCAGGTCGAGCCGCTGCTGGCGACGTCGTGGACGACCTCCTCCAACGGGCTCACCTGGACGTTCACGCTTCGACCGGGTGTGACGTTCCACACCGGGCGGGCCATGACGTCCGCGGACGTGAAGGCCTCGATCGACCGGACCATCCAGGTCAACGGGGGGGCCTCCTACATCTGGGGCCCGGTGAAGTCGATCGATGCCTCGACACCCGACACCGTGACGTTCCACTTGAAGTACCCGGCGCCGATCGACCTGATCGCCTCGGCCGACTACGCCGCGTACATCTACGACACGAAGGCCTCCGGCTCCGAGGACCTCGGCAAGTGGTTCGAGCAGGGCCACGAGGCTGGGACCGGCCCGTACACGCTCGAGGACTGGAACAAGGGCCAGGAGATCGAGCTTCGCCTCACCTCGTTCCCCGACTACTGGGGCGGTTGGGACGGCGCGCACTACACCCGGTACGTCTTCCGGGTCACGCCGGAGCCGACGACGGCCGCGCAGCTGCTCCGGTCGGGCCAGGTGAGCATGGTCGAGCGGATGACGCCGCAGCTGTGGCAGAGCTTCCAGGGCCAGGACGGGTTCCAGACGACGGACGATCCCTCGTGGCAAACGCTGCTCGCGATGCTCAACACGTCGGCCGGCCCCCTGGCCAATCAGTCGGTGCGACAGGCGGTGGCCAGCGCGATCGACTACCCGGGGATGATCTCGGCGCTCCACGGCGGTGCCGACCAGATCTCGGGCTACGTCCCGCCCGGCCTGTGGGGGCACTTCGACGACCTGTCGAACCCGGTGTTCGACGCGACGAACGCGCAGCAGATGCTGGAGCAGGCCGGCTACGGCCCCGGCGGCAAGGCGATGGACCTCACGCTGACCTACACCCAAGGTGATGCCGACGAGCAGCTGGTCGGGACGCTGATCAAGTCGAACCTGGCCAAGCTGAACGTCAACGTCGACGTTCGCGGGCTGGCGTGGCCGGCCCAATGGTCGAAGGCCAAGTCCTCGAACCCCTCGGACCGCCAGGACATCCTGCTGTTCTACTGGTGGCCGGATTACGCGGATCCGTACTCCTGGTTCATCAACCTGTTCCACACGGAGTCCAAGCCCTACTTCAACCTGACCTACTATTCGAACCCGCAGCTCGACGGCCTGATCGACGGCGTGGAGAGCCAGGCGGCGACCGACCGGCCGAGCGCGATCGACACGTACAAGCAGATGCAGGACCTGCTGCTCCAGGCGATGCCGGCGATCTCGCTGTACACGCAGGTGTACCAGAAGGCCCTGCTGTCCTCGGTGGGCGGCTTCGTGGAGAACCCGGCCTACCCGAACGTCGTGTTCGGCTACGAGCTGACGCCACAGGGTTGATCCGGTACGTCGCGCGGCGGGTCGTCCTGGCCGTCCTCGTGGTGGCCGGGGTGGTCGCGCTGACCTTCGTGATCGCCCGCGTCGTGCCCGGCGACCCGGCCGCATCGTGGGCCGGACCGCACGCCTCGCGCGCCGAGATCGCCCGGGTGCGGCACGACCTCGATCTGGACCGGCCGCTGCCGGTCCAGATCGGCCGCTATTTCAAGGGCGTGCTGAGCGGCGACTGGGGGACGTCGATCCACACGCACCAGTCGGTGCTGTCGGACATCAAGGACCGGGCCCCCGCGTCGATCGAGCTGGTCACCGCGGCCCTGCTCTTCTCGTTGGTCCTGGGGATCCCACTCGGGCTGATCTCGGCCAAGTGGACGGGCAAGGCCGCCGATGGGGTGATCCGGGTCGGCGCGGTGCTCGGGGTGTCCATGCCGGCGTTCTGGCTGGCCCTGATCCTCCAGCTCGTGTTCTTCCAACGATTGCACCTCCTCCCGGTGGCCGGGCAGTACGACCCGAACCTCGACTACACGCACCCGCTCACGCAGTACACGCGGATGGTCGTGGTCGATTCGCTCGTCACCGGCAACTGGGTGGTGATGCGGAGCGCCGCCGCGCACCTCGTGCTGCCGGCACTGGTGATCGCGTCGTACCCGCTCGGCGTCATCACGCGGATGGTTCGTGCAACCGTGCTGGACACCGTAGGGGAGGATCACGTGCGGATGGTCCGCTCGCTGGGGTTCCCCGAGCGGGCGGTGTTCGGCAGGTTCGCCATGAAGCTCGCGCTCAACCCGGTGATCGCCGTGGTCGCGCTGGTGTTCGCCTACTCGCTGGCGAACACGTTCCTGGTGGAAGCGATCTTCGACTGGCCCGGGCTGGGAAGCTACGCGGCCGAC
>VAYX01000127.1 GCA_005885325.1 Actinomycetota bacterium
GGCCGGGATAGGTGAACCGCCACCCCCACCGGTAGGCCTCCACGTTCACGACGACGTCGGGATGAGGCGAGACCCGATCCACCCGGACCTCGACCGTGGCAGACGCCGCGAACAGGCCGATGACGATCAGGACGGGGATGCCCATGTACACGAGCTCGAGCCGGTGGTTCCCTCGGAACTGCGAGCCGAGCGCAGCGGGGTCCTCCGAGCGCCGGCGGCGGTACCTGATGACCGACCAGAAGATGAGACCGTAGACGACGCCGGCCACCGGGATGGCGGCGATGAAGAAGATCTGCCACAGCCGGAAGATGTCGGCCCCCTGCTCGGTGGCCCCCCGGGGCATCCCGAAGGACGCCGAACACGCCGTCCCCAGGAGGGCGAGCCCGGCCGGCGTCGCCCGGCGCCCGGCTCGCAGGGCCCGAGTCATCGTCGGTCCGGCTCCTCGGTGGCATGTCCCGCCACGGGCGGCTCGGTCTCGATCTCGTCGAACCCTCCGGCCGCGTTCCGCCGGAACGTGACGCTCGGCGGCGCCGCCAGCGGGTGCAGGGGCCGGTCCCGCAGGTCGCGGCAGATCCAGTACGTGACCAGTCCGGACAGGATCGGTCCAAGGACCAGGGCCAACCGGAGGATCGTGTTGAACGAGTCCACCTCGATCCCGAGAAACTTCGCGACGACGTCGTTGCCACCCGCCAGCACCAGGACGACGAAGAAGGCCACGCCCGCGGCCCCGAACGCGCTTCGCACCGGCGCCTCCCGTGGATGCTGCGCGAAGTGGTGCCACTCGTGGTCCCCGCTCAGCCGGGCCTCCAGGAACGGCCAGAGCGCGAGGATCGTGAAGACCAGCCCCGGAACCACCAGGCCCGGGAGCAGGAGCTCCCCGATGGTGTGGCCGAAGACGTGGAACTCCCAGTTCGGCCACAGCCGGAGCAGCCCCTCGAGCCATCCGATGTAGTAGTCGGGCTGCGAGGGCGATGCCGTCGAGTACGGGACGAACGGGCCGTAGAGCCAGATCGGGTTGACCTGGAACAGCCCGCCGAGGAGCGCGATGACCCCGAACGTCGTGAACGCGAGGCCGATCGACTTCAGCGCGAACTTCGGCCACACCGGAGTGCCGGTCACCGTGTCCTCGGTTCGTCCCGGCGCTCGGAACTGCGTGTGGGTCTGGTGCCACACCACTGCGAGATGGGCCCCGAGGAGCGTGAAGATCGCGAGCGGGATGATGAAGATGTGCAGCACGAGCAACCGGTTCAGGATGTCGGGACCGGGGAACTCACCGCCGAAGAACAGGTACGCGAGCCAGGTCCCGACGAACGGGATCGACAGGATGATCGAGTACGCGATCCGAAGGCCCGCTCCGGACAACGCGTCGTCGGGGAGGGAGTAGCCGGTGAATCCGGCCCCGATCCCCGAGAGGAACAACCCGATGCCGATCAGCCAGGAGATCTCGCGTGGCTTTCGGAACGCCCCGGTGAAGAAGACCCGGATGAGGTGGGCGATGATGGCGGCCATGAACACGAGCGCCGCCCAATGGTGCATCTGCCGCATCACCAGGCCAGCCCGGACCTCGAACGACAGGCGCATCACGGAGTCGTAGGCCGCCGAGACGGTCTGGCCCTGGAGCGGTTGGTACGGCCCCGCGTACGTCACCGGCTGGTGGGACGCGAGGTAGAAGAAGGACAGGAACGTTCCGGTCAGGACCAGGAGGAGGAAGCTGTACAGGGCGATCTCGCCGAGCATGAACGCCCAGTGGTCCGGAAAGACCTTCCGCAGGTTCCTGCTGATGAACGAGCTTCCGTCCAGGCGCTCGTCGACCCCCTCCACCCATCGCCGTACGATCACGGCGGCAGATCCCAGAAGCTGGGTCCCACCGGCGCCGTGAAGTCGCTCAGGGCGCGCATCGTGCCGTCGGGGTCGATCTGGATGGGCAGTTGCGGCAGGGGCCGGGCCGCCGGCCCGTACACCGGCCGCGCCCCGTTCAACACGTCGAAGGTGGACTGATGGCAGGGACAGCGGAGCTGGTGCACCTCCGCCAGGTACAGCGCCAGCGCACAGCCGGCGTGGGTGCAGATCTTGGAGTAGGCGACGTAGCCGTCCGGCGCTCCCACGAGCCGGTCGGCGGGAAGCTGGAGCGATCCCGACGCGACGCGGATCAGGACCGCTTGCGAGTCGCCCGAGCCCACGGCGTCCTCCGGAAACACGGTGGTGAACGAATCCACATCCAGCGTGTCCCGGGTGACGAGGTTCCCGTCGACGTCCACGAGCCGTTGGCCGGCGCGCCACTCCGTCCGGAACAGCGAGGCGCCCGGGGCACGGCCCAGGGAGCGGACGGGGAAGATGGCGGCCAGCCCGAGCGCCCCCGCCGCCCCCAACAACAACCGGAACAGGAGCCGGCGGCGGCTCATCTCCTCGACCCCGCCGGCCATCGCCTCGGCCGCCGCCTCCTTTTCCTCCGGCGGCGGCGGGGCATGGCGACGGGCCTGCGTCACCTGGCCGATCCCGGGCATGAGGCGCGTGGCCCACACCATGAGTCCGGCTCCCAGCCCGGCCAGAGCCACGAACAGGAGGGCCCCTTCCACCTGCGGTTGGCCCCCCGCGATGTACACGACGAAAAGACCGAGAGCGGCGAGGGTGGCCGCGCCGAACGAGACCGCAGCGACGAGGGTCGCGCGCCTCACGTCTTCGACCCCGTCAATCTGATCACCACCAGCAGCAGCCCCAGGCCGATGACGACGGCGACGAACCCCTCCGCGACCGCGCCGACCCGTCCGAGCTGGAGTCCGCCTCGATCTCCGTGGTCACGGATCCACAGCACGTAGCGTGCGATCGAGTTCAGGTCCTGCTCGGACAGGTCCGCCGTGGCGAACTTCGGCATCACGCCGGGTCCGAACCGCACCGCCTCCCCGATCTGCCTGGCGGAGGAGGCATACAGCGATGGGGCGATCTGGCCGCCGCCGACCGAGTCGCCGATCGCGCCGGCCCCGTGACAGCCCGAGCAGTTGTTCAGGAACACCTGCGCCCCGCGGGGCAGGGCACCGGCCTGGGGGTCGACCTCGGGGATCCCGGGGCCGCCCGGAGCGATCGCCGTCAGGTAGGCGACGATCGCGGCGATCTCCTGGGGGTCGAACCTCGGCGGTTGCCGTATCGGTTGGGCCGCCGGATCGGCGAGCGGCATCCGCCCCGTGCTGAGCATGAAGTCCACCGCAGCCGGGCCCACCCCGTGCAGCGATGGTCCGCTCCCCGAGCCCTCGGCCTGAAGGCCGTGGCAGGTCGAGCAGTTCGCTTCGTACAGCGCCCGGCCCGCGGCCTCCTGCGCGGTCAGTGCCCGGCCGGGCGCCGGCCGGAACGACCACAGGATCTGGCCGGCCACTGCGAGGAGCAGCCCGTAGCGCAGGATCCGCCTGCGGACGGCCGTCTCGGAGCCGGCGACGGCGCTCACCTCGGGCTCATCGAAGGAGGAAGATCGTCGCGTACAGGCCGATCCACACGACGTCGACGAAGTGCCAGTAGTAGCCCACCGCCTCGGGCCCGTCGACGTTCCCGTCGCGATATGCGCCCTGGGCCATGCGCCCCAGGACGACGAGCATCAACAGGACGCCGGCGATCACGTGGAGCCCATGGAAGCCGGTCATCGCGTAGACCATCGTGCCGTACGCGTGTGACGAGACCGAGAAGCCGGCCTGGACCCAGTCGAGGAGCTGGAGGCCAAGGAAGGCCAGCGCGAGGAGGATCGTCACCACGATCCACCGGCGGAGCGACGCGAGACGCCCGGCACGAGCCCCTCGGAGACCGGCCACGAACGTGAAGCTCGACAGGATGAGCAGCGCGGTGGCAAGCGACGGGCGGGCCACGTCGAGCTCCACGCCCGACGGAGGCCACGGGCTCGTCTGCGACCGGAGTGTGAAGTAGGCGGCGAACAAGCCGCCGAAGAACACCAGCTCCGAGGCGAGGAAGACGATGGTGCCGAATCGGATGGGAGCGATCTCCCGGGGGGCGGTGGCGATCGCCGCCGGGGCCTGGGCCATGACCTGGTTCTATGCCCGGAGCAACGAGTTCGCAAACCGGCGTGCGGAGCTGCTTCTCGTCGCCCACTCGGACCGTGCGAGCATGTGGCGGTGGTGCTCCCTTCCGTCCCCCCCGATGCCCGAGCCGCGACCATCCTGACCTCGTGGACGCTGAACCCGCTGGCGATCGTGCCGATCGTGGCCGCCACATGGTTGTACGCGATGGGCCTTCGCCGGGCGGCGCGCGCCGGAACCCCTCATCCGCGTCGCGCCGCGGTCGCGTTCTTCGGCGGGCTGGCCGTCGTCGCGCTCGCCCTGGCCTCGCCGATCGACGCCTACGCGGAGGCTTCCTTCAGCGTCCACATGGCGCAGCACCTGCTGCTCACGCTCCTCGCCCCTCCCCTCCTCGCATTGGGTGCGCCGATCACACTCACCCT
>VAYX01000128.1 GCA_005885325.1 Actinomycetota bacterium
TGCCCGCCACCGTGGTGTCGGTGGCGTCGTAGACCTGGTTTCGGAACGTCAGCTGGTCCCCACGGCTGTCGCCGGGCTTCCCGATGTCGATAACCGTGTCGGTGACGGAGTGTTCGACCACCTTCAGTGTCGTGGCGGCCGACGCCGACGACCCGATCAACGAGGCGACGGTCCCACCTCCTGCGACGAGCACCCCCGCCACGATGAGCGCGAGCTTCTTCCGCATGGCCCCTCCCTCCCAGTTAGGACGCCGTCAGTCTCGTCCCGGGGAGCGGTGCGGCGCAACTCGGCGCAGCGGTTCAGCCGCGGAGGGCGCCGAGGAACTCGTCCAAGGACGGCTCGACCCCCGTTCCCGGTGATCAGGGCCACGGTCTCCTCCTCGGGAGCGATCGCGCGCGACTCCCGAAGGCGCTTCAACACGGCCACGGTCACCCCGCCGGCGGTCTCGGTGAACACCCCTTCGGTCTCGGCCAGGAGCCGAACCCCAGCCACGATCTCGTCCTCGGGGCAGGCCTCCACGGCTCCGCCGGTGTCCCTGGCCGTTTGGATGGCGTACCACCCGTCCGCCGGGTTGCCGATCGCGAGCGACTTCGCGATGGTATCCGGCTTCACCGGACGGACCTCGCTCGCGCCGGAGCGGAACGCGTCGGCCACCGGCGCGCACCCCTCGGCCTGCGCGCCCGAGATCCGGTACGCCCGGTCCTCCACGGCGCCGACGGCGACGAGCTCGCGGAATGCCCGGTGCACCTTGGTCATGAGCGCGCCGGATGCCACCGGCACCACCACGTGGTCCGGGAGCCGCCATCCGAGCTGCTCGGCCACCTCGAACCCCAGCGACTTCGAGCCCTCGGCGTAGTAGGGCCGCATGTTCACGTTGATGAACGCCCAGGGAAGGGCCTCGGCCACCTCGGTGCACAGCCGGTTCACGTCGTCGTAGTTCCCCTTCACGGCCACGACCTTCGCCCCGTAGGCCTCCGTGGCCAGGATCTTGGCGACCTCCAGGTCCTCCGGCACGAACACGAACGCCGGGATGCCGGCCTTCGCCGCGTGGGCCGCGGTGGCGTTGGCCAGGTTGCCGGTGGAGGCGCACGAGACGGCCTCGAACCCGAAGGCCCTGGCTATGGTGATGGCCACCGAGACCACCCGATCCTTGAACGAGTTCGAGGGGTTGACCGAGTCGTCCTTGATCCACAGGCGCTCCATGCCGAGGCGCTCCCCCAGCCGCTCGGCCAGCCGCAGCGGGGTGAATCCCGCGCCGAGATCGACCCGGTCGATGCCCGGCCCGCCGGGCAACAGGGCCTCGTATCGCCACAGCGACGCCGGCCCCGCCTCGACGTGCTTGCGGAAGTCCACCCCGTCCACGGCCTCCAGGTCGTACGCCGGCTCCAGGGGGCCGAAGCATTCCTCGCAGATCGTCAGGGGCTCGACCGGGTACCGCGCGTGGCACTCTCGGCACTCGAGCGCGACGGGGTTGGTGATCTCGGGGAGCCTCACGAGGTGACGGCCCCCTCGGATGCGGAGGAGACCAGGCGTGCGTACTTGGCCAGCGCCCCGCTTTCGTATCGGGGAGCGGGCGGCTTCCACGCCGCGCGACGCGTGGCCAATTCAGCCTCCTCCACCAGCAAGTCGATGCGCCGGTTCTCGGCGTCGATCTCGATGCGGTCCCCGTCGCGAAGCATCGCGATCGGCCCGCCGACGAGCGCCTCCGGTGCGATGTGGCCCACCGAGAACCCCTTCGTGGCGCCGGAGAACCGGCCGTCGGTGACGAGCGCGACGTCCTTGCCCAGCCCCGCGCCCGCGACCGCGGCCGTCACGGCGAGCATCTCGGGCATACCCGGCGAGCCCTTCGGCCCCTCGTACCGGATGACGATGACGTCTCCGGCCTCGATCCTCCCCGACGTGAGCGCCTCGAACGCCTCCTGCTCGGAGTCGAAGGGCCGGGCCGTGCCGGTGAACGTGAGGCGCTCGGCGCCGGCGATCTTCATCACGCTTCCCTCCGGCGCGAGCGATCCGTACAGGATCGCCGTGCCGCCGGTCGGATGGATGGGACTCCCGACGGCGTGCACCACCGTGCCGTCGGGAGCCGGCGGCGCGGCGTCCGAGAGGTTCTCGGCGATCGTCCTGCCGGTGACCGTGAGGGCGTCGCCATGGAGCAGCCCGCCGCCCAACAGCTCCTTCATGATGACCGGCACGCCGCCCACCCGGTCCAGGTCCGACATGACGAACCGGCCGGCGGGCCGGACGTCCACCAGGTGTGGGACACGCCGGGACATGCGGTCGAAGTCGTCCAGCGCCAGCTCCACGTGGGCCTCCCGGGCGATGGCCAGGAGGTGCAGCACGGCGTTCGTCGAGCCGGCCAGGGCCATCACCACGGCGATGGCGTTCTCGAACGCCTCCCTGGTCATGATGTCGCGGGGGACGACGCCCTTCTCCAGCAGACGGGTGACGGCGATCCCGGACTCTCTCGCGAACACCTCGCGCCGGTAGTCGACCGCCGGAGGTGAGGCCGCGCCGGGAAGCGACATGCCGATGGCCTCGGCCGCCGCGGCCATCGTGTTGGCCGTGTACATCCCGGCGCACGATCCCGCGGTCGGACACGCGGCCCGCTCCATGGCGAGCAGCTGCTCGTCACTCATCGAGCCCTTGGCGTGGGCTCCGACCGCCTCGAACACGTCCTGGATCGTGACGTCGCGGCCCTCGTACGTGCCGGGCAGGATCGTGCCGCCGTACAGGTATACGGCCGGGAGGTTCAGCCGGGCCATGGCCATCAGCATCCCCGGCTCGCTCTTGTCGCAGCCGGCGATCCCCACCAGGCCGTCGAATCGTTCGGCGTGCATCACGAGCTCGACCGAGTCCGCGATCACCTCGCGAGAGATCAGCGAGGCCTTCATCCCCTCGTGGCCCATGGCGATGCCGTCGGAGACCGCGATCGTGGTGAACTCGAGCGGCACCGCGCCGCCCTCTCGCACGCCCTCCTTCGCCAGCGCGGCCAGCTTGCCGAGGTGGTAGTTACACGGCGTGACCTCGTTCCACGAGGAGGCCACGCCGACCTGCGGCTTGCCGAAGTCCTCCTCGGAGAACCCGACGGCCCGGAGCATCGCCCGCGCCGGCGCGCGCTCGGGTCCCTCGGTGACCTCCCAGCTCCGTGGTCTGCGCGGATCTCCGCGCCGGTCGCCGGCCACCGCGTCCTCCTCCGAACGCTTGGGTCAGAATGGAACCCGCACGATACCAGGGAGCACTTGATGGACTCCATGCCGATCGAGCCCCCGCCGCGAACCAAACGCGGATGGTGGATGGACGAGGCGCTCGCGCAGGATCCGGGCGAGCCGTGTCCGCCTTTGGCGGCGGACACGGCCGCCGACGTCGTGATCCTGGGCGGCGGCTACACCGGCATGTGGACGGCCTACTTCCTGAAGGAGCGCGAGCCGAACATCGACGTCGTCCTGCTGGAGCAGGACATCTGCGGCGGGGGGCCGAGCGGTCGCAACGGCGGGTTCGTGAACGGGTACTGGAGCTCGATCGGCGAGCTGGCCCGGCGGTTCGGCGACGGCGACGCCCTCGAGCTCTGCCTCGCGGCCTCCCGGAGCGTGGCCGAGATCGGCCGGTTCTGTCAGCGGAACGACATCGACGCCTGGTTCACCTTCGGCGGCGAGCTGGCCGTTGCGTCCAACCCGTTCCAGGAAGGTTCGTGGGGCGCTGAGCTCGACGAGGCGAGGCGCCTCGGCGCGGAGGACGAGTTCGTCGAGCTCTCCGCCGACGAGGTCCGGAAGCGCGTCGACTCGCCGGTCCTCCTCGGCGGCGTGTTCCATCCCGATGCCGCCACCGTGCAGCCGGCCCGCTTGGCCCGGGGGTTGCGCCGGGTGCTGCTGGAGCGGGGCGTGCGGATCTACGAGGGGACGCCGGTCCGCCGGTTCGCCGCCGGCCCGCCGGCGGTGGCCGAGACGCCGGATGGCTCCGTGCAGGCAGCCGACGCCGTCATCGGCGTGGGGTCCTGGGGCATCCACTGGAAGCGGTTCCGCCGCAACCTCGCCGTCCGGGGGAGCTACATCGTGTTGACCGAACCGGCGCCGGAACGGCTGGAGGAGATCAACTGGACCGACGGCGAGGCCCTGCGTGATCTCCGGCCGTCGCTGCACTACGTCCGGACGACGCCCGACGGACGGATCGCCTTGGGCTGCGCGGGGATGCAGCCGGGCCTGGCTCGGAGGATCGGCCCGCGGTTCACCTTCGACGAGCGGTTCCTTCGGACGGCCGCCGCCGACTTGCACCGGATGTTCCCGACCTTCCGCGACGTGCCCCTCGCGGCCGGATGGGGAGGCCCCATCGACGTCGCCGGCACGTACCTGCCGTTCTTCGGGAGCTCCCGGTCGGGCACCGTCCATCACGGACTGGGATTCACCGGGAACGGCGTCGGCCCCTGCCACCTGGGCGGCCAGATCCTGGCCAGCCTGGCGATGCACGCGGAGGACGGT
>VAYX01000129.1 GCA_005885325.1 Actinomycetota bacterium
CCGAACGAAATGCCCGTGACTGTTCCGAATCGCCGATCGCGGGCGGCAACTCCTCGTTGCCAACGCCCGTACATGAACATGATGTTCGGTAATAGATAGAATGTCAACTATCAAACACATCGTTCGGGAGTGGTACCATGACCCAGACCCTCGAGCTCCATCACGCCGCCCGCCGCTCGCTGCTGAGCGTCGTACTGACCGCCGTGCTCATCACGATCAATCACCTCTCCGTGCTCGGGCCTAAAGCGTTCGGCCTCGGCGCCGTCCTGATCGTCGTGCCGTCACTGCTGCTCTGGTGGTTCAAGCGGACCCAGAGCAACGCGGCGTTTGGCGGCTACCTCGTGATGAATCTCTGGGTGGTGATCGGGTTCGGGGTGCTCAAGGGATTGTGGAAGAGCGCGCTGCCGGTCTTCGCCGGCACGCTCCTGTCCGCGCTCTCGACGTCATATCCCCGACCCACGCTCGCGCCGGTATGGGTGGAAGTCAGCGGCGTCGCGATGCTCATCGGGAGCGCATTCGTTGCCGCGTTCGCGTATCGGCTGGTCCGGGCGCGGTGGGGCACGGCGCGCGCATCCATCTTGCCCGCGTCGGCCGGCGTCCTCGCCTTGGGGGTCATCGTCGCCGCCTACGTGGTCACGGATCGGGATCGCTGGGTCGCGCCGTCCAACGGCATCGTCAAGATCGGCGTGATCGTGCCGACGGGTGGACCGTACGTCGTTCTCGGAAGCTCATTTCTCAAAGCCGTGCAGATGGCGCAGTCCGACCTCCGCGACACGAAGTATCAGTACCAGCTCGTCCTCGTCGATGTCGGACAAGATCCCTATCAGGCGAGGGCAGCGATTCAGCGAGCGATTCAGGACGAGCGGGTCTCTGCAATCGTCGGTGGCATCTCGCGGTTCGGTCAGGTCACTCGGCCCCTCGCAAGCGCGGCGCAGATCCTGCATACGTGTGTGTGCTCCGTTACGTCAATCGGCGATGGGGCGTACAACTTCACGAACATCCCGTCACCGGAAGCCGAGGGAGTGCGCTGGGTGCAGGAAGCGCAGCGGCGGGGCATCCGAAACATCGCCCTGCTCACCCAGGACTATCCGAGCATCCAAGGTCACCTCGAGGCGCTCAAGGTTGAAGTACGCCGTGCCGGGCTCACGATCACCGACGCGCAGGAATTCGACGATTCGGTCACGGATTTTCGGAAGTTGATCGCGCGAGCGCGGGCCTCGCACCCCGACGTCTATTATGTCGAAGCGCTGAATCCTCAGCTGGATGAGCTCGCTCAACAGTTAGCAGACGCCAAGATCCGCAACATCGCTTCGGTCGTGGCCCCATCGGTCAGCCAGCGGCCCGAACTGTTCGAAGCAACCTGGTATACCGACAGCAATCTCCGGGATTTTGCCTTCAAGACCCGGTTCGAAAAACTGTATCCCGGCACGCAGTTCGCCACGCACATGATGCCCTACGCGTATGACGACTTCAACATGATCGTGCAGGCGTTCGAGCGCGGAGAGAATCCGGCGGTGTATGTCCGCAACATCCGAACCTATGATGGCAACGCGGGCACGCTGACCAAGCTGGCGGGCAGTGGCAACTTCCAATCGATGCCGGCCGTGTGGGAGATCGAGCATGGCAAGCCGGTGTTGCTCTCACATCAGTAGGACCATGGAGGTCTTATGACAAAAGCGACGCGGACGGCGATGCTCCTGGCGCTGGTGATCGGAACGATGCTGGGAGGGGCGTATCTCATCACGGGGAGGAACAATGTTGCCATGAACAGCGCACACCAAGAAACGCCGTCCGGATTCCTTCACTAGGGTCTGAGGTTGGCGGAAGTTCTCGACCACCATGATCAAGCGATTACGCGCCACCTCCGCGCCCTCGGCGACGTGGGGCTCGTGGGCCACGCCCGCCGGGGGCGTGAGCGGGTCTGGGATCTGAATCGCTAACGCCTGGAGAGAGCAAAGCGGTACCTCGACAAAGCCCCTAGCCGCGCAGAACTTCTCTCGCGACCCGCTGCGCGCTGGCGATCGCGCCGTGGACCGTCGCGTTCTGGCCATCTGATTCCGTGGCTTCCCCCGCGAAGAACAGCGTCCCATCGAGCGGCACCCCCAACTCCTCTCCCGCGACGCTGCCGCCGACCGCGGCATAGCTGTAGGCCCCGCGCGAGAACGGATCGGCCTGCCAGTCGTGACTGAATCCGCCACGCAGTCCCTTGTGCAGCCGCGCCGGGTCCATCCCGAGGACTTGCGGCAACGCGTCGAGCGCGGCGCGGACGCGCTGCGCCTCACTGAGCCCGGCGAGCGCCCGCGCATGGGGACCCCCGGCCCAGCCCGTCACGACTGGAAACGGCGGTGGGCGGCTCACCCACCATGCCGGAAACGGAGGATCACCGGTGAGCAGGAAACCGTCGCTCGAAAGACGATCCTGTGTCGCCCAGACCTCGCTCTCGACGCACAAGCTGACGCGCACGACCGCGCCCATCTCCAAAGTGCGCAGCGCCTGTTCCTTTCCCGTCAGCGCCGGCGTGAAGTGGAGTGTCCCGGCCTTGAGCACGCCGAGTGGCACCGTGACGATCGCCTGCGGCGCCGTGAACTCCGCGCCGGTGGAGGTCCTGATGAGCACCCGCTTCCGTCGCCATTCGACGGCAGTCGCCACGACGTTGCACTGCACATCGCAGAGCTGAGCGTCGACCCGTTGGAAGATGGCCGTCACGAGGCTGTCGTAGCCCTCGGCGAACCGGAACTGCCGGTCGCCCCCTGGTCGCTCGTCCGCAGCGGTGTTGCGGATCAGGGACTGCACGCTCATACGAGCGGGATCGGCTGCGTGATAGCCCTCGACGAGACGCAGCGCTCGCGCCTTGATCTCGGGGTTTGCGTCGACGCGTTCGACGAGATGCTGGAAGGATTCGTCGGCAGCTCCGACCGACGCGAGCCCGAGCAGCGTATCCATGGCAGAGAAGTAGTCCGGCGCGACGGGCCGGCGCGGCGCGCCTCGGACCACCTCCCGGAGCCGCAGGCCACCTTCCTGGACGACCGCGAGAGTCTCGGGGAAGGCTCCGTGAACGAACTCGGCGCCGAGCTCGACCGGGCCGTCGGCCGTGTGGTGCGTCATGACGCGGCCGCCGAGGCGATCCCGTGCCTCGAGCACCAGGACGCGCGCGCCCGCTGCCGAGAGCTCGCGCGCCGCGGTCAGGCCGGCGACGCCGGCGCCAATGATCACCACCTGTGGGTCGGTCATAAATGGCCTAGATTCGTCCTCCATGACCGATCTCGATCACGTGGAACAACTGCAATCCTGCAGCGGATCGATGTTTCGGGAACTGTACGAAATCTACGCCGCATCGATCGCGGTGCGGGAGCAGAAGCCTGAGGCGTGGATCTGCGCGATGGTCCGCGCGCCCGACCATTGGGTCGGGGTGATGAAGGACGCCGGCCACGTCAAGGGCTTCAGCATCCTGTTCTTGCCCCCCGCCGAGCGGTTTGCACTGCTCGAGTACATGGCGGTGACGCCCGAGCGACGGAATCGCGGCTTGGGGAGCGCATTGTTCAAGCAGACCGTGGCCCCCCACGCGAGCCTCCCCATCTTGCTCGAGGTCGACTCCGACCGGGAAGCGTCCGCCGACCGGGGGCTGCGGACGCGCAGACAGCAGTTCTATCGGCGTCTGGGGTGTATGCGAGTCTCCGGGCTGCACTACATCCTGCCGTTGCCTGGCCAAGGCCCTGTCCCCGAGATGGACGTGATGCTGTACTCGGCGGAACCGCTGCGGCAGCTTCCCAAGGGCGACCTGGAACGATGGCTCCGGACGATCTATCGGGACGTGTACCGCTGCTCGTTTGACGATCCGCGGATCGACCGGATGTTGCACGACGTGTCAGACCCCGTTCGACTCGAGTGAGTCTGAGAGGAGGGACCAGCGTGGTAGCGTTTGCTGAGGGAACCGAAGTGATGACCATGTGGACGAAAGTTCAGATTATCGCCGACACCGGGGCGGGCCTCGGCATCGTCCTCACCCTGTTCTATTCGATCTGGAGCTTCCGGACGACACTGCGAGACAGCTACTACGCCGAGCTGGACCGCGTCTATTTCGATCTGCTGCGGCTGGGGCTTGAGCACCCCGAACTCATGGACTTTCCGACATCGCCCGATCCCGGCAAGGCGCGGGAGTACGATTTGTACGCGTTCATGGTCTGGAACTTCGTGGAGACCGTTTATGACCGCTGCCAGGGCTGGTCGAAACGACGACTGCGCGAGACCTGGTATCCGGTGATCGCCGCAGAGAACGCCAAGCACCGGGACTGGTTCAACCTTCCTCAGAACCGGCGGAAGTTCAAGGAGCCGTTTTGCCGGTTCATCGACGCGCACTACCCGATGCCCAAAGCTGGTGCCCGGGCGACCCCCTGATGACTTTTCAGCCGGGAGGCCACGTGTACAAACCATTGCTGCTTTCCCTCAACGTGTTCGGCGCCTCGATCGTGTGGGCGCAGGCGCCGGCACAACCCAAGCTCTCGGTGCATTGGGAGGAGCTGTCGGCGGCCGAATTCAAGGACGGCATCGCCCGGGCGCAAGGCACGTGCCTGCTGCCCTTCGGCATCATGGAGAAGCATGGGCCTCATCTGCCGCTGGGCAACGATCTGCTCAACGTGCGGTACGTCGCCCTCAATGCCGCCCAGCAGGAATACGCGATCGTATTTCCGGAGTACTATTTCGGCCAAATCGCCGAAGCGAAACAGCAACCGGGCACGGTGGCCTACAGCCGGCGGCTGCAGCTCGAACTGCTGCAAGAGACGACCGACGAAATGGCCCGGAATGGCTGCAAGAAGGTCATCATCGTGAACGGTCACGGCGGCAACAACAGCCTGCTGCCGTATTTCGCGCAGACGCAGCTCGACACGCCGCATGACTACGTCGTGTACGTGGCGGGGATCGCGCGTAGCGGGCCGGGCGAGCCGAAGCACAAATCGAGCCCGGCGACCGACATGCATGCGGGCGAGAGCGAAACGTCCGTGAGCATGATCGCGCGGCCCGACCTCGTGCACCTCGATCGCGCAACGCAGGAATCAGGGGCGGATCAGGCGCGCCTGAAGCTCCCGGACGGCGTGTACACGGGCATCTGGTGGTACGCGCGGTTCCCGAATCACTATGCCGGCGAAGGCGCCGCCGCAACGCGCGAGCTCGGCGAGTTCGAGGTGCGGACGTGGATCAACGGGATCGTGCAGGCGATCCGTGCAGTCAAACGAGTTCTACGGGCGGAGCACGCATCCGCTGGACACGCCGCAGTAGAACTATGCCTTCCCCCCCAACCGCTCGAAACGGTACGCGAGCTCCGGCCCTTCGTCCCCCTCGTACGCGAGTTGTGCGATGAGTAGCGCGAACGGCTCGGTGTACCGGGCGATCCGTAGGGGCCCGGCGTCCACAGGATCGAACCCCGCGTCGCGGATCAGCTTGGCAGCAGTCTTCTTGCTCTTCGCATCGTCCCCGCAGTAGGCGAGGCTGGGTCGCCTCGCCTTGCGCCGGGCCGCGAACACGCCCAATAGCACCTCGCTCGGCACGGTGT
>VAYX01000126.1 GCA_005885325.1 Actinomycetota bacterium
TGCGACGGCGAGAACGCGATGGATCCAGGTGGTGCCCCTTGAGCGAGGAGGGCTTCACGCTGATCGAGCTGATGGTGGTCGTGCTGATCATCGGCGTTCTGATCGCCATCGCCCTCCCCACGTTCCTGGGCGCCCGCAAGCGTGCCCAGGACCGGGCCATCCAGACCAACATGCGAAGCGGCCTGGCGGCGGCCCTTGCGTACTACACCGAGGCCCAGGACTGGGACGGCTTCGACGCCGCGACGGCGAAGACAGAAGAGCCTCGGATCGACTGGGTCGACCCCGGCCCTCCGGTGAACAGCGAGACGGCCATCGTGGTCCATGCCGGCCAGAGCCTCTTGCTGGTCGGCCTGTCGGGGAGCGGCACCTACTTCTGCCTGGCCCAGATCGCCAGCAACCCGGCCACCCTCCAGGGGACGGGGTCGGCGTTCACCGACGTGGACACAATCCCAGAATGCACCGGGGGCTGGTAGCCCCCTTGTCCGACCGACGCCCTCGCCGGGTGACCCCCTGGTTCCCTACAGAGCCTCAAGGCCCCTGCCTGTCGTGCCGAAAATCGTGGAAAGAGGACGCGAGGTGAGATGAGAACGTCCCCCCTGCTCTGTCGCATCCACGCCCGCCTGCACGCCGATGAGCGTGGGTTCACCATGGTCGAGGCCATGGTCGCGGGGATGATCCTCGCCATCGGCGCCTTCGCCGTGGCCCAATCGCTCCAGTTCGGCCTGAAGTCGACCGGCATGGCCCGGCAACGGGCCGCGGCCGAGACCTTCGCCAACCAGCAGATGGAGCAGGCCCGCACGCTGAACTACAGCCACGTGATCCTGTTCGACGATCCCAACCCCGCCGTCACCGACGATCTCCCGGTCCACAGCAACGATCCCAACAACCCGGACTATTGGGTGACGAACGGCCCGCCACTCAACTTCGACCCAGACGGATCCGGGCCGCTCGGAGCTGAGCCCGTCATCTCGGCGAACACGAGCCCCGCGCTGATCCACCACGAGGACGACAAGACCAACGGGAACACGACGTTCACGATCGACCGATACGTCACGTGGGTGGACTCGCCGGCGGACGGGCTCGGTGCGGCAGACATCAACAGCAACCCGTCCGTCGACAACGGTGCCGGCGACGCGAACGGCCATGACATGAAGCGCGTGACGATCGTCGTCATCTGGCCGAATGCGTACGGGTCGGCGGTGTCGCAGCTTCGGATCAGCTCGTTGTTCTCGATCGGGAACATCCCGTACCACGGGACTACGCCGTTCGGTGCGGGCCACGCCAACAGCCCTCCCTCCGTCTACTGTCCGTTGGACTCCAGCATCGGCAGGGACGCCAGCTTCTCGGCGCAAGCAAGCGACTCGGACGGCACCGTCCAGCAGATCGACTGGGACTTCGGGGACGGCACGACCCTCGAGAACGGGGGAGTGAACCAGAACCACACGTACCAGCACACCGGAACCTACACGATCACGAACACGGTCTGGGACGACGTCGGGGCGACGGCCACGAACTCCTCCCTCAACTGCACGATCCAGATCACAAACAAATCCACCGGTAACCCCGACACGACACCACCAACGGGGACGATCGTGATCGCGGGAGGGGCCACCTATACGAATACGCTGCAGGTGGTGCTCACCCTGTCGGCGACGGACACGGGCGGTTCGGGACTCTCGCAGATGCAGTTCTCGAACGACGGGGTCACGTTCGGCGCGGCCATCGCCTATGCGACTACGAGCCTGTACACCCTGCCCTCTGGCGACGGGCTGAAGTTCGTCTACGTCCGGTACATCGACGGCGCCGGGAACGTCTCGCTCGTCTATTCCGACGGCATCACGCTCGACACGACGGCGCCGGGTGTCCCTACAGGCGTTCATGCCGCCAGGACGAAGATCACGGGCCAGAAGGTGGATATCACGGTGACCTGGAGCCCGCCCTCGCCGAGCCCGAGCGACCTGGCCGGGTACCGGGTCTACCGGCAGATCCAGGGGGGCTACCTCCAGGTCGGCGGGGACCTGCCCAAGACGACGCTCAGCTACGTGGAGACCAACCTGGACAAGGCCGGGTCCTACACCTATTGCGTCTCGGCGTTCGATCTAGCGGGGAACGAGAGTGCGAAGGCCTGCATCGCGGCGCCGGTATAGCGACGAGCGCGGCCTGACGGTCGTCGAGCTCATGGTGACCCTCGCCGTGATGGGCGTGATCGTCGCAGCCATCATGGCGGTGCTGTTCAGCGCGTACAAGGAGACGGGGGTCGTCCTGAACCGCCGTGACGTGCTGGGCCAGGGGCAGATCGCGATGCAGCAGATGACGAAGCAGTTCCGGCAAGCGACGACCCTCAACTCCCATTCGGCCACGCAGCTCGATGTCAGCACGTTCACGGGAGCAGGGATCACCCACCAGATCGCCTGGCGGACGACGGGGTCGGCGGCCCCCTACAGCCTCCAGAGACAGCAGGACGGGGGGACGTTCATCACGGTGCTGAGCTACCTGACGAGCCCGAACGTCTTCACCTACACGGACAATGACTCGCTCGACGCGAATCCCGTCGACCAGGTGAGCATCCAGCTGTCGCTCGGCACGAAGACCACGACCGTCGTCCTCCGATCCGACGTCGAGCTGAGGAACCAGTGATGCTCACTAGGCTGCGGCGCGGCGAGGAAGGGTTCGCCCTGGTCACGGCGGTGTTCATCCTGGCCATCATGAGCCTGCTGCTGATCGTAGTGCTCGAGGCGGGCAACAACGCCTTCAACGTGGCCGAACGGAACTCCCGGTTCACCCGAACCCTGGGCGTGGCCGAGGCGGGCCTCGACGACGCGGTCACGCAGCTCGGGGAGAGCCGGCTGTCCTCCACACTTGCGGCGTGCCGGATCGGCACCGGGACCGTGTGCCCGGCCGCCGGGGGTGAGTACCAGGTCAACTGGAGCACCGACACCCACGGGACCGTGACGGTCACGTCGATCGGCTATTACCCGACCAAGGCCGGGGCAAAGGTCACGCGGGAGATCAAGGCCGTGTACAAGCCGATCCCCTCCTTCAACTACGCCATCTTCTCGGACACGTCCATCAACATCAAGAACGGCCAGGTGATCTACGGGGACATCTTCGCCAATCAGGGGATCACCATCGGAACGGGCGCCGTGATCTGCGGAAGCGTCACGAGCTCCGGCGGCGGCGTCATCACGCAGTCCGGGGCTCAGATCGTCAAGAGCTACACGGACGGTACCGGCAGGGTCTGTTCCGGCAAGACCGGCAGCGTGTGGGCGAATGGAACGGTCGACCTCGGGAGCACCGGCGTGGTCCAGGGCGACGCCACGGCTTCGGCGCCTGCGGGGACGGACTGCGCCACGCAGACCTCGAGCTTCGCCATCCTGGGAGGCACGGTGCAGGGGAAGGCGACGGCATGCGGCAACATCACCTCGACGACGACGAACCCGTCCGCCCACACCTGGACGCCGCCGTCGCCTCCGAAGGCGAGCCCCTCTGGGGGGATCGCTCCCCCATACACGTTCGACCCCTCCAACTACACCAGCATCAACTGCGTCCCGATCAGCAGTCCGTGCGACCCACAGCAGACGTCTGCGACTGCGTACCAGGTGTTCAACTCGCTCAGCAAGACCAACATGCAAGGCGTATACGCCGTCTGGCAGACGGATCCGCATTGCGGAGAAGTAAACAACCTGCCATCCGCCCAGTGCACGAAGCTCGACCTGACCAACCTGTCCGTGGGTGGTGATCTCACGATCGTCACGAACGCGCCGATCTACTTCGGGAACACCAACCCCATCACCTCGACCGGGCCCGCCACGGTGATCATCGTCTCCCTGTACATCCCGGGAGGATCATCGACATGCACGGTGAACGGAGGCGACTGTAGCATCTATGGCAAGAACGCCGTCGTCTTCGACCCCGGCAACCTGAACGATCCGAACGACGCCATCGCGGCGATGCTGTACACGCCGGGAAAGATGGCATTCAAGCAGCAGACCAACGCGGCCGACGGCGCCCTGTACGCCGGGTCGATGGATATCGCCAACGGTTTCGGGATCAACTACAACGACCGGATCTCCACCATCGTCGGCTTCGGTGGGAGCCTGCAGCAGGTCCTGTGGCAGGAGATCTCCTAGGTCGGGAGCGCTGCCCCGTGCCGTCGCCCGGGGCCGGCCCCTGGCGCCTCTGGCATGATGCCCGCGTGATCGCCCTGCGGGCAGCGTTGTTCGGGCTCGTGGGCCTGGCCTTCGGCAGCTTCCTCACGGTGGTCACGCACCGGGTCCCCAGGGGGGAGTCCATCGTCGCCCCGAGGTCCCGATGCCCGTCCTGCGGGGCCCAGCTCCGGAACATCGACAACATCCCCCTGCTGTCCTGGCTGCTCCTTCGGGGGCGGTGCCGGGCGTGTGGGGCCCGGATCTCACCCGTGTACCCCCTCACCGAGCTCCTCACCGGGGGCCTGTTCGTGGGGGCCGCCCTGGAGTTCGACTCGATCTGGGCCGCGGCCATGATCGCGCCATTCCTCGGACTGATGGTGGCCCTGTCCATCATCGACCTCCGCCATCGGATCATCCCGAATCGCATCGTCTACCCCTCGCTGGCGGCCTTCGGTGCCTACATCGGGATGGTCGCCCTGGCCGGGGGAGGGCTCGACGCTGCCCGGGCTGGCATCGGCATGCTGGCCTACGGAGGCTCGCTGCTCCTGGTGGCCATCGTCGCGCCCGCCGGCATGGGCATGGGCGAC
>VAYX01000141.1 GCA_005885325.1 Actinomycetota bacterium
GGCCGGCGGGCGCCCCGCAGCGGTCGCCGCCGCGCCCTCGCTGGCGCCGGCGGGTCGCCTTCCGGCGGTCCCCGACACGGAGAGTCGAATCCACGTCCGCGTTGCCGACACCGTGCCGTCCCGGCTACCGGCCGAGGGCGTACCGCCGGGATGGACCACGAAGGAGTTCGTGGGCCGGGCGTCGGTGGAGCTCGTCAGGGACGAGAACCGCCTGGCCCTCCGGCTCCGGAGCGAGCAGTCGTCGTTCGCCCTCTACCGGGACGTGGTCGTCGACCTCCGCGAGTTCCCCTTCCTCTCGTGGTCCTGGAAGGTCGTCCAGCTCCCGGACGGGGGAGACATCCGCGAGCGCGCCCGCGACGACCAGGCGGCGCAGCTCTACGTGATCTTCCCGCGCTGGCCGTCGCCCCTCCGGAGCAGCGACGTGCTGGGCTACGTGTGGGACACGCGCGCGCCGGTCGGCACGCGGCTCACGAGCACCCAGGCCTCGAACGTCAAGGTCATCGTCGTGGCCTCGGGGAGCGCCCAGCGGGGTGTCTGGCGGGTCGAGCAGCGGGCCGTCGTTCAGGACTACGTCGCTCTCTTCGGCCGGCAGCCCCCGCGGGTGGGGCGGGTGGCCGTCATGATCGACACCAACGACACCCGGGGGGCTGCCGAGGCCCTCGTCGGCGACATCGCCTTCGCCCGGGAGCGTTCCGAAAGCATGGAAATCCCAACGTCTATGCTAAGATGACGCGCATGGCGGATCCGGAGCGTCCGCGCGACGATCTCGAGGACGACGAGCAGCGCTTCGAGGACGAGGGCCGGCGGTCGATTTTTTCCGCGCTCTGGTTCCGCGCGATCCTCGTCGTGGTCGTGCTCGGCGTCGTCGCGGCCGTCGCGGTTCCGTACGTTCTCGAGCTCGCCAACCAGCCGGCGCCGAAGCCGACGGTTGCCGCGCGACCGGAGACGCCGCCGTCACCCGCACCTATGGCGCCGCCCGCGGAGACCCCACCGGCGCCGACTGCCGCGCCCGCGCCCACGATGGAGAAGCCGCCCGCCCCCGAGAGGCCGCCGTTCGCGGAGAGGGCGCCCGCTCCGGAGAGATCGACGCCGGCACCCGCGCCCGCGAAGAAGGCGGACACGCGGACGAGCGCGGTCGCGAAGGAATCGACGACGCCGCGCCCGAAGGCGCCGAGCCCCGCGCCGACAATGCAGGGCCCCGGCGCGTACTTCGTGCAGGTCGGCGCGTTCAAGAGCCCGGAGACGGCCAAGCGGCTCGCGACACGATTGCGTGAGCTCAAGTACACCGTGCAAGAAACGCCGATGAGCGGCGGCGCGAAAACGGAGCGTGCGAGCGCTCCCGCGCCGAGCTCGCCGGCAGCCGGCGACAAGTACGACGTGTACGTGACGGGCGGCACGGCCGCGGACATCAACGCGAAGCTCGGTCCGAAGGGACTCACGTCCGAGCCGTCGGCCGGCGGCGTCGTCGTGAAGCCGAGCCTGCCGCTGCGGGACGCGGTCGCGCTCTCGAAAGATCTCGCGGTCGACGGGCTCAAGGTGCAGGTGCGACGGTCGAGCAGCGGCGCCGCGTCGGCGCCCGCGGCGGCCGCGGCGGTCGGGCCTGCGTCGAGCGCCGACGGGCTCTATCGCGTTCGCGTCGGCCCGTTCGACGATCGCGCGGCCGCGACGTCCACGCTTCGTGAGCTCCAGCAGCGCGGCTACACGCCGTTCATCGCGCGAGCCGGTCAGTGACCGCCGGAGCCGCGTGGACCTCCCGGGCCGCGTCTCCAGAGGGAGGTGACGTCCAACCGTGACGAAGAACGATCTGGTCAATGCGGTGGCCAACCACGGCCTCTCGAAGCGGCAGTCGTCATCGGTCGTCGAATCGGTGTTCGACATCATCTTTCGCTGCTTCGAAAAGGGTGAAGACGTGAAGATCGTCGGGTTCGGGCATTTCCGGATCCGCCGCAAGGCATCGCGCCGCGGGCGGAATCCACAGACCGGCGAGTCCATCGAGATCACGGCGCGCAAGGTGCTCACGTTCAAGCCAAGCAAGGGGCTCAAACAACGGATCAATACACAAACGGCGTGACGACGGAAGTCGCCGAGAAGCTCTACTACCGCATCGGGGAGGTCGAAGCGATCACGGCCGTCCCCGCGTACGTCCTTCGCTACTGGGAATCGGAATTCAAGCTGCTCCGGCCCAAGAAGAATCCGGCCGGCCAGCGCCTGTACCGCCCCCGCGATCTCGAGCTCGTCCAGCGGATCAAGACGCTCCTCTACGACGAGCGGCTGACGCTGGAAGGCGCCAAGAAGCGGCTCATCGCCGAGTCGCGCCGCACCGACCAGCTCGAGCTCGGCATGAAGGAAACGGCATACGCGGACGCGCTCAGGCGCATTCGCGACCGACTCGGCGTGCTGCGCACGCGTCTGGGTTCTTGAAGCCCCCCGGGATATCTGCGACAATTCACGTCTAGCGGTCGGGGCGTGGCGCAGCCCGGTAGCGCACATGACTGGGGGTCATGGGGTCGCTGGTTCAAATCCAGTCGCCCCGACCATTTTTCTCCTCTATCATTAGCCGCGCCTTTATGTCTGTCGTGGTCCTCACCAACGATGACGGTATCCACGCGCCCGGCCTCGCGGCGCTCGAGAAGGCGCTCGGCGAGCTCGGAGACGTGTACGTCGTGGCGCCCGAGCGCGAGCAGAGCACCTGCGGGCACGCGCTGACGTTGCACCGGCCGCTCAGACCCCACCGGCTCGCTGAGCGTCGCTTCGCGGTCAACGGCACGCCGGCCGATTGCGTGAACCTGGCGGTCCTGGGCTTCCTGCCGGCGCCGCCCGTGCTGATCGTGTCGGGCATCAATCACGGCGCCAATCTCGGCGACGACGTCACCTACTCCGGCACCATCGCCGCCGCCATGGAGGGCACGATCCTGGGCGTACCGTCCATTGCGGTGTCGCTCGTGGACGGGGGCGACTTCGACGTGGCCGGTCGGGTGGCGCGTCTGATCGCGATGCGCGTGCTGGTGTCGGGACTGCCGCCGAGGACGCTGCTGAACGTGAACGTGCCGGCGCAGCCGCCGCTCGGCATCCGGCTGGCGCGCCTCGGCAATCGCGTCTATCTGGACAAGATCGTCGAGCAGGCCGATCCGCGCGGCCGGAGCCATTACTGGATCGGCGGCGGCGATCCCCAATGGGATTCGCTCGAGGGCACGGACATGGGCGCGGTGCACGAGGGCTTCGTCTCGTTGACGCCGCTCCATCTCGATCTCACCAACCATCGCGCGATGATGCAGCTCGACGACTGGCCCGCCGGCTTGACCGCGCAGCTCCGGGGCGAGACCGCGCGGCCGCCCCGCCGGGCCGCCGCCACACCCCCGACGAGGAAGCCGCGGAGAGGGTAGTGGAGCGGCCGCGCGACGCATACGAATCGGCCCGGGCGCGCATGGTGGAGGAGCAGCTCGCGCGCCGCGAGGTCACCGACGAGCGCGTGCTCGCCGTGATGCGGCGCGTGCCGCGGCATCTGTTCGTGGAGGAGGCGCTGCGCGATCGCGCCTACGGCGATCACCCCCTGCCGATCGGCGAGGAGCAGACGATCTCGCAGCCGTACATCGTGGGCTTCATGTCGCAGCTCCTCGAGCTCTCCGGCCAGGAGAAGGTTCTCGAGGTCGGCACCGGCTCGGGCTACCAGACGGCCGTGCTCGCCGAGCTCGCGCGGCGCGTCTGCTCGGTCGAGCGGCTGCCCCGGTTGGCCGAGCGCGCCCGCGCCCTCCTCGAGCGGCTCGGCTACGACAACGTCTGGGTGCGCGTCGGCAGCGGCACCCTCGGCTGGCCCGACGAGGCGCCGTTCGATAGGATACTGGTGACGGCCGGCGGGCCGTCGGTGCCGCCGCCGCTCTTCCAGCAGCTCGGCGAGGGCGGCCGCATGGTAGTGCCGGTCGGCGACGCCGTGAACCAGGTCTTGACCGTCGTCGAGAAAGTTCGAGGCGAAATGAAGACGCGCCTGTGCGGCGAGTGCAAGTTCGTGAAGCTGGTGGGAAAGTACGCCTGGGAGGTTTGACGACCCTGTACAATGAGCCGGTCGCGTCGGGGCGTAGCGCAGCCTGGTAGCGCGCACGGTTCGGGACCGTGAAGTCGGAGGTTCAAATCCTCTCGCCCCGACCATCTCTCCGCCCGTCCGGCTGCCGGTTGTCACGCGGCCGGACGGGCGACCGAAATCCGGGCCACGATCGGTGAGCAAGTCGAAATCGGCGGCAGAAATCATCGTCGAGGGACGGGTCCAGGGTGTCGGATATCGCAACTACGCGCAGCGGCGAGGCTCGAGCCTCGGGCTCGCCGGCTTCGTCATGAACCTCAAGGACGGGCGCGTGCGGGCCCGGGCCGAAGGGCCGCGTCCGGTCATCGAAGAGTTCATCCGCGAGCTCGGCAAGGGACCACCCCTCTCGCTCGTCGAGAACGTGAAGGTTCGCTGGCTGCCGCCGTCGGGTCGGTTCGACGAGTTCGGCATCCGGTACGCGGAGTTCGAATCGTGAGGGTGGGCGCGCTCCGCGAGGGCGCCGTGCTCGGGCTCGCGACGCTGGGGCTGATAGTCGCGCTCGGGCCGGTGGCCGCGCACGCCGAGCCGCGCGTGCCGCAGCGCGCGCACGAGGTGAAGCCCGGCGACACCCTCACCGCGATCGCGAAGAAGTACGGCATCACGGTGGCCGCGCTCGTGAGGGCCAACAACCTGCCCGGCCCGGATGCCATCAAGGTCGGCCAGCGCCTGGTCATTCCGTCGGGGGACACGGTCGTCGCGGGGCGGGGGAGTGCGCCCGCGCCGACTCCGACCGTCCGGCCCGTGTCGGTCTCGAGGGCGCGGGCGCCGACCCGGCTCGTCCTCGCGGTGCCCGCCTTCGACAGCTCGATCGTGCCCTTCACGTGGCCCGTCGAGGGCCCAGTCGTCTCGACCTTCGGCCAGCGTCGGAGCGGCTGGCACGGCGGCATCGACATCAAGGCGCCGCTCGGGACGCCGGTGTGGGCCGCGGCGGGCGGCGTGGTCATCGCGAGCGGCGTGGAGACCGCCTACGGGCTCGTCGTCAAGATCGAGCACCGGCATGGCTTCGTGACCGTCTACGCCCACAACGACGTCAACCTCGTCGAGGTCGGGGACCGTGTCGACGCCGGAGAGATGATCGCCCTGGTCGGCCAGACCGGCCGGGCCACGACTCATCACGTGCACTTCGAGATCCGGTACGAGGGGCTCGCCTACAATCCGCTCTACTTGCTCCCGCTGCCACCGCGGTTCGCGCAGGTCGACGAGACGGTCGAGCGACCACATGAGTGAGGAGGCCGAAGAGGCCGTTCCCGACCAGTCGCTCGACACCCTCGTCGACGAGGTCGACAACGAGGTCCGCGAGGAGACGCGCGAGACCAGCCGCGAGAACCTCAGAGTTTACTTGAAGGAGATCTCGCGGATCCCGCTCCTCTCCCGCGAGGACGAGGTGGCGCTGGCGCGGCGCGTACGCGAGGGCGACGCCGCCGCCAAGGCTCGGCTCACCGAGGCCAACCTGCGGCTCGTGGTCCAGATCGCGCGGCGCTATCTCAACCGCGGCCTCCCGCTGCCGGACCTGATCGAGGAGGGCAACATCGGGCTCCTGCGCGCGGTCGAGAAATTCGACGGCACACGCGGCACGCGATTCTCGACGTACGCGACCTGGTGGATCCGCCAGGCGGTCGTCCGCGCGCTGGCGAACCAGGCGCGGACCATCCGTTTGCCGGTGCACGTCGAGCTCCTGCTCGGGCGCTACCAGCGTGAGCAGCAGCGGCTCTCCCAGGCCCTCGAGCGGCCGCCGACGATGGAAGAGCTGGCGGCGGCCCTCGGCACCACCGTGGAGCAGATCGAGGAGCTCGAGGAGATTCGCCAGCAGCCCGTGTCGCTCGAGACGCCGGTGGGCGAGGGCGCGGGCCGCGTGAGCGACCTCGTCGCCGATCCGTCGGCGGACCCGAGCAGCGCCATCGCCGCCCTCTTCCGCGAGCGCGCCAACCTCGTGACCGTGCTCGACGACCTCGCCGCCAACGAGCGCACCGTGCTGCGGCGCCGGTTCGGCCTCGAGGGCGACCCGCCCGAGAGCCTCGAGGCGATCGGCCGCCGGCTCGGGCTGACGCGCGAGCGAATCCGTCAGATCGAGGGGGGCGGGCTGCGCAAGCTTCGTGCGCTCCTGGCCGCCCGCGGCATCGACGCGACCGATCTCCTCTGACCCCCGTTGACGCTGCCACGCCCCGGCGGGCGTTCGCGCGCCACCCGCACTACGAGATCGCCCACGCGGGCCAAGATCCTCTGGGACAACTGCGCGCGTCTATACAAACTCGATGGCGGGCGGTGACTCGGGCTCGGGCAGCAGCGTCACGATCGCGAACGAGGTGAGCCGCAGCTCGTTGTCGATTTCCGGATGGCCCCGCCGGTCGTTGCGGCGCCGCTCCGCGCTCGAAGCGGCCGGACTGGTCGAGGGTAGGTGCCGGCTCTCACGCCGCTCGCCCTGGCGGCGATCGACCATCACCTGGACCGTGCTGTCACCCTTGAAGTGCTGCTCGAGATAATTCGCCAGAGCCTCGTTCTCGCGCGAGACGATGAGGAGGAAGCGATCCGGCGTGCTGGTCAGGGTCGTTGGCCCACCTTCCCGCCACTATCGCACGACCGTCTCGCCGTACCGCACTTATAGTGGCGCCGCCGGCGCCGAAAGCCGCCCCGCGCTAGCTTGGCGAAACGCTAGTCGACGCCGAAGTCGTAGACCGTGCCCATCGGGATCGTTCCGGAGCTCCGGGTGAGAACGAACGCGTACTCTCCGGGCGGCAGCGGCGCGCGGGGGCGTATCCGGAAGAACCCGCGGTTGTCGCGCTCGGCCTCGACGTCGACCCGGTCCTCCGGGCGGATGCCGCGCTGACTCGTCGAGCCGGAGTAGGGACCGCTCCGGAACGAACTCGAGACTCTGAGGTTGCGGTCGTTCTTGCCCGGGTCGAGCTTGACGAGCGGTACGTCGGCGGGCTCGGAGGCGCTGAGGAAGACCGGCTGCCGGTCCGACGTCCGGTACTTCGCCTTGTTGCCGGGCAGCACGAGCTCGGTCTTGCGGCCGCTGAAGGGCGCGCGGCTCGTCTCGATGTCGCCGCTGATCCCGATCAGCTCGACCTGCTTGCCTCCGCTGACGTGGTAGATCGGTCCGCGGTGGCTGCCCGGGGGAGCCGTGGCGACGGCTGCCGGCGCTGAGGCCGCAGGCGCCGAGGCGGCGGGCGCCGACGCCGGGGGCGCGCCCCCGCTGATGATCGCCGACATGACCTTCTCCGACACCCCCGCCTGCTTCAGCGCGATCAGCGCTTCGGTCCGCGTGTCGAACTTCGTCTGGCTCGAGCGCATCTTTGCGAGGATGACGTTTTCCGAGAATCCAGCCTTGACCATCTGGATGACCGTCTCGTTGGTCATGATTTCCTGGCCGGAGACGGA
>VAYX01000068.1 GCA_005885325.1 Actinomycetota bacterium
CACCTGCTCCGCCCGGCACAGCAGGCAGTCGTCATCACTCACTGAGGAGTCGGTACTCAAGGGTGTCTCCGACCTCCACGCCCAGGCGTTCGAAAGCTCCGCGGCTCATCTCGATGGCTCCGACGTACGGGGCCGATGCTCGGTACACGGGGCACGGATCCTCGCGACATGGCCGCATGTCGAGGATATCGATGATCCGCCCGTCGCCCTGCCAGAACAGGATCGACAGTGGGATCAGCGTGTCCTTCATCCAGAACGCGGCCGTGGTCTCCTGATCGAACACGAACGCCATGCCCCCATCCGGCGGGAGGGAGGTCCGGCCCATCAAGCCATGCGCCTGAGCCTCGGAGGTCCGGGCCACCTGGAGGTCCTGGAGCTCGATGGTCCCACCGGCCGTCCGAATCCGGACGAGGATCCTGTTCCCCGCGGCCCCGTGAATCGGCTCCCCGCCGTTCGCGCAGGCGGCCAGGGCCAACACGACGAGGCCGACCAACGCCATCCTCCGCATCGGGCCATGGTCCCACGGAGCCTGCGGAAGAGGTTGCTATCATCGCGGCTGCCACACGCCGGGGTAGCTCAGTCGGCAGAGCACCTCCATGGTAAGGAGGGGGTCCGGGGTTCGATTCCCCGCCCCGGCTCGCAATCTGCTCAGGTCAGCGTGGCGGGGCCCCCGGCCGTCGGTAGACTGTTCGACCGACAGGGCGGGGTAGCTCAGTGGCAGAGCAAGCGGCTCATAATCGCTGTGTCGCGGGTTCGAATCCCGCCCCCGCTACGGAGCTACCCACAGCGAACACCCCAGGAGGAACCTGAAGTGGCGAAGAAGAAGTTCGAGCGGACCAAGCCCCACGTGAACATCGGCACCATCGGCCACATCGACCACGGCAAGACCACGCTCACGGCCGCGATCACCAAGGTCCTGGCGGAAAAGGGCCTGGCCGACTTCACCCCCTTCGACCAGATCGACAAGCCCCCCGAAGACCGCGAGCGGGGGATAACCATCGCCATCGCCCACGTGGAGTACCAGACCGAGCCCCGCCACTACGCCCACGTGGACTGCCCCGGGCACGCCGACTACATCAAGAACATGATCACCGGGGCGGCCCAGATGGACGGGGCCATCCTGGTGGTCTCCGCCGCCGATGGCCCCATGCCCCAGACCAGGGAGCACGTCCTCCTGGCCCGCCAGGTGAACGTCCCGGCCATCGTGGTGGCGCTCAACAAGGTGGACATGGTCGATGACCCCGAGCTGCTGGACCTGGTGGAGCTGGAGGTCCGAGAGCTGCTGTCCTCCTACGAGTTCCCCGGCGATGAGGTCCCGGTGATCCGCCTGTCGGCGCTGAAGGCCCTGGAGGGGGACGAGGAGGCCAAGGCCGGGGTGCTCGAGCTCATGAACGCCGTGGACACCCACATCCCCGAGCCGGTCCGAGACGTCGACAAGCCCTTCCTCATGGCCATCGAGGACGTGTTCACCATCACCGGGAGAGGCACCGTGGTCACCGGACGGGTGGAGCGGGGCACGCTGAAGAAGATGGGGGAGGTGGAGATCGTCGGGCTTCGCGACACCAAGAAGACCACGGCCACCGACCTGGAGATGTTCCGAAAGCTCCTGGACGATGTCCAGGCAGGCGACAACGTCGGCGTGCTGCTCCGGGGGATCGACAAGGAGGACGTGGAGCGGGGCCAGGTCCTGGCCAAGCCGGGGTCGATCACCCCGCACACCGACTTCTCCTCCCAGGTCTACGTGCTCTCCAAGGAGGAGGGGGGCCGACACACCCCGTTCTTCAACGGCTACAAGCCCCAGTTCTACTTCCGGACCACCGATGTGACCGGGACGCTTCACACCCCCGAGGGCGTGGAGATGGTGATGCCCGGCGACAACGTGGAGGTCACGGTGACCCTGGAGAAGCCCATCGCCATGGAGGAGGCCCTCCGCTTCGCCATCCGCGAGGGCGGACGCACCGTGGGGGCCGGCCGAGTGACCAAGATCGTGAAGTAGGGAAGCGAGGGACGAGGGAGACCGTGGCCGGACCGAAGATCCGCATCAAGCTCAGAGCCTACGACCACCGGATGCTGGACGTGGCGGCTCGCGACATCGTCGAGCACGTCACGCGGACCGGCGCCAAGGTCGTCGGGCCGGTCCCGCTTCCCACCGAGCGCTCCATCTACACGGTGATCCGCTCGCCCCACAAGTACAAGGACTCGCGGGAGCACTTCCAGATGCTCACCCACAAGCGGCTGATCGACATCGTGGACGCCACCTCCAAGACGGTCCAGGAGCTCCAGCGCCTGAACCTGTCCGCCGGGGTCGACATCGAGATCAAGCTGTAGCCATGGCCGAGATCAAGGGCATCCTGGGAACGAAGCTGGGCATGACCCAGATCTTCGACGACACGCGGGCCATCCCGGTCACCGTGATCAAGGCCGGGCCGTGCTTCGTGGCCCAGGTCAAGACGGAGGCAAAGGATGGCTACGAGGCCGTCCAGCTGGCGTTCGAGGAGCCCCGGTCCCACCAGCTCACCAAGCCGATGCAGGGGCACTTCGAAAAGCACGGAGCCCCTCCCGGCCGCCACGTGGTCGAGCTCCGCACCGAGGGCGCGGGCAACTACACGGCCGGCCAGGAGCTTCGGGCGGACATGTTCCAGGCGGGGGAGCTGGCGGACGTGGTCGGGGTCTCGAAGGGCAAGGGCTTCGCCGGCCCCATGAAGCGACACGGCTTCAAGGGCCTGTCCTCGAGCCACGGGACGGAGCGCAAGCACCGATCGCCCGGGTCGATCGGTGCGTGCGCCACCCCATCCCGCGTGTTCAAGGGCATGCCGATGGCCGGCCAGATGGGCAATGAGCGGGTGACCGTCCTGAACCTCGAGGTGGTCCAGGCCGACGCCGAGCGCAACCTTCTGCTCCTGCGGGGGGCCGTGCCCGGACCGTCGGGCGGGCTGGTCATGGTCCGTTCGGCCGTGAAGGCCCCGGCGGGAGGCACTCCCTGATGCCCAAGGTCCAGGTCGTCGACGCCTCCGGCAAGAAGGTGACGCAGCGCGAGCTGGCGCCCGAGGTCTTCGAGGCGAAGGTCAGCGTTCCACTCATGCACCAGGTGGTCGTGGCCGGGATGGCCGCGATCCGCCGGGGCAGCCATGCCACGAAGACCCGTGGCGACGTCTCCGGGGGGGGCCGCAAGCCCTGGCGCCAGAAGGGCACCGGCCGTGCTCGGCAGGGATCGATCCGGGCTCCCCAGTGGACCGGCGGCGGCGTGGCCCACGGCCCCCACCCTCGGGACCACTCCATGCGGGTCAACAAGAAGATGAAGCGAGGTGCGCTCCGCTCCGCGCTCACCGATGCGCTCACGTCGGGCAAGGTCTCCGTGGTTGACGACCTCCGGTTCGACGAGCCGAAGACCCGCCGCGCGGCCGAGGTGATCGAGGCCCTCGAGCTCGAGGGCGCCGTCCTGCTGGTGCTGCCGGGGCCATCGACCGACGGGATCGTGGAGCGATCCTTCCGCAACCTCGCATCCGTCCGCGTGGCGTACGTGCCCGCGCTCGGCGTGTACGAGGTGCTCGCCGCCGACCGCGTGCTGTTCACGCAGGGAGCCCTGGACGCGCTGGAGGGCCGGACCCAACCGGCGCAGGACCAGGCCGAGGCCCCGGCCGAGGTCCCGGCCGAGGATGCCGAGGAGGCCGAAGCATGAAGACGCCGCGCGACGTCATCTTCCGCCCGGTCGTCTCCGAGAAGTCCTACGGTGGCCTCGAGTCCAACGTGTACACGTTCCTCGTCGACCCGCGGGCCAACAAGACCGAGATCAAGGAAGCCATCCAGCAGATCTGGAACGTCCGCGTGGTCTCCGTGAACACGCTCAACCGACAGGGCAAGGTCAAGCGCCGCCGGTTCACGCAGGGCAAGCGGGCGGACCAGAAGCGCGCCATCGTCAAGCTCGCCGAGGGCGACACCATCGAGATCTTCGAGACGGGGAAGTAGCCATGGCCATCCGCAAGTACAAGCCGACGACGCCGGGCCGCCGGGGGATGACCGGTTCGACCTTCGAGGAGGTCACGCGAGACCGCCCGGAGAAGTCGCTCGTGGCCAAGGGGCGCAACAAGGCCGGTCGGAACACGCACGGGCGCGTGACGGCCAGGCACCAAGGTGGCGGCAACAAACGCCGGTACCGGGTCATCGACTTCCGGCGAGACAAGGACGGCGTGCCGGCCAAGGTGGCGCACATCGAGTACGACCCCAACCGGACGGCCCGGATCGCCTTGCTGCACTACCTCGACGGCGAGAAGCGCTACATCCTTGCGCCGCAAGGATTGGAGGTGGGCGACACCGTGGTCTCCGGCGAGGGCGCGGACGTTCGCCCGGGGAACGCCCTGGCCCTTCGGAACATCCCCGTCGGGACGACGTTGCACGCCGTGGAGCTCAAGCCCGGTTCGGGCGCCCGCATGGCTCGCTCGGCGGGCACGAGCGTCCAGCTGATGGCGAAGGAAGGTCGGTACGCCACCGTTCGTTTGCCGTCGGGCGAGACGCGGTTGGTCGAGGCGACGTGCAGGGCCACGGTCGGCGTCGTGGGTAACCCCGAGCACGAGCTGATCCAGCTGGGCAAGGCCGGGCGCAACCGGTGGCGGCGCAAGCGGCCCTCGGTCCGGGGCGTGGCCATGAACCCGGTGGATCACCCGCTCGGCGGCGGCGAGGGCAAGAGCTCCGGCGGCCGCCACCCCACCTCGCCGTGGGGGAAGAAGGAAGGGCGGACGCGCAAGAAGAACAAGGCGTCGAACAAGCTCATCGTCCGTCGTCGTGGGAAGGGGCGTGGATAGCCATGCCGAGGTCGATCAAGAAGGGCCCGTTCGTGGATGACCACCTGATGGTCCGGGTCATCGAGATGAACCGCCGCGGCGAGAAGAAGGTCGTGCGGACCTGGTCTCGCCGTTCGACGATCGTCCCGGAGATGGTTGGGCACACGATCGCCGTTCACGACGGACGAAAGCACGTGCCCATCTACGTGTCCGAGTCGATGGTCGGCCACAAGCTCGGAGAGTTCGCGCCAACCCGGACCTTCCGGTCCCACGCCCGGGCCGAGCGGAGCACGACGGTCAGGTAGGAGATGGAGGCCAAAGCGACGGTCAAATACGTGCGACTCTCGCCGATGAAGGCGCGGCGGATGGTCGACCTCATCCGGGGCCGACAGGTCGAAGAGGCCCGCCGGATCCTCCGGTTCGCGCCCCAGTCCGCGTCGCGTACCATCGAGAAGGCGCTGAACTCGGCGGTGGCGAACGCCGAGCAGGCGCCCGGGGTGGCGGCCCAGAACCTCATCGTCGACCGGGCATGGGTGGACGAGGGCCCCACGCTCAAGCGGTGGCGGCCCCGGGCCTACGGCCGGGCGGCGAGGATCAGGAAGCGCACGTCGCACATCACGCTGATCGTGAAGTCGTTGGGAGAGGAACCCTAGATGGGTCACAAGGTCAATCCGTACGGGCTCCGACTGGGAGTCATCTATACGTGGAAGTCCAATTGGTTCGGGGGCCGCGACTACGCGGAATCCCTGCACGAGGACGTCTGGATCCGCAAGCACATCCGCAGCCGCCTGTCCCGGGCCGGCATCTCCAGCATCGACATCGAGCGTAAAGGCGACCAGATCTGGGTGTTCATCCGCACGGCCCGCCCGGGCATCGTGATCGGCCGCAAGGGCGCCGAGGTCGACCGGATCCGCCGGGACATCGAGCGGGTGACCAAGAAGCGGGTCGACGTGAAGGTCGAGGACATGAACTCGGCGGCCAGCCAGCTCAGGCCGGAGACCGACGGCACGCTGCTCGCCCAGGGTGTGGCCGAGCAGCTGGCCGGGAGGGTCTCCTTCCGCCGGGCCATGCGCCGGGGCGTCCAGACGGCTATGCGGGCCGGGGCCCTGGGCGTGCGGGTGCAGTGCGGGGGCCGCCTCGGCGGGACCGAGATGTCGCGCCGCGAGTGGTACCGCGAGGGCCGGGTCCCGCTGCATACCCTTCGGGCCCGCATCGACTTCGGCACGGCCGAGGCGAAGACCACCTTCGGGCAGATCGGGGTGAAGGTGTGGGTGTACCACGGCGACGAGATCCCGGCCGCGGAGAAGGAGACCGAGCTGGCCCGGGCCCGGGCGCTGGCGCACGTGTCGGCCGGAGGGGCCTCGACCGGCGCCCTGATCACGGACCGGGCCGAGGCCGAGGCCATCGAGACCGAGGAGCCGGCCGTCCCCGAGCCGAGCACCGAGAGTACCGAGGAGGTCGGCGAGGACGGGGCGGCTCCCGAGGTCCAGGCACCGGTCGAGGAAACGCCGGCCCCCGAAGGGAGCGAGGCCTGATGCTCGCCCCCAAGAAGGTCAAGCACCGCAAGGTCCATCGGGGCCGCATGCGGGGCCGGGCCAAGGGCGGGACCGAGGTGCACTTCGGTGACTACGGCTTGGTGGCCCTGCAGCCGGCGTGGATCACCAACCGCCAGATCGAGGCGGCCCGGGTGGCCATCACCAGGCACATCCGCCGTGGTGGCAAGGTGTGGATCAACATCTTCCCCGACAAGCCGTTCACCAAGAAGCCGGCCGAGACCCGGATGGGCTCGGGCAAGGGCAACCCGGAGGGCTGGGTCGCGGTGGTCAAGCCCGGCCGGGTGATGTTCGAGCTCTCGGGCGTCACCGAGCAGGTGGCCAAGGAAGCCATGAGCCGGGCGGCCCACAAGCTCCCCATCAAGACCAAGTTCATCAGCCGGGCGGGGGGTTCGGAGTGACCAGGGTGGCCGAGCTCCGCGAGCTCCCGGACGAGCAGCTCATCGAGCGGCTGGAGTCCCATAAGGAGGAGCTGTTCAACCTGCGGTTCCAGCTGGCCACGGGGCAGCTCGACAACCCGATGCGCATCAAGGATGTGCGGCACGACGTTTCGAGGATCCTGACCGTGCTGCGCGAACGCCAGCCGGAGCAGGAGGTCGAGGAGGAGCTGGCCCGGGCCGATGCCGAAGCCCTGGCCCAGTCCCGCCAGGCCCAGGCCGCAGGGACGAAGAGGGGCGAGCCCCTCGACGTGATGCTCGAGCCCGGGGCGGAGGTCGCGGAGGCCGACGCCGAGCTCGAGGAACAGCAGACCGGGAAGCGAACGAGGCGCAGGCGAGGGAGCAAGAAGGAAGCGAGCGGAAATGACTGAGGCGAACGAACGGGGACGGCGGAAGTTCCGGACCGGTGTGGTGGTGTCCGACGCGATGGACAAGACCGTGCTGGTCAAGATCGACCGTCAGATCCGCCATCCGCTCTACCAGAAGATCGTTCGGCGCTCGTCCCGGCTTGCGGCGCACGACGAAGCGAACGAGGCGCATTTGGGTGACACCGTCCGCGTGGTGGAGACCCGTCCCCTATCGAAGACCAAGCGGTGGCGGGTCGTCGAGATCGTGGAACGCGCGAAGTGAGGGAGCGGTGATCCAGCAGGAGACCCGGTGCAGGGTCGCGGACAACACGGGGGCCAGGGAGGTCCTGGTCATCCGGGTCCTGGGGGGGTCCCACCGCCGCTACGCCGGCATCGGCGACGTCGTCGTCGGTTCCGTCAAGGACGCGCTCCCGGGCGGCGCGGTGAAGAAGGGCGAGGTGGTGAAGGGCGTCGTGGTTCGCACGGCCAAGGAGCGCCGCCGCCCCGACGGTTCCTACATACGCTTCGACGACAACGCCGTGGTCCTGATCAACGACCAGCGGAACCCCCGGGGAACCAGGATCTTCGGCCCGGTGGCCCGCGAGCTCAGGGAGAAGCGGTTCATGAAGATCATCTCGCTCGCTCCGGAGGTGCTGTGACGATGCCGGGTGTGGACGTCAAGAAGGACGACACCGTCCAGGTGATGACGGGGAAGAGCCGGGGCCATCAGGGCCGGGTGGTTCGCGTGCTGCCCAAGGACGGGCGCGTCCTGGTGGAGGGCGGGGCCATGGCCAAGAAGCACCAGCGGGCCACGGGCCGCAGGTCCACCAGCGGGCAGCAGCTCCAGCAGGGCGGCATCATCGACATGGAGCTGTACGTCGACATCTCCAACGTCCAGATCGTGTGCAAGTCCTGCGGCCGGCCCACCCGGGTCGGCCACGAGGTCGGGTCCGACGGCACGAAGGTCCGGATCTGCCGCAAGTGCGAGGCGGAGCTGTGAGCGAGCGCTACGTGCCCCGGCTGAAGGTTCGCTACCGCGAGGAGGTCCTTCCGCGCCTCCGCCAGGAGCTCGGGTACGGGAACCCCATGGAGGTCCCGCGGCTCCAGAAGGTCGTCATCAACATGGGCGTGGGTGACGCCCTGAAGGATGCTCGTATGCTGGAGGCGGCCACCCAGGACCTGGCCGTCATCACGGGGCAGCGGCCCGTGGTGACCAAGGCCCGGAAGTCGATCGCCGGCTTCAAGCTCCGGGAGGGCATGTCCATCGGGGCCAAGGTCACCCTTCGGGGCGACCGTATGTGGGAGTTCGTCGACCGCCTCATCACGGTGGCCATCCCCAGGATCCGCGACTTCCGGGGGCTGGCACGACGGTCGTTCGACGGTCACGGGAACTACACGCTCGGGCTGACCGAGCAGCTGATCTTCCCGGAGGTCGACTACGACAAGGTGGTGAAGGTCCGGGGGATGGACATCACGGTCGCCACGACGGCGAGGACGGACGACGAAGGCAGGGCGCTGCTGATCGCGCTGGGGTTCCCGTTCGAGGGTGCCCCGGCGGTGAGCGCGGCGGCCTCCTAGCGAGAGGACGAGATGGCAGGGAAGGCGAAGATCGAGAAGCAGCTCAAGCCGGCGAAGTTCGTCGTGCGCGAGCACACCCGGTGCCGTCGGTGCGGCCGAGCTCGGGCCGTCTACCGCAGGTTCCTGCTGTGCCGGATCTGCTTCCGCGAGCTGGCGCACATCGGTGAGCTGCCGGGGGTGACGAAGGCGTCATGGTGAAGGCCCTCGTTCGGACCAACGTCACCGATCCCGTCGCGGACATGCTCACGAGGATCCGCAACGCCAACGTGGCGTACAAGGACGATCTGCTCGTGCCGGCGTCCAAGCTCAACCAGGCGATCCTCAAGATCCTTGCGGCGGAAGGGTTCGTGGACGGCTTCGAGATCGAGGGCGAGGGCGTCCACCAGGCCCTCCGGGTCCGCCTGAAGTACGGGGCGAAGCGGGAACGGACCATCACCGGCCTGCGACGGATCTCCACCCCGGGCCGGCGCGTGTACGCCGTGCGCCACAAGCTTCCCCGGGTCATGGGCGGGCTCGGCATCGCCATCCTGTCCACATCCCAGGGCGTGATCACGGACCGAGAGGCCTCTCGCCGCGGTATCGGTGGCGAGGTCCTGGCCTACGTGTGGTGAGGACGAGGCCATGAGTCGGATCGGAAAGCAACCAATCGAGATCCCGGGTGGCGTGGAGGTGGCGATCGACGAGGACGCTACCGTCACCGTGAAGGGCCCGCGGGGGACCCTGTCCAGGCGGCTCCACCCCGAGATGCGCGTCGTCCGCGACGACGGCGTGATCCGGGTCGAGCGCCCGAGCGACGAGGGCTTCCACCGGAGCCTGCACGGCCTCACGCGCACCCTCATCGCGAACATGGTCGAGGGCGTGACGAAGGGCTACGAGAAGCGCCTACAGATCGTGGGCGTCGGCTACCGGGCGGCCCTCCGGGGCAAGGACCTGGAGATCGCGGTGGGGTACTCGCACCCGGTCCACGTCCCGTGTCCCGACGGTATCGAGTTCGAGGTCCCCGCGCCCACCAGCGTGGTCATCCGGGGAAACGACAAGCAGCAGGTCGGGCAGATGGCCGCGGACATCCGGCAGATCCGCAAGCCCGAGCCGTACAAGGGCAAGGGCATCCGGTACGAGGGCGAGTTCGTCCGCAAGAAGGCCGGCAAGGCGGCGAAGGGCGCGACGGCATGAGGACGCTCCATCGTGGCAGCGACAAGCGCTCGGCGCGGACGCGCCGGCACCTCCGGGTCCGGCGCAAGATCTCGGGCACGGCCGCGCGTCCGCGCCTGGCCGTGTACCGGTCGAACCGGCACATCTACGTGCAGCTGATCGACGACGTCTCCTCTCGCACGGTCGCCTCGGCGTCCGACCGCGAGGTCGGTGGCGAGGCCAAGGGAGACAGGAAGGTCGTGGCCAAGGCGGTGGGGGCCCTGATCGCCGACCGGGCGAAGCAGGCGGGGATCCAGGGTGCGGTGTTCGACCGTGGCGGGCGGCTGTATCACGGCCGGATCGCCGCGCTGGCCGATGGGGCCAGGGAAGGGGGATTGTCGATCTGATGCGACGGTACGACGCGTCCACCGGAGAGAAGGGCATGTACGAGGAGCGGGTCATCTCGATCAACCGCGTGGCGAAGGTGGTCAAGGGCGGCCGCCGCTTCTCGTTCGCCGCGCTCGTCGTGGTCGGCGATGGCGCGGGGCGCGTCGGCGTCGGCTACGGCAAGGCCAAGGAGGTCCCTGCGGCCATCGCCAAGGGGGTCGAGGAGGCCAAGCGAAAGATGTTCGAGGTCCCGATGATGGGGACGACCATCCCGCACCAGGTGACCGGGGAGGATGGTGCCGGCATCGTGCTCCTCAAGCCCGCCGCCCCCGGTACCGGCGTGATCGCCGGTGGCCCGGTCAGGGCACTGGTCGAGTGCGCGGGGATCAAGGACATCCTGTCCAAGTCCCTGGGGTCGAGCAACGCGATCAACATCGTGAAGGCGGCGACGGCCGGGCTGCGGAGCCTGAAGCGGCCCGAGCAGGTGGCCAGGCTTCGCGGCCGGCAGCTGAGCGAGGTGGCCCCCAAGCCGATGCTCGCGGCCGTGGCCGCCGCGGACGAGCGGATGCAGGCGGCCCGGGCGGCCAAGCTGGAGGAGGCCTACGGTGACCAGGCTTAAGGTCACCCAGATCCGGAGCGCGATCCATCGGCCGAAGGACCAGAAGGCCACAGTCCGCCGGTTGGGGCTGCACCGTCTCGGTGACTCGGTCGTGAAGGACGATCGCCCGGAGATCCGAGGCATGATCGCCAAGGTCAGCCACCTGGTGAAGGTCGAGGAGGTGGCCCAATGAAGCTCCATCACCTCCGTCCCGCTCCCGGCGCCACCGGGCGGAAGCGGCGCGTGGGCCGGGGCAGGGCCGCCGGCCAGGGAAAGACGGCGGGCCGGGGGACCAAGGGCTACGGCGCCCGCCACAACCCCAAGCTGGGGTTCGAGGGCGGCCAGATGCCGCTCCAGCGACGCATTCCCAAGCTGAAGGGCTTCACCAATCGAAACCGGGTCGAGTACTCGGTGGTGAACGTGGAGACCTTGGCTCAAGCCTTCGAGGGCGGCGAGGTCGATCCCGCCGCCATGCTGGCCCGCGGCCTGATCCACGGGGGACGGCCGGTGAAGGTGCTGGCCCGCGGCGACATCGGACGGGCCCTGACCGTCAAAGCCCACGCGTTCTCCGAGGCCGCCAAGGCCAAGATCGAGGCGGCCGGAGGCAGGACCGAGCTCGTCACCTGACGGGGTAGAATCGGGCTCTCGTGCTGCGTGCCTTCGTCAACGCCTTCAAGGTCCCGGACCTTCGCAAGAAGATCCTGTTCACGCTGTTCATCATCGCCGTCTATCGGTTCGGCTCGCACGTGCCCGTGCCCATCGTCGACATCAGCCGTTTGACGGCAGCGTTCAAGTCGCAGGGCCAGGGCGGGTTCCTGTCGTTCATCGACCTGTTCTCGGGGGGCGCGCTCACCCGGATGGCCGTGTTCGGCCTGGGGATCATGCCCTACATCACGAGCTCCATCATCATGCAGCTCCTCACCGTGGTGATCCCCAAGCTCGAGCAATGGCAGAAGCAGGGCGAGACCGGCATCAAGAAGATCAACCAGTGGACGCGCTACGTCACCGTGGTCCTGGCGCTCCTCCAGTCCACCGGACTCGTGTTCCTGTTCCACTCGGGCGCCCAGCAGCTGAACGGGGTCGACGTGTTCCGGCCGGGGACGTTCACCGCACCGAACATCGCGCTGATCGTGCTGATCATGACGGCCGGCACGGCCACGATCATGTGGATGGGCGAGCTCATCACCCAGCGGGGGATCGGCAACGGGATGTCAGTCATGATCTTCGCCAGCGTGATCTCGCGGCTCCCCACCGAGGGGCGCGCGATCCTGTTGCAGAGCAACGCGAAGTTCGTCGTGGTCCTGTTGATCGGCCTGGCCCTCGTGGTGGCTGTGGTGTTCGTGGAGCAGGGCCAGCGGCGGATCCCCGTCCAGTACGCCAAGCGGGTCGTTGGGCGTCGGATGACCACCGGCGGCAGCACCTACATCCCGCTGAAGGTCAACCAGGCCGGCGTCATCCCGATCATCTTCGCCTCGTCGGTCCTCTATTTCCCGACCCTGCTGGCCAGCGTGTACCACGCCAACTGGTTCACGAACTTCGTGAACAACTACGTCACGAACCAGCGGAGCCTCGTGTACATGGCCATCTACGGCATGCTGATCGTGTTCTTCGCCTACTTCTATACGGCCATCGCCTTCAACCCCGTGGATACCGCCGACAACCTGCGGAAGTACGGAGGGTTCATCCCCGGGATCCGGCCCGGCCAGCCCACGGCGAACTACCTGAACGACGTGCTGGTACGCATCACCTTGCCCGGCTCGCTGTTCCTGGCGGCCATCGCCCTCCTGCCGTCGATCGTCTTCGCCTTCTGGGTCATCCAGCAGTTCCCGTTCGGCGGGACCTCCCTCCTCATCACGGTCGGCGTGGCCCTCGAGACCATGAAGCAGCTCGAGTCTCAGCTGCTCATGCGGCACTACGAGGGATTCCTGAAGTAGCCATGAGGATCGTCCTCCTCGGTCCTCCGGGGGCGGGAAAGGGCACCCAGGCCAGGAGGCTGTCGGAGCGCTACGGGCTCCCGGTGATCGGGACGGGCGACATCTTCCGTGACCACGCCGCGAGGGGCACGGCCCTCGGCCTGGCGGCCAAGGAGTACATGGACCGCGGCGACTACGTTCCCGACCACATCGCCGTGAACATGGTCCTGGAGCGGTTGGACCAGCCGGATACCCGTGAGGGGTTCATCCTCGACGGGTTCCCCCGCACCGTGGCCCAGGCCCAGGCGTTGGAAGGTGCGCTGGCCGCCGGGGGCCGTCCGCTCTCTGCCGTCCTGAACTTCAAGATCGGAGACGAGGTGGCGGTGAAGCGGCTCACCGGCCGACTGGTCTGCCCCAACTGCAAGCGCGTCTACAACCTGAACTTCAAGCGTCCCCGGGTCGAGGGCATCTGCGACGTCTGCGGCCACCGGCTCGAGGCCCGGTCCGATGACGACGAGGCCACGATCCGGCGCCGGCTGCTGGTGTATCGAAAGGAGACCCAGCCGCTCGTCCTGTACTTCTGGGAGCGGGGGCTGCTGCGGGACATCGATGCCGAAGCCCCCGAGGAGGTCGTGGCCGACCGGACCATCGAGGCCCTATCCGACCTGTTGGACCTGGAAGCATGATCATCCTCAAGTCACTCGACGAGGTGGCCAAGATGCGGGTGGCCGGCAGCATCGTGGCGGACACGATCGACACGGTGCTCGCGTCCGTCGGCCCCGGGGTCTCCACGACCGACCTGGACGCCGTGGCGGAGGCGTTCATCCGGGAACGGAAGGCGACTCCCTCGTTCAAGGGGTACCGGGGATTCCCCGCGTCGATCTGCGCGTCGCTGAACGACGAGGTCGTCCACGGGATCCCCTCGCCCAAGCGGATCCTGAAGCAGGGCGACGTGCTGTCGCTCGACTTCGGGGCCATCTGGGACGGGTACCACGCGGACTCGGCGATCACGGTGTTCGTGGGCGAGCCCCCCACGGCGGAGGCCGAGAAGCTCGTCCGGGTGACCGAGGAAGCCCTGGAAGCCGGGATCTCCCAGATCCGTCCGGGGGGACGGCTGTCGGACATGTCCCATGCGGTGCAGCAGGTGGTTGAGGGGGCCGGGTTCTCGGTGATCCGGGAGTACGTGGGCCACGGCATCGGCCGGAACCTGCACGAGGACCCCCAGATCCCGAACTACGGGCTTCCGGGCCGGGGGCCGGAGCTCCGGCCGGGCCTGGTCGTCGCGGTCGAGCCCATGGTCACGATGGGGGATTGGCGGACCCGGGTCCTGGCCGACGACTGGACCGTCGTGACCGCCGACGGGTCACTGGCGGCCCACTTCGAGCACACGATCGCCGTGACCGAGCAAGGCCGGGAGGTCCTCACGGCCCGGGGCTAGCGCAAAGTACCTGGATAGCGGTACTCTCCCAGGGTCAGGAGCGACCCTTCCCTCGCTCCCCTGATCGACGGAGGGAACCCATGAGCTCGTGGGAGCTGGACCTATCGTCATCGGCAAGCGCCGGCAAGATTCGCAAGCCCGCGTTCACCACGGTGTTCCGCGGCTATGACCCGAACCAGGTCCTCGAGTACCTGAGCGGGGTGGCCGACCATGTCGAGGCTCTGGAGTCCAAGATGCGGCAGCTCGAATCGGATCTAGAGGCTGCTCGCCGGCAGAGGGCCGCCGCGGCGAACCAGAGCGCCGCGGCGAACCAGGGCGCCGCGAACCAGGGCGCCGCGAACCAGGACCCCTATGAGAGTGTGTCGGCCCGCGTGGCCGATCTCCTACGGACGTTCGACCTGGACGTCGCGAAGCTCCGTGGGGACGCCGAGGCCGAGGTGGAACGGATGCTCACCGAGGCCAAAGCCACGGCCGAGCAATTGAATCTCGACGCGCAGAGCAAGGCGAACGAGGTTCGCGCTCAAGCCGAGCGGGCGCTCGAAGATGCTCGAACAGAGTCCAACAAGGTCCTGGTGGGCTTGACCTCTCGCAAGGAGGCGTTGCTGAGTGAGCTTCGGGCCATGCGCGACCGCATGCTCGGCACGGCGAAGGATCTCGAGACCGCCATCGAAGGCTCGGTCGGAGATCGCTTCGTGATCCTGGAGGACGCCCGGAAGGGCGAACCGATGGACGCGGCTTCGATCAACGCCTCGAAGGGACAGCCCGACTCCGGCACGTAGGTCCGATCGACTCGCGCCGAGTCCCGTTGCCCTCTCCGAACGCGGGCGAGTAGAGGAGCCGTGCCGCGGGTTTGGGACGAATGGCTTAGGTAGATCGAACTACGGGGGGGCCCCCGGATGGCAGTTACCGTCCAGGCGGGGGAAGGCTAATCTCCTGCTATCGGTGGATCTCGACAGGAGGATTCGTATGGCCACCTGGGAATCAGGGCTGACACCGCCGACAGCTGCCGGTTCGTTCAACCGGCCCACGTTCGGGACGGTGCGACGCGGGTATGACCCTGCCCAGGTCCTGGAGTACGTGTCGCGGCTGACGGATCAGGTGGAAGCGTTGGAGTCTGAGGTGCGGCGGCTACAGACGGAACGGGGTCATCGGAGCGACGCACCCGAGGAACAGGCCCCGGCCGGGCAAGACGGGTACGAAGGCGTAGGCGCCCGCGTGGCCGACCTGATGCGGGCCTTCGATGAAGATGTGGAGAAGCTCCGCCGGGATGCCCAGGCGGAAGCGGGCCGAATCGTCGCCGAGGCGAGCGCCCAAGCCGAGCGCGTCCATCACGAGGCCGAGAGACTGCGCGCAGAGGCCGAGACGGAGGTCGAACGCATCCAGCTCGAGGCCAGGACCGAGGCCAACAAGGTCCGCCTTGACGCCCAGTGCCAAGCCGAGGAGGTTCGCGTTCAGGCCGCAGAGGCGCTGCGAGAGGCCCAGAAGGAGTCAGACAAGGTCCTCTCGAGCCTGGCGTCCAGGCGGCAGGCTCTGCTCGGGGAACTCCGGGCCATCCGTGATCGGATGCTCGGTACGACGAGGGATCTGGAGGCCACCATCGAGGGTGCCTCTGCCGAGGACCGGGTCGTGATCGTGGAGGAAACTGAGGCCACCCCCCGGACGTAGCCCATGCCGGCACGACCCGGGAGGTCTCCGTTTCCTCCGGGCGAGGTTTCGGGCGCAATGCTCGCCTCCCCTCAGGCCGTGCGTGGACGATGCCCGGCCGGGGCCCCTATACTGGCTCTCCGCCTCCGTCAGGAGGCGGTTTCGGCTCGTCCGTGGGCAGATCGGGCCGTCCGGCGACGAGGAACACCTGGGAGAGCTTGCCGAAGAAGGACGCCATCGAGGTCGAGGGAACGGTCACCGAGCCGCTCCCCAACGCCATGTTCCGGGTGCAACTCGAAAACGGGCACAACGTTCTGGCTCACATCTCGGGGAAGATGCGGATGCACTACATCCGGATCCTCCCGGGAGACCGGGTGCTGGTGGAGCTGTCGCCGTACGACCTGACGCGCGGCAGGATCGTGTACCGCTACAAGTGAGGGAGAGGTTCGGCGGATGAAGGTGCGGCCGTCGGTGAAGAAGATGTGCGAGCGGTGCAAGATCATCCGCCGCCACGGCCGGGTCCGGGTCATCTGCACGAACCCCCGGCACAAGCAGCGGCAGGGGTAGGAAGGAGCGCGAGTGGCACGGATCGCAGGCGTCGACCTTCCCCGCGACAAGCGGGTGGACATCGCCCTTCGCTACATCTACGGGATCGGCCCGACCCGAGCCTTCCAGATCGTGAAGGGGACCGGCGTCGAGGGAGGACGGAAGGTGCGGGACCTCTCCGAAGAGGAGGTGGCCCGGATCCGCGAGTTCATCGACCGGACGTACAAGGTCGAAGGTGACCTCCGCCGCGAGGTGGCACAGGACATCAAGCGCAAGATCGAGATCGGCGCCTACCAGGGCATGCGGCATCGCCGAAGCCTCCCCGTGCACGGGCAGCGAACGCACACGAACGCTCGGACCCGCAAGGGGCCGAAGAAGACCGTCCCCGGCAGGAAGAAGCCTGCCGTAGGGAAGAAGGGCTGAGCCATGGCGAAGCCCAAGGCCAAGAAGGCCCGGAAGAAGGAGAAGAAGAACGTCGTTCACGGCCAGGCCCACATCAAGTCGACGTTCAACAACACCATCGTCACCATCACCGACCTGCAGGGCAACACCCTCTCGTGGGCAAGCGCGGGCAACGTCGGATTCAAGGGCTCCAGGAAGTCCACGCCCTTCGCCGCGCAGCTCGCCGCGGAGGCAGCGGCCCGGAAGGCCCAGGAGCACGGCGTGCAGAAGGTGGACGTGTTCGTGAAGGGCCCCGGCTCCGGCCGTGAGACGGCCATCCGCTCGCTCGCGGCGACCGGCCTGGAGGTCGCCGGTATCCAGGACGTCACGCCGGTTCCCCACAACGGGTGCCGGCCCAAGAAGCGCCGGCGCGTGTAGCGCTGGGCCGGCCCGCCCGTCGAGCGGGCCGTGATCGGTGGGGAGGAATGGATGATCCCCCGCCGGAGGAGGTAGTCAGGTGTTCATCGTCGCAAGGCCACAGATCCACGAGGAGAGCGTCAGCCCGACGCGCTCCCGGTTCTCCATCGAGCCCCTCGAGCCGGGGTTCGGCTACACCGTGGGGAACTCGCTCCGACGCACCCTGCTGTCATCGATCCCCGGGGCGGCCATCTCGTCCGTCCGGATCGAGGGCGTGCTCCACGAGTTCTCCACCATCCCCAAGGTCACGGAGGACGTGACCGACATCATCCTGAACCTGAAGGAGCTCGTGATCCGGACCGACGTCGAGGAGCCGGTCACCATGTACCTCAAGGCCAAGGGCCCGGGCGAGGTCACGGCCGGTGACATCTCGCCGCCGGCGGGGGTCGACATCCTCAACACCGATATGCACGTCGCCACGGTCGCCAAGGGTGGGAGCCTGGAGATCGAGATGGTGGTGGAGCGGGGCGTCGGCTATCGGCCGGCCGAGCGGAACAAGAAGCCCCGGGACCCGATCGGCGTGATCCCCGTGGACTCGATCTTCGGGCCGGTCCACAAGGTCTCGTACACGGTCGAGAACACCCGGGTCGAGCAGATGACCGACCGTGACCGGCTGGTGCTCGACGTGGAGACCGACGGCTCGATCAGCCCTCGCGAGGCGGTGGCCTCGGCCGGGGGCACGCTGCTCGAGCTGGTGCAGCTGTTCTCGGAGCTGGCCGAGGCCCCGAGCGTGGCCGTGGGACCGGCCGAGGACGAGTCGATGCCCTCGGACTACGGGATCACGGTGGAGGAGCTGAACCTGTCGGTGCGGTCGTACAACTGCCTGAAGCGCGAGGGCATCAATACGGTCGGCGACCTGGTCCAGAAGTCGGAGGCCGAGCTCATGGACATCCGCAACTTCGGCCAGAAGTCGATCGACGAGGTCAAGACCAAGCTGGCCGAGCTCGGCCTGTCGCTGCGGGAGGAGTAGGAGGGATGCCGAGGCCCAAGCGAGGCCCCCGGCTGGGCGCCGGCCCGGCGCACCAGCGGCTCTTGCTCGCGGGGCTGGCCGCGCAGCTGTTCACGCACGAGCGGGTGAACACGACCCAGGCCAAGGCCAAGGCGGTTCGGCCCCTGGCCGAGAAGCTCATCACCTCGGCCAAGCGAGGGGACCTGGCCGCTCGCCGGGAGGTCCTGAAGGTGATTCCCGACCGCGACGTCGTGCACAAGCTCTTCACCGACATCGGTCCGCGGTACGCCGAGCGGCCGGGCGGGTACACCCGCATCCTGAAGCTCGGTGCTCGCCAAGGTGACGGCGCGCCCATGGCCCGCATCGAGCTCGTCGCTTCGGAGGAGTAGGCATCGTCGCCGGCCATGACGCGCGTCGTCAGGCTGACGCTTGCCTATGACGGCACGGACTTCCACGGGTGGGCCAAGCAGCGTGAGCAGCGCACGGTCGAGGGCGTCCTCCAGACTGCGCTGCAACGGTTCCTGAGAGATCTTCCCAAGCTCTCGGTGGCCGGCAGAACGGACGCCGGCGTCCACGCGCGGGGCCAGGTGGTTTCGTTCCAGGCGGCCGACGTCGTCGACGTCGGCCGCCTGCAACCCGGGCTAAACGTTCTCCTGGCTCCGGAGGTCGTCGTCACCGACGCACGCCTCGCGCCCGAGGGATTCCACGCCCGCCACAGTGCGACGGCTCGGGAATATCGCTATCGGATCGAGACCAGGCCCGTCCCCGACCCGTTCACCGCGCGGTTCGTGTGGCACCGGCCCGGCGAGCTGTCGCTCCCGCGGATGCGGGCGGCGGCGCGCGAGCTCGTGGGCGAGCACGATTTCGCCTCCTTCAGCCGGCTGCCTCGGGACGGATCGGGCACGGTCCGGAACCTGCAGCGGCTCTCCATCTCCCGTTCGGGCGACCTCGTCGAGGTCACGGCGAGGGCGAAAGCGTTCCTGCATCAGATGGTCCGGAGCCTGGTGGGGACGCTGGTGGCGGTTGGCGAGGGGAGGATCGAGCCGGAGAGGATGCGCCCCATCCTTGCCGCCCGCGACCGCGCCGCGGCCGCACAGATGGCGCCGGCCTACGGCCTGACCCTCGAACGGGTCTCCTACGGCCGGAGCTCGGGCCGGTCAGGCGCCGGGCAGGCCGTCGACGCCTAGCGAGCGCAGATCGACGGTGAACGAGCCGAGGAGCTTCGGGCCGGG
>VAYX01000146.1 GCA_005885325.1 Actinomycetota bacterium
CGGGATGGCCGGCTCGACGAGGCCCGCCAGGACCTCGAGCAGGCGCTGGCGATCTTCGAGGAGACCGCCGACGGGAAGGACCTCACGCGAACGCTGAACGAGCTGGCCAGGATCGAGCGGCTTGAGGGACGAACGGACCGGGCGCGCGAGCTCCTGGAACGGTCGATCTCGATCATGGGCGACAGCGACACGCCCATCCTGGCCTGGGCCCACCGGGAGCTCGGGCTCGTCATGGCCGACACCGAGCCGGACGGGGCGGAGAAGAACTTCCGTCTGGCGATCGATCTGTTCGAGCGCTCGGAGCAGGCCGTGGAGATCGCGGTGACCTATCGGGGGCTCGGCGACCTGCTCCAGGCGCGAGGCGAGGGCGACGCGAGCTGCGAGGCCTACCGAACGGGGATCTTGGCGCTCGAGCCGCGGCTGTAGACGGGGCCGGCGCCGCTCAGCCTGCTGAGCGGCGCCCGCTCGGGGCGACCCCGGACCCCACCCCGGGGACGTCGAGGGGTTGGGGGGCCTGGAGGGCCGAGTGGAAAACTCGGTCCCCAGCCCTCCTCCCCGCACCTTCGGCACGAGCGAGCGTGATGACGCTCTCGACCACCCCCATGGGGATGTGCGTCACGGCGCGGAACCCGTCCCGCCCCGGGAGGAGCTCCTGGGCCACCGAGATCACGCCCGCGTCGCGTCGAACCAGGAACCCCACCGTCTGCACGATGTAGGAGTCCCGCCACCCGGTGGCACCGTGCTCGAAGTCGAACCACGCATCGCGCCACCGGACCATGACCAGCTCGAGGGTTTTGTGGGGCAAGGGCCTTCGCGTCGGAACCGGAGGCGCCGAGGGCGCAAGGACCGGTTGGCCGGAAACCTCTTCAGCCCTCGCGCCCATCGGAACCTCCTTGTTTGGAGATATCGGCCGCCGTTCGAGGCGGCGTATCGCCACGCCGAGTCATTTCCTTCGGAGGGCGGGGTTAGGGCTGGGGCGTTCCGGGGTTACGCCCTTCGACCGCCTGCCGGCTTCCGGCACAGCCATCTCACGGGACGAGCACCGCCCCGCCCCTGCCGGCCCCGGATCGGACCCACTCGATCGCCCGGTTCGCCTCCTCGAGCGGGAACGCGGTGCCCGACGACCGGACCGGCACCCTCGGCGCGAGCTCCAGGAACTCCAGGCCGTCTTGCCGGGTGAGGTTGGCCACCGAACGAAGGACCCGCTCCCCCCACAGGAGCTTGTACGGGAACGAGGGGATGTCGCTCATGTGGATCTCGCCGCACACGACCGTCCCACCCGGCGCCACCGCCCGAAGCGCCGCCGGGACCAACTCCCCCACCGCGGCGAACAGGATGGCGGCGTCGAGCTCCTCCGGCGGTGGCTCGGTCGACGCGCCGGCCCATTCCGCCCCCAGGTCGAGGGCGGACCGCTGGGTCTCCTCGTCGCCGGGTCGGGTGAACGCGAAGACCCGGCGCCCCTGGTGCCGGGCCACCTGCGCGATCAGGCGGGCCGCCGTTCCGAACCCGTAGATCCCGAGCCGTTCGGCCTCCCCGGTCATCTTCAGGCACCGCCATCCGATCAGGCCGGCGCACAAGAGCGGCGCCGCCTCGAGGTCCGGGTACCCCTCGGGTACGGGAAGGCAGAACCGGGCGTCGGCCACGGTCCACTCGGCGTACCCCCCGTCGAGGCCGTAGCCGGTGAATCGGGCGTTCGGGCACAGGTTCTCCCGGCCGCTCAGGCAGTACCGGCAAGTCCCGTCGGTCCACCCGAGCCACGGCACGCCCACCCGCTGGCCGGCCGAGGGGGTATCGACCCCCGGGCCGGCCTCGTCGAACTCGGCCACGATCTGGTGGCCCGGGATGAGCGGGAGCTTGGGATCGGGGAGCTCCCCGTCCAGGATGTGCAGGTCCGTGCGACAGATGGCGCAGGCGCGCACCCGAAGAAGGACCTGCCCCGGCCCGGGCTCGGGCCGGGGCAGCTCGGCCGGACGAAGCGGTTGCCCCGGCGCGTCGAGCACCATGGCCCGCATCGGCCCGCCCGAGCGGGCCGACGGCCTCACCTGCCGGCCGGCACGACCTCCCGGAGCTTGCCGGTCTTGACGTCGTAGACCCACCCCGACACGTCGACGTCGAGGGGGATGAACGGGTTGTCCCGGATGCGCCGCACATCCTCGCGGACGCTGTCGTCGACGTCGGAGAACGGCAGGAAGTCCATGTGCGATGCGTCCTTGCCGGTGTCGGCGACGAGCTTTCCCCGAAGGTCGTCGTTGCTGAACGTCAGCATCCCGCAGTCGGTGTGATGGATGACCGCGTACTCCTGCGTGCCGAGGAGGCGGCTGGAGATGATCAGCGAGCGAAGCGCGTCGTCCGACGCGCGTCCGCCGGCGTTTCGGATCACGTGGCCGTCGCCGATCTCCATGCCCAGGAACGCCTCCGGCTGGAGTCGGGCGTCCATGCACGTGAGCACGACGAACCGCTGCGCCGGGGGCATGGGCGTGTCGCCCTTGTCGAAGTCCTTCGCGTACTTCTCGTTCTTCTTCCTGAACCGATCCATGATCGACATGCGCTGCTCCTTCCCCCGGGGACGATGTTCAGGACCACCGCATCACGGTGGAGGACAAACGTCAAGCCGGGCGCCCTCGAGCGGTCGCCCTCCGGTGAGTGTCGGCGTCTCAGGTCGACATGAGGTCGAGGCCCAGGATGGCCTCGGCCGCGCGCATCGATGCCATCAGGGCCTCACGGTCGCCATTCAGGGCGCCCTCGGCGCCTCGGTCCAGAGCGCCGGCGACGGCCCAAGCCTTGATCTCGGCCTCGCCGAACTCGATCCGGTCATCGGACCTGGCCGCCTCGAACAGCATCTCGAAGGTGGCCTGCATGTACAGGTCGATCAGGGCCACGATCCGCTGGGAGTCCTTGGCCGCCGGCTGCAACGAGTCCCGCAGGGCCGCCAGAACCTGGTCTCCGCGAGCCGCGAGCGCCACCCGGGCCTTGTCTGGATCGGTCTGGGCGAACCGCAGCATGGCCGAGACCGACTCCACGAACACCGCGTTCTGGCTGGTCATGCCTCCTCCAATCGCCCGGCCCACCCCCTCTCTGGGCCGGACCTCGTGCCTATCCTCCATCCGGGGGCCCGGCCTCGCCATCGGCCGATAGTCCATTTCCCCCGACCGGCGGACGCGCTACACGGCTCGGGGTAGGTCTTTCGATGGGGATGGGGGATGGCCCAGGCTCAGCCCGAGGCCAGCCGCTCCACCAGCTCCCGCTGCTCCCGGTCGAACCACGGTGGCTCCCCCGCCGCCGCGTTCGAGGCGGCATGCGCCGGGTCCTGCGTGGCCGGGATGGCCACGTGGACGCGGCGATCCGAGAGGGTCCACTTGAGGAGAGCCTGGGGCCAGCTGGCCACGCCGAGCTCCCGCAGGGCCTCCGGATCCGGTCCGGGGAGGACGTCGCCCTCGCCGAACGGGCGCATGGCGATGACCCCCAGGCCCAGGTCCTCGGCGAGCGGAAGGATGTCGCGCTCGGCCCGCCGCTCCCGGGGGTTGTACGGGACCTGGACGGCCTGGATCCGTCCGCTCCGCATGACCTCGGCGAGCTCGGTGAAGGCGGACTCCGCGTAGTGGGTCGCGCCGATCAGCCCGATCCGGCCCGCCTCGCGCTCCCGCTGCATCCAGTCCAGGTGATCGCGCCACGCGACCAGGTTGTGGACCTGCTCCACGTCGACCTTCCCACCGAAGTGCTCGAGCTGGCGCTGGAACTGGCGTCCACCCTCATCGGCCGACCGTGTCCAGATCTTCGTGGCCACGATGGCCTCGCGGCGGAGCTCGGCCGCCGCCAGCACGCGGCCCACCACCGACTCGGCCTTGCCGTACATGGGCGAGGAGTCCACCAGCCTGGTCCCGGCGGCGAACGCGGCGTCCACGACCGATCGCACACCGCGCTCGCCGGAGGGTCCGACGTCGAAGACCTTCCACGTCCCCAGGCCGATCACCGGGACGTCCAGGCCGGAGGCCCCGAACGGGCGCCGTTCCATCACCCCTGGAGGCCGACGATGCCGGCTACCGGTACAGGATGGGGCAGGTCATCGTGCGGATGACGCCATCCACGTCCTGGATGGGCCGGAGCACCCGCTTGCCCAGCTCGTCGATGCTGTCGGCCTCCGCCCGCACGATGACGTCGTAGGGACCGGTGACCAGGTCCACCCGGGTCACGCCGTCGAGATCGCGGATGGCGCGGGCCACGTGGGCCCCTCTCCCGACCTCGTTCTGGATCAGCACGAAGGCTTCCAACATGGGCTCACCTCCCGCCTGGCCTGGCCGCATGATGGGCCGCGCGCCGACCCGGCACAAGCCGCCGACGGTGGAGTTCACCCAATCGTTACCCTCCCACCAGGCACGAACGCTCGCGCCCGGGCGAAGGATCGACCGCCGGGGTTCGGATCACTCCCTTGAGCGCGCGGCCTCGCCGGGGCACAATCGTTCCTCGTCCCCGGCCGAGGAAGGAAGCGCCCTGCACCCTGCCCGCAATCTCCCGATCGCGTTCGTCACGGCTCTGGTGCTCCTGGCCGTGGCCGCGTCCAGCACGGCGGAGGCCGGTGGACCGCCGACGGCCAGCCTGGTGGCGTCGCCGCCGGTCATCACCGTGGGCGACGTGGTTCAGCTCTCGGGTTCGGTCGGAGAGGACCCGTCGTGCCTCGGCCCCCGGCCGGTGCAGCTCGAGTGGCAACAGGCCCCCTCGGCCGCCTGGACCACGATTACCTCGAGCGACACAGCGGCCGACGGCACGTTCTCGTTCTCGGACGGGCCGCAATACAGCGGCGCGTACCGTGTCACCCTCGCGGCAGTCGGCGGATGCCTGGCGGCGGGGTCCGATCCCGTGGCCGCGGGGGTGCGCGTGCTGGTCGACTCGTCCCTCATCGCATCCTCGCTGACGGCCGGGAGCTGTCCGACGATCCACGTGACGGTCTCGCCGGACAAGTCGGGGCAGAACGTCGATCTGCAACGGCCGACCGGCGCGGGCTGGCAGACGGTAGAAACCCTCGCGCTCGACGCGTCGTCGTCGGCCTCGACCAGCCCGTGCTTCGGGTGGGACGACATCGGGGTGGTCCGGCTCCGTCTTCGGTGGACGCAACAGGACCAGCTGAATGCGCCGGGGATCGGCATCGTCCTCGCCCTTCGGATCGAGAAGGCGGACTGGATGCGGCATATCG
>VAYX01000147.1:0-12922 GCA_005885325.1 Actinomycetota bacterium
CCAGGCTGACGGCCGAGCATCCCGAAGTCATCCCCCGCCTCGCGCGGGGATCGATGTACGAGCTCATGGAGCGCGAGCTCGGCATCCTGATCCATCACGGGGAGGCTAGCTTCGCTCCCCTACGGGCCTCTCGTTCAATCGCATCGAAGCTCGGGATCCGCTCGGGGACCCTGCTCCTCCACCTTCGCCAGGTCGACTACGACGCCGAGGGTCGAGCGGTGCTCTCGTCGGACGAGTACCACGTGGCCGACGCGTTCGAGTTCACGGTGGTCCGGCGGGGCCCGGGAAGGGGATCGCGGTGACGGCACAGGTCGGCAAGACGATGCGGCTGAAGCGGGTGATCGACGGGACGGGTGTTTCGGTCATCTGCGCGCTCGATCACGGCATGACGTCGCCGGCGTTCCTGGAGCCCCTCGCCGATATCCACGTGCGCACGTCGGAAGCCGTCGCCGGAGGCGCGAACGTGATCATGATGAGCAAGGGGATGATCCGGGTGGCGGCGCCGGCGTTCTCCCCGACGACGTCGCTCGCCCTCCTTCTCTCCGCATCGGCGGATCCCGGGGGAGAACGACCGCAGATCGTTCAGATCGCCGAGGTGGAGGAGGCCCTGCGGGCAGGGGCCGACGCCGTCGTGCTGTTCACGGCGCTCGGCGGGGAGACGGAGGCCGGGATGGTGAAGATCCTCTCGGCGGTGGGCAGGGAATGCGCCGTCCTGGGCATGCCCTTCATCGCCGAGGCCGAGTTCCCCACGACCTATGCGTCCGTGGAGGACCTGAAACAGCAATATGGCTTCGAGTACCTTCGCCGGAACGTGCGCCTGTGCGCCGAGCTCGGGGCCGACATCGTGAAGACGAATTGGCCGGGCGATCGCGAGTCGTTCGCGAAGCTCGTCGAGGCGACGAACGGGATCCCCGTGGTGCTCGCCGGCGGCTCTCGCCTGGAGGACGTGGAGCTTCTCGCCCGGATGGAGCAGGCGATGTCGGTGGGCGCGATCGGTTGTTCGGTGGGTCGGAACATCTTCATGCACCCGTCGCCCGAGGCCATCACCCGGGCCCTCTCCCGTGTGATCCGCGAGCGCTGGTCCGCCGAGAAGGCCCATGCGGCGTTGCTCGAGGAGACGGGGAGCAGGGGCGTGAACGAAGTGGAGGTTCGGGAAACCGACGAGCCGAAGCTGGACCCCGCCGGCGCCGTCCTCAACGTCGAGGCCTGCGGGATCTGCGGGACGGACGCGCGAACCTTCTTCAACGGCGACCCCGGGGCGCCCGCTCCCTGGGTCCTCGGCCACGAGCCGGTGGGGACCCTCGAGGACGTGGGTCCAGACGCCGACCTCCCGCCCGGCATCTCCAAGGGCGATCGCGTGTTCCTGGGTTCCATCCTCACGTGCGGCGAGTGCCGATGGTGCGTGGACGGATTCCAGAACCTCTGCGAGCACCACCTGCTCTACGGCTACGATCCCTTCCCCGGCGCCTACTCAGAGCATGCCGCGGTTCCCCCCATCGCCATGAAGAACCTCATCAAGCTTCCCCCGGAGTTGCCTTCGGACCTGGCCACCGTGGCCGATCCGTTCGCCTGCGCGCTCAACGGCATCGAGGCGCTCGACATCCGGCTGGGAGACACGGTGGTGATCGTCGGATCGGGACCCATCGGTTGCTGGCAGGCCGTGATGGCCAGGGATCGCGGCGCGAGCAGGGTGTACCTCACCGACGTGAGCGCCGAGCGCTTGGAGATCGCCTTACGAGCCGTCGGCCACTCCGTCGACCACGCATTCGTCGCGGGGGAGGACAACGGCGTGTCCGAGGTGATGTCGCTCACCGGAGGAACGGGACCCGACCGGATCAGTGTGGCGGCGCCATCGAAGGAGGCCCAGGCCGCCGCGCTGATCATGGCGGCCAAACGTGCCCGGATCGTCTATTTCGCCGGGCTCCCCAAGCACGATCCGGTGAGCCACCTGGACATGAACCAGCTCCACTACAAGGAGCTCGCCATCCTCGGCGCGTACGGCGCGACCAACCGGCAATACCGGATCACCATGGGGTACCTGGATCGCCGGCAGGAGGAGTTGGGCCGGGTGGTGACCCACCGGTTCCCGCTCGAGGGCATCGCCGAAGCATTCGAGACGATCAGGACCGGCTCCGGTTTGAAGATGGTGATCGTCCCGTGAGCAGTCCGGCGGGCGGTCCATACGTCATCGGCTGCGACGTCGGCAGCCAGGGTACGAACGCGGCCCTCTACGGGGCCGACGGGACGCTGGTCGCCTCGGCCTACGAGGGGTACGACCTGGCGTTCCCTCACCCGGGCTGGGCGGAGCAGGACCCATCGGCCTGGTCGAAGGCCCTGATGAGCACGATCGGGCAGTTGGTCGCCGGCCTGGACGAGCGGTCGGAGGCCATCAAGGGCCTCTCGTTCGGCTCGCAGCTCGACGGGATGGTGGTGACCGATGCGAGCGGCCGCCCCCTCCGGCCGGCGATGATCTGGATGGATCGGCGCGCGGAGGCCCAGGCGGCGCAGCTGGCCACGCGGATGTCGCCGGCGGACTTCTACGGCAATGTCGGAGCGAACCTCGATTCCTCGCACGCGGTGTTCAAGGCGTTGTGGGTCCGGGACGAGGAGCCCGAGATCTTCGCCGAGGCCGCCTTCGTCATGCCACCGGGCTCCTTCGTGCTTCGCGAGACGACGGGGGTCCTGGCCGTCGACTACTCCAATGCGTCATCGTTGGCCCTGCTCGACCCCAGGACGCGCGCGTGGTCCGAGCCGGTCCTCGACGTCACCGGCCTGGGGCCGGAGATGCTTCCGGAGCTGGCCGCGGGAACGCAGGCCGTTGGGACCATCACCGCCAATTTCGCGGAGGCCACGGGTCTCTCGCCCGACACGGTGGTGGCCGTGGGTTGCGGTGATGAGATGGCGGCCACGCTCGGTGCCGGCGTGTTCTCTCCGGGCGAGGTATGCGACGTCGTAGGAACTGCGGAGCCGGTCTGCGCCGCCTCGAGTGAGCCGCGAGAGGACCCCACGATGCTGGTCGAGTGCCATCCTCACGCGGATCCCGATGCCTGGCTGCTGGAGAACCCGGGTTTCGTCTCCGGGGGGAACCTGCGCTGGTGGAGGGACCAATTCGCTCCGTTGGAGCGGAGGGCCGAAGCCGAGGGAAACGGGGACGCCTACGACCTGTTGACTCGCGAGGCGGCGGACCTGCCGCCCGGCTCCGAGGGACTCCTGTTCCTCCCGTGCATGCAGGGCGCGATGGCTCCCGAGTGGAACGGGGCCGCCAGGGCCGTCTTCTACGGGCTCACGCTGGCGCACAGCAGGGCGCACATGACCAGGGCACTGTTGGAAGGAAGCGCGTACGCGCTCCGCGACATCCTCGACGCCATGAGGAACGCCGGACTGGACGTTCGCCGCCTCACGATGGTCGGTGGGGGAGCCAAGGGCGCCCTCTGGCGGCAGATCAAGGCCGACGTCACCGGCCTGCCCGTTCGCATCCCGACCAGCGTCGAGACCACGGCCACGGGCGCTGCGATCCTGGCTGCGGTCGGCTCAGGCGTTCATCCAACCGTTGCGTCGGCCGTCGATGCCTTCGTTGCCTTCGAGCCCGAGGAGCACCGGCCGGATCCTGAGCGCCAGGAGGCATACGAAGAGGCCTATCGGCGCTATCGCGACCTGTACTTCGCCCTCAAGCCCGTCTTCGCGGCCGGCTGAGCGCGATCGCAAGCACGATGACGGCCAGTGCCGTCGGCAGGACCACTCCCCACGCGTCCACTGCCCAGCCCCACGCCGTCCCCGCGACGAACGCCATGGCGGCGGTCGCCCACGTCAAGGTGAACCCCAGCACGAAGCGCACGACGAACAGGGCCACGATCGCTCCGATCAGCGGCTTGAAGTCGTAGATGGCGTGTGCGGGCCGTGGCCACGCATCGATCCCGAAGCCCAGCACGGCATCTGATCGTACGGCATGCGGCCCGAGAAGGGTCCCCGCGCGGTTCATTCCGGCGTCACGTAGGCCGCGGTGATCCCGCCGTCCACGACGAGGGCGGTCCCGGTCATGTACGAGGACTCGTCGGAGGCGAGGAACAGGGCCGCGTTGGCGATCTCCTCGGCCTGGCCGAAGCGGCCCATCGGGATGTGCACCAGCCGTCGTTGCCGGCGGGCCGGGTCCGCCAGCAGCTCCTGGAGCAGCGGGGTTTCGATCGGCCCGGGGCAGAGCGAGTTCGCGCGCACGCCCTGGCGCGCGAATTCGACGGCGATCTCTCGGGTCATCGAGAGCACGCCACCTTTCGACGCCGTGTAGGCGATCTGCGGTGTGGCCGCCCCCATGAGCGCCACGAACGAGGCCACGTTGACGATCGAGCCACCCCCGGACTCGATCATGGCCGGGATCCCGTACCGGCACCCCAGGTACACGCCCTTGAGGTTGATGCCGATCGTGAGGTCCCACACCTCCTCTGGTGTCTCGGTCACCGAGCCGTCCCGTTCGGGGAAGACCCCCGCGTTGTTGTAGAGGACGGTGAGCCCTCCGAAGGTGTCCGTGGCGAACCGCACCATGGCCTCCGCGTCGGAGGCGCGGGACACATCGGCGTGCACGTAAGCGGCCTGCCCGCCTTCCCCGCGGATCGCCGTCGCCACCGCCTCGCCCGCATCGTCGGCGACGTCGGTGAGCACGACTTTGGCCCCCTCCCGCGCGAACAGGTGTGAGGCCACCTTCCCCATACCGCTCGCCCCCCCCGTGATCAGGGCCACCTTGCCGTCCAGCCGGGCCATCCCCTCGCCTCCTTCAGTCCCTTCCCAGCGGGGCCACGTGAGGCCGGTCCGCGGACGCCTATCATCGACCACCGGCCGGCGCCGGAGGAACGGGATCCTGCCGGAGCACGGTGGCCGCCGATTGGTAGATTCGGCGTTCGATGGAACTTCCCGAAGAGCTGGCGAGCCGGCCACCGCGCAAGTCCGGACAGGAACCCACGGCGACGATCACGCTCGAGGCATACGCACGCCTCAGGGCGGAGCTCGACGAGCTGACCTCGTCCGGCCGCTCACGCATGGCGGAACGGCTGAAGGCGGCGCGCGAGCTCGGCGACATCCGCGAGAACGCCGAGTACGACTCGGCGAAGAACGAGCAGGCCCTCATGGAGTCGCGGATACGGAACCTGGAGCGGATGCTCCGTGATCCGGAGATCATCGAGTCGCCGTCCAGCTCCGATGTCGTGTCGCCCGGGATGCTCGTGACGGTCAGGCCACTGGACGACGAGGACCCCGACGACGAGACGTATCTGCTGGCCGAATCGGCGGAGGAGCGGGCCGCCGGGGTCCGAACCATCACCACCACGTCGCCGCTGGGACAGGCCCTCATGGGGGCCCGCCCGGCAGACCAGGTCTCCTACGAAGCGCCCGGCGGGACCTTCCGCTGCGTGGTGGTGAGCTTCCGGCCGCACGGCGGCTAGCTTCGCCGCCGCTTCCCCGGAGGGGTAGCCTCCCCTATCAGGATGAGCGAGTCGCCCGGGACCGAGCCCCAGGCGCCCGCGCCCCGCGTGCGGGACATGCCGGCCCCCCGGAAGACCGCGGGCGTGTTCGGTCCGGCCATGCGGTTCGTCTTCACCTGGCCCTACCGGGCCATCCTGGCCGGGTTGTACCGGACCGGCGTGCGTCCCTGGCAGCTCACCTTGGCGTCGCTCGTGGCGAACGTCGTGGTCGGCTGGCTCCTGCTCACCGGACGCCGCTTCCTGCCCGGCGCATTGCTCGTCCCGGCCGGGTTGTTCGACGTCTTCGACGGAGCGGTGGCGCGGTTGCGAGGCGAGGACCGGCGGGTCGGCGCGTTCCTGGACTCGGTGCTCGACCGGATCGGTGACATGATCTTGTTCGGGTGCCTGTACTGGTCGGAGGCGGGCCAGGGGCACGACCTGGGCGCGGCCCTGTCGCTCGTGACCCTCGTCACGGCCCTGATGGTGAGCCACCTGCGCGCGGAGGCCGAGGCGGCGGGGATCTCGCTCTCCGAAGGATTCTTCCAGCGGCTCGAGCGATATGTGGCCATGATCGTCGGGCTCACGATACCGGGGGCCCTGGTGCCCATGCTCGTGGTGCTCGTGGTGCTGGGAGGCGCCACGATGCTGCAGCGAGGGTGGTCGGCGCTCCGACGCCTGTCCCGCCCCGCCGAGGATCAGTCCGCCCTGCCACGACGGTCCGTGAGAGCGCCGTCCTACACCGAGGGCACCTGCCCCCGGGCCGTCCCCGGACCCGGCCGAGCCAACGCCGGCGTGTCTCGAGGTAGTCGAAGTGCTCGACGGCGCCGGCGAGCACCCGGCGCATCGTTCGGAACAGGCGAACGCGGTCGTTCGGGCCCAGGTCCTCGACGGGGCGACGGGGGTGGATCCTGGCCTGCCACAGGACCTCGTCGGCCAGCAGGTTCCCGATCCCCGCCACGAGCCGCTGGTCCATGAGGGCGGCCTTGACGCCTCCCCGCCGCCGCGAGAGCGATCCCAGGAACTCTTCCTGCTCGACGGCGAACGCGTCGGGGCCGAGACCGCCCAGCACGACCTTCAGCTCGGCGTCGTCGAGGGCCAGCCACACGCCTCCCAGCCGCCGCATGTTCCGGTAGCGGAGCTCGCCGTCCTCGAACACGAGCACCAGCCGGTCATGACGATGCCGATCGGGCTCGTTCCCCGACCAGACGAGGTCCCCGGTCATGCCGAAGTGGAACAAGAGGGTTGGACCCGCAGCCGGGCACACGAGCCACTTCCCGTGTCGCCCGGGCTCCTCGAACCGGCGGCCGGTCAGCGCGCCGCCCACGTCACCCGGAGCCGCGTTCCTAACGAGGGCCGGGTCCAGGACGTCGACGGCCAGCACGGTCCGGCCTTCCGCGTGCTCGGCGAAGAAGCGGCGGTACGCCTCGACCTCGGGCAGTTCGGGCACAGCGGTAGTGTTACCGAAAGGTCTGCCAAGGGTCCGCCAACGGTTCGAAGGAAGGGGCGGTGGCCGAGTACATCCGGGTCGCGTCGCTGGCCGAGGTGCCCGAGGGGGAGCTCCGCGGGTTCGAGCTCCCCGCTGGGAGGATCGCCGTGGCCCACGTAGAGAACGAGCTCTTCGCCCTGGGCGACGAATGCACGCACGAGGGGTGTCTGCTGTCGGAGGGAGAGGTCGACGAGTCCGCCGACACCGTGGTCTGTGCGTGCCATGGGAGCGCCTTCGATCTGCGAACGGGCGAGCCGGTCGAGGGTCCGGCCCAGGATCCCGTCCCCACGTTCCCGGTCCGGCTCATCGAGGGATGGATCGAGCTGGTGCCGGTCCCCGCAGGGGGCGACGCGTGAGCCAGGGGCGAAGCACCGGTTGAGCGCCGAGCTGCGACCGCAGGCCGTCGTGATCTTCGGGGCCTCCGGCGACCTGACCAAGCGCAAGCTCTTGCCGGCCTTCTGGAACCTGTTCCTCCAGGGCTTGCTCCCCAAGGGCTTCGCCATCACCGGGTATGCGCGTACGCAGATGACGGACGACGAGTTCCGTGAGCAGGCTCGCGAGTCGGTCAAGCTGTACTGTCGCATGCCCCCGGACGACGATGCGTGGACGGAGTTCGCCGGGCGCCTCTCGTACCTCCCGGGCGAGTTCGCGAACGAGGGCGCGATGAAGCGGCTGGAGAGGCATCTCGCCTCGGTCGACGAGAAGTTCGGCACCGAGGGGGGGCGGTTCTTCTACGCGGCCACACCGACCACGGCCTACCCCGACATCGTGCGGCGTCTGGCCGAGGCGGGGCTCCACCGGGACGCCAAGATCGTCTTCGAGAAGCCGTTCGGCCACGACCTGGCTTCGGCACGGGAGCTGAACGCAGCGATCCACGAGGTCTTCGACGAGTCCCAGATCTTCCGGATCGACCATTACCTGGGCAAGGAGACCGTCCAGAACATCCTGGCCTTCCGGTTCGCCAACGGGCTCTTCGAACCGGTGTGGAACCGGAAGTACCTCGACCACGTCGAGCTCACCGTGGTGGAGGACATCGGGATCGAGGGTCGGGGAGCCTTCTACGAGCAGACGGGAGCCATCCGTGATCTCGTCGTCACCCACCTGTTCCAGGTCATGACGTTCCTGGCGATGGAGCCGCCGGTGTCATTCGAGCCCAACCGGCTTCGGGACGAGACGGTCAAGGTGCTGCGGAGCGCCCAGCTCTGCGACCCCACGCAGGTGGTCCGGGGCCAGTACCGCGGCTATCGGGAGGAACCGGGCGTCGCCCCCGACTCGACCGTCGAGACGTTCGCGGGGCTGAAGCTGGAGATCGACAACTGGCGGTGGGCGGACGTCCCCTTCTTCCTGCGGACGGGCAAGCGGTTGGCCGCGAAGTGCAGCGAGATCACGCTCAAGTTCCTGAAGGTCCCGTTCAACGTGTTCCGGGGGACGGACCTCGATCTGCCGATGCGCGACCACTTGACGATCCGGATCCAGCCGAACGAGGGGATCACGCTCGCCGTCAACGCCAAGAAGCCGGGGCCGGGCCTCGAGCTGGAGCGCGTCACGATGGACTTCGACTACGAGGAGGAGTTCGGGGGCCAGATCGCCGACGCGTACGAACTGCTGCTCCTCGAGGCCATGGAGGGCGACCACACGCTGTTCCTGCGGGAGGACGGGGTCGACCGGGCGTGGGAGATCCTCCAGCCGGTGTTGGACAATCCCGCGCCGGTCGTGGAGTACGAGCCGGGAAGCTGGGGGCCGGCCGAGGCCGACGCGCTGATCGCCCCCCACCGGTGGCACGCCACCCCGGCGCACGCTCATTGAGCGCCCGATGCTCTGAGCGAACTCTCACCCCCTGCTGATGCCTGCCCCAGGCCCATGTGGTTGGCTTGGCCGAATGCGAAAGATCCTGACGTCCGCCTCCGTGATCGCGGTCATCGCGGTGGCGGGCTTTCCCGGCGCCTCCGCCGATCCAGGTGCAACGTCGATGGAGGCCCGGACCCTCGATGGGAGCGGGAACGACCCCGGTCATCCCGGCTGGGGGGAGGCGGGCACCGTGTATCTGCGCGTCACCACCCCGAACTACGCCGACGGCGTAAGCAGGATGGTCGCGGGTCCGTCGCCCCGGTACATCAGCAACCGAGTCTTCAACGACGCGGGCCAGAACCTGTTCTCCGAGAAATCGGGCTCCGAGACGAGACGCCGGCCGAGTCCGCGCCCATCCCGTTCGACCCGCACGATCCGCTGGAGGCGTTCGCGAACGACCTGGGGGCGATGGGCTTCGCACGGACGCCGGCAGCCACCGGCACTGGGGTCACCTCGCCCCGCCAACAGACCAACACGGTGAGCGGCTACCTCGACGGCTCGGCCGTGTACGGGATCGACTCCACGCGCTTGGAATGGCTCCGCGAGGGTCCGGTCGACGGCGACCTCACGAACAACGCATCCCCGCTGCTGCTCCCGGGCGGCTACCTGCCGAGGGCCGACGCTCGAGGAAACCCAGTCAGCGCACCCTCCATGGACCTGTTCGGCGGGCTCGCCGGGACGCCGCAGGCCGCACGCATCGCCGGCGACGTGCGGGCGAACGAGAACGTCGCTCTCCTGGCCGTGCAGACCCTGTTCGCCCGGGAGCACGACCGCATCGTCGCCGCGCTGCCCAGCTTCTTGTCAGAAGAGGAGAAGTTCCAGATCGCTCGCCGCGTCGTGGGGGCGGAGATCCAGTTCATCACGTACACCGAGTTCCTCCCCGCGCTGGGCGTCGTCCTCGATCCGTATCATGGCTACGACTCCGCCGTGGACGCGGGCGTGTCCAATGAGTTCGCCACCGTCGGGTATCGCGGGCACAGCATGGTCCACGGCCAGTTCGACGTTCGCTTCCGCCCGGGCACGTTCTCGGCGGCTCAGCTCAACGCGTTCCGTGCGCAGGGAATCGGCATGCGAAAGGAGGACGGGCAGACGTCCCTCCAGATCCCACTGACGGTCGCGTTCGGGAACCCGGATCTGCTGTCCCAGGTCGGCCTGGGGCGGGTCCTGCGAAGCCTGAGCCAGGAGCGGCAGTACCGGAACGACGAGCAGATCGACAACGCGCTCCGAAGCGTCCTGTTCCAGGTCCCGAGCCCCGGCATGGCGAGCCCATCCGCCTGCGGTCAGCCGGTGGTGCAGCCCGGCTGCTACACGGCGGTGCAGGACCTCGGCGCCATCGACATCGCGCGCGGTCGCGATCACGGCATGCCCTCCTACAACGACCTGCGGCGCGCTTACGGGCTCTCGCCGAGAAGGTCGTTCACATCTGTCACCGGGGAGGCCACGGCCCGGTTCCCATCGGACCCAAAGATCGACCCCGCCGATCCCCTCGACGACCCGAGCATCCTCGATTTCATCCGGCTCCGGGACCGAGATGGCCACGCGCTCCAACCGCTCAGTCCCCGGAGCCAGGAGGAAGCCGTCACCGGGATCCGCCGGACGACCCTCGCGGCGCGACTAAAGTCGATCTACAAGAGCGTGGACGGGATCGACGCGTTCGTCGGCATGCTTTCCGAGCGCCATGTCTCGGGGACGGAGTTCGGTCCGCTCCAGCTCGCGATGTGGAAGGAGCAGTTCGAGGCGCTTCGTGACGGTGACCGGTTCTTCTACTTGAACGACCCGGACCTCGCCCGCATCGACCAGGACTTCGGGATCACCTATCGTCACACCCTCGCCGACATCATCTCGCTGAACACCGGGACGAGCGTGCCGAAGGACGTGTTCGTGGTCGCCCCGAGCGACGGGTAAGCGGTTCACCGGGGATCCGGGCCGAGTCCGGATGGGTGGCGCCGGCACGGGGCCCTCGGGTACGCTCTCCGCCCTCACTTCCCTGCAACAGGAGGCATCCAGATGGCGGAGCCCACCAGGTTCGACCTCTCGCCCGACGACATCCCGACGGCGTGGTTCAACATCATGCCGGACATGGTCGGTGCGGGGATCCAGCCCCTCCCACCTCTCCACCCGGGGACGAAGGAGCCGATCACTCCCGACCTGCTCGCACCGCTGTTCCCGGAGGCGTTGATCCTCCAGGAGGTCTCGACGGAGCAGTGGATCGACGTCCCCGGGCCCGTGCTCGACATCTATCGCTTGTGGAGGCCGACGCCACTCCACCGGGCGGTCCGGCTCGAGCAGGCGCTCCAGACCCCGGCGCGCATCTACTTCAAGTACGAGGGTGGGTCGCCGGCCGGGTCGCACAAGCCCAACACCGCGGTGGCCCAGGCCTATTACAACAAGGAGTCGGGGGTCCGGCGCATCTCCACGGAGACCGGGGCGGGACAGTGGGGCTCGGCGCTCTCGATGGCGTGCCGGTTCTTCGGCCTCGAGTGCCTGGTGTTCATGGTCAAGGCCTCCTACGAGCAGAAGCCCTACCGGCGGATCTTCATGGAGACGTTCGGTGCCGAGGTGCGCCCCTCGCCCTCGAGCACGACCCAAGCGGGGAAGAAGATCCTCGAGGCGAACCCGGACTCGACGGGATCGCTGGGGATCGCCATCAGCGAGGCCATCGAGATCGCCGCGACGAACGACGACACGCACTACTCGCTGGGATCGGTCCTGAACCACGTGTTGCTGCACCAGACGGTGGTGGGCCTGGAGGCCCAGAAGCAGATGGAGATGGCGGGGGAACGTCCCGACGTCGTCGTCGGCTGCGTCGGCGGCGGATCGAACTACGCCGGGCTGGCCTATCCGTTCATGGCCGAGCGGTTGCGGGGGGCGTCCACGGCCAGGTTCCTGGCCACCGAGCCGGCCGCCTGTCCCACCCTGACGAAGGGGAAGTTCGCCTACGACTTCGGCGACACGGGGCAGATGACCCCGCTCCTCCCGATGTACACGCTGGGTCACGACTTCGTCCCGGCCCCCGTGCACGCGGGCGGCCTGCGGTATCACGGCGATGCCCCGTCGATCTCGCTGCTCGTCCGGGAGGGCCACATGGAGGCGGCCGCGTACTCGCAGAACGAGGTGTTCGACGCCGCCGTGCAATTCGCGCAGACGCAGGGAATCATTCCGGCGCCCGAATCGGCCCATGCCATCCGTGGAGCCATCAACGAGGCCGTTGCGGCCAGAGAGGCCGGGCAGGAGAAGGTCATCCTGATCGGGCTGTCCGGTCACGGGCATTTCGACATGCAGGCCTACGACGACTATCTGAACGCCCGGCTCCCGGAGGTTGAGTTCGACCCGTCGGCTGAGGAGGCGGCGCTGGCCGGGCTCCCGGAGGTGCCGGTCGGGGGCTGAAGCTCGGCGACCCTCATGCGCCGGCGCCCGTGCCGAGATCGTCACGGAGCTGGCGGATCGTCGCCACCTCCTCGAACCCCAGCCGAGCCAGGATCGGCTCGGAGGTATCTCGCCGGGCCCACGTGACCAGGGCCGGCGTCCCCCGGCGGACCGCCTCCCGCCAGGCGGCGGGGATGAGCGCGCCGAACGCCCCGCGCGCCCGGGCACGGGGAAGGGTTCCCCCTCCGCCCAGGAACAAGCCCCACGGGGTGAACGTGACCCGCCCCGTTGCGATCGGGACGTCGTCCTCCCAGACCAGCGCCAACCGCGTGTGAGCGGAGGCCCGGCTTCGTTCGAACCGGCTCTCCGCCTGGGCGCGGGCCTCCGCGGCGTCCGACGGGTCGAAGCCGAACGCCTCGATCATCACATCCGCCGCGACTCGGTATTCGTCTGCCGTCTCTGCCAACCGGACCACGAACGATGCCGGAGGATGGGGCTCGGGGGGACGCACCAACACCATCGCGGCCTCGCCGGGGCCGTCTTCGGGAACCATGCCCAGGGCCTGGAGCCGGTCCGGGAGATCCGACGGAAGGGCGGAGCTCCCCACGCTCCACATCGAGGCGGAGCGCCCTCGCGCGGTCAGCAGGTCACGGATCTCCGCGACCGTGGACCTCACCTCGCGCGGGTCAAGGCGTAACCGCTGGACGGCGACCGACCAGGGATGGCGCTCCGGTTGGAGCGAGATCACGAAGCGGGCGTCCTCGATGCGTTCTTC
>VAYX01000147.1:13104-19648 GCA_005885325.1 Actinomycetota bacterium
CCGCCCCCGGGATCGATCCGCTCGACTTCCTCGCGATCGATCGCCTCCTCACCGACGAGGAACGAGACATCCGCGATGCCGTCCGAGCGTTCGTTCGAAGCGAGATCCTGCCCGGCGTGGGCGAGTGGTTCGAGCGCGGCGAGTTCCCGAGAGAGGTGGGCAAGGGCCTGGCCGAGCTCGGCCTCCTGGGGATGCATCTGACCGGGTACGACTGCGCGGGGGCGAATGCGGTCTCCTACGGCCTGGCCTGCCTGGAGCTCGAGGCCGGCGACAGCGGATTCCGGTCCTTCGTCTCGGTGCAGGGCTCGCTGTGCATGTTCCCCATCTGGAAGTACGGGACCGAGGAGCAGAAGCAGCGATACCTGCCGAAGATGGCCCGCGGCGAGGTGATCGGGTGCTTCGGGCTCACCGAGCCGGACTTCGGCAGCGATCCGGGCCGGATGCGGACCTCGGCGTCCCGCGACGGCTCCGAATGGGTCGTATCCGGGACCAAGATGTGGATCACGAACGGCGGCATCGCCGACCTCGCCGTGGTCTGGGCCAAGGCCGACGACGGTGTGCGCGGGTTCCTGGTCCCCACCGACACGCCGGGGTTCTCCACCAGGGACATCGAGCGCAAGCTCTCGCTCCGGGCCTCCGTCACATCTGAGCTCGTCCTCGATGACGTCCGCCTGCCCGAGGACGCGGTCCTGCCCGGTGTGGTGGGGCTCAAGGGCCCGTTGTCCTGCTTGAACGAGGCTCGGTACGGCATCGTGTGGGGCGCCATGGGTGCGGCGCGCGCCTGCTTTGAGAGCGCGCTCGAGTTCGCGAAGACCCGCGTGCAGTGGGGAAAGCCGATCGGAGCGTTCCAGCTCACCCAGGAGAAGCTGGCGAACATGGCGGTCGGGATCAACACGGGGATCCTCTTGGCGCTGCACCTCGGGCGGATGAAGGACGGTGCCGCGCTTGCGCCGGAGCAGGTCTCGATGGGCAAGCTCAGCAACGTGCGGGAGGCGCTGGGGGTTGCCCGAGAGGCCCGCACGATCCTCGGGGCGAGCGGCATCACCCTGGAGTACCCCGTGATCCGCCACATGAACAACCTCGAGTCGGTCCTGACCTACGAGGGGACCAGCGAGATCCACACGTTGATCATCGGGCAGGTGCTGACGGGACTGCGCGCCTTCGAGTGACCAGCGTGTAGCCTGCCGCCACTGATCCAAGGCAGAGGCAAACCCGAAGGAGGAGGTTGGAGGATGGCGCGCGAGCTCGACTGGGCGCTCTTCGAGAAGGCCGTCGAGATCACGACGTCCGCGGTGCGGGGCACGCTGGGTGGGGAGAACAGCCAGGCTCCGAAGTTCGCAGCGGACGTGTTCCGGGAGGTGTGGGCGGCCCTGAAGGATGCGGCGGGGGATCTCTCGGCGCGGGGAAAGCCGGGGTTCTGAGGCTACTGCGATCGTGAAAGGTCGCGGAGGGAGACCACACCGACCAGCGCGGCCCCGTCCATCACCGGCAGGTGCCGGAATCCCCGATCGAGCATGATGTCACGGGCTTCCCGGACGTCGGTGCCGGCCTCGACGGTGACGGGGTCGGGGGTCATCCACTGCGAGATGTGGTGCTGCGCGGCGTCGAAATCGGCAGCAAGAGCACGGAGGATGTCGCGCTCCGTGAAGATCCCGGCCGGCCTGCCCTCCTCGAGCACCAGGGCGGAGCCGACGTGATGGGCGCCCATCATCGTGGCCGCTTCGGCGACGGTCGCCGTCGGCTCGACGGTCACGACCTCCTTGCTCATGACGTCGCGGACGGTTGTCATGGCCACATCCAAGCCTAGACCTCGCCGGTTGGGGCGAAAAGCCCTGCTCCGCTGGTATGCGCCGCGGCGCCGCGCGTACCCATGGCGGAGGACGCGCGACCCGTACCGGATCCTGGTCTCCGAGGTGATGTTGCAGCAGACCCAGGCGTCGCGCGTCGCCCCGGCCTACCGGTCGTTCGTAGCCCGGTTCCCGACCGCCGAGTCGCTCGCGCGGGCGGGACTGCGCGACGTCGTCACCGCCTGGCGGGGCCTGGGGTACAACCGACGGGCGGTGGCGCTTTGGGAGGCAGCCCGCACGATGGTCCGGGACAACGGTGGGAGAGTTCCGGCCGACCCCTTGGAGATGCTGCGGCTCCCGGGCGTCGGCACGTACACGGCGGCGGCCGTGTCGTCGGTGGCGTTCGGGTCGCCGGCCGCGGCCGTCGACACGAATGCCCGGCGGATCGTGGCTCGGTTCTTCCTGGGTGCGGAGCCCGACGAAGTGTCGCCGCGCGAGATCCGCGCGTTGGCAGATGCGTGGCTGGACCGGGGTGACCCCGGCGCCTGGAACCAGGCCCTCATGGACCTCGGACGCGAGCGATGCAGGCCTCGGCCACGGTGCGGAGCGTGTCCCCTCAACGTGTCGTGCCGATTCGCGGCGGAGGGCCGGGCGCCCCCGCCGGCCGGGCGGCGGCAGCCCGCCTTCGAAGGATCCTTCCGTCAACTGCGCGGCGCCGTCGTCCGCGGCCTCCTCGATCGGGAGGACGCAACACTCGGCGTCCTGGCCCGCGAGACCGGCGTGTCCCTGGAACAGGTGGGCGAGGCGGTCTCGGCGCTGGTGGCGGACGGCCTGGTCGTCGCGGGGGCGGCCGCCCGGGCGGGCCGCCCGGGCGGCCGCGTCCGCCTGCCCGGCTGAACGGGAACGCCGGCACCCGCGCCTCCGTCCAACGCCAGACCGTTCGGACCGGCCCGAGGGAGGCCCTCCATGCGCAAGGCAGTGCTCTCGATCATCGGGTTCCTGGCGCTCGCCGGGATCGTCGGATACGTCGCGACATTGGGAGGAGGAACCCAGTCGAGCCCGGCGGGCGGCGGCGTGGCGGCGCCCAGCCGCGCGCCGGAGAAGGCGTTGGGAGCTTTCGGCAGCGACGAAGGGGTCGCGGGGGCGGTGGTGCCGGGAACCGCGAGCGGGGGCGGGGCCGGTCCCGCCGCCGGAGGAGGACTGTCCTCGGTCGGAACCCTTCCCCCCCTCGGTCCAGACATCGTGAAGACCGCAGGCATCTCGATCGAGGTGAAGAAAGGTGCGTTCGAGACTGCGTTCAACGTCGCGACCACGATCGCCGGGAGGTACGGCGGATACATCCAGGACTCGTCGATGCAGGGGATCAAGGCCAAGTCGGGTGAGCTCACGATCCGCGTTCCTGCCTCCGCCTTCGATCAGGCCATGAACGACCTTCGGGGCCTCGGCTCGGTGGAGGGGCAGTCGATCTCGGGCCAGGACGTGACATCGCAGTTCGTCGACCTCAACGCCAGGCTTCGGACGTGGGAGGCCCAGGAGGCGGTGCTGCTGCGGTTGATGCGGCGGGCGACGTCGATCGAGTCCACGCTTCGGGTCCAGAACCAGCTAGGGCCAGCTGCGCCTGTTGGAGAACCAGACATCGCTCGCCACGATCGACGTGTCGCTGCGTGAGGTGGGTGCCGTGGTCGGCATTCGGCAGACGATGGCTCGCGAGCGGCCCAGCCTCGGCGAGGCATGGGACCGGGCTATCGACGGGTTCCTCGGCGTGATCTTCGCCGTCGTCGTCGGCCTGGGATACCTGATCCCGTTGGCCGCGATCGCGTTCGCCATCGGGTTCGGATACCGCCGGTATCGGGCCAGACCGGCCTCGGCGGCGTAGGTCGCCGGCTCCCGGTCCCGGTCACTTGTTAAGTTGACACTAACGTAAGGCCTGGCTTAACCTGCCGCGCATCGTGGAAGCCGCGCTCCGAGCCATCGCCGAGCCCCGCCGTCGCCAGATCCTCCGTCTGGTCCGCGACGCGGAGATGAGCGCCGGCGAGATCGCCTCGCACTTCGACGTGACGCGTTCCGCCGTGTCGCAGCACCTTCGAGTGTTGAAGGACGCCGGGCTCCTCGCCGAGCGGCGGAACGGGACCCGTCGCATCTACCGGATCCGTCCCGAGGGCCTTGCGGAGCTGCGCGAGTTCATCGATGGTCTGTGGGAGGTCAAGCTCGCTGCCCTCAAGCGAGTAGCCGAGGCCGAGGAGAGGAGAGGGCGTGGTCGCTGAGAGGACGGACGTGATCTCCCACGAGCTCCGGATAGAGGCCCGACCCGAGACCGTGTTCGCGTTCCTCACCGACCCCGACAAGATGACCCGGTGGAAGGGCGACTCGGCGCAGCTCGACCCCCGTCCGGGTGGCGTCTACCGGGTGCAGATCGGACAGGCCGTGGTGGTCGGCGAGTTCGTCGAGCTCGATCCCCCGCGCCGGGTGGTGTTCACGTGGGGGTGGGAGGGCAACGACGCCGTCCCTCCTGGATCGAGCACCGTCGAGGTGACCCTCACGCCCGACGGCGAGGGCACGATCCTTCGCCTGGTGCACCGGGACCTTCCGGAGGAACAGCGCGCAGAGCACGATGGAGGGTGGAAGCATTTCCTGCCGCGGCTGGCTACCGCTGCCGCGGGCGATCAAGGCTCCGGACCCGGGGCCAACTAGGAAGAAGGAGGAGAGCGTATGGGCGCACCGGTGGTGCATTTCGAGATCAACGGGAAGGACCTGAAGGCCCTTTCCTCGTACTACTCGCAGCTCTTCGGATGGCAAGTCCATGAGGCCATGCCGACCTATGGCTTGGTGCACACGGAAGCCGGCGGCAAGGGCATCGAGGGAGGCATCTCGGGAGAGAGCAAGAACCCAGGTGTGACGATCTACGCTGAGGTGGACGACCCGCAGAAGTACCTGGAGCAGGCGGTTAGCCTGGGCGGCAAGATGGTCATGCCGGTCACAGACATGGGAATGGTGACGTATGGGCTTTTCACCGACCCTGAGGGACACCTGATCGGCATCGTCAAGGCGGAGGAGAGCTCCTCCTAGGTACCTGCGCATCTACGGGACGGCCCGGTTCAGCCTTCCTTCAGCGCGGGCAGGACCTCCTGGCCGAACAGGTCCACCGCCCGCGCGGCCGGCTCGAGGTCCATGCCCGGGTAATGGAGCCGCACGATGATGTGGAGGTCCCGGTCGCCGAAGGCCTCGACGAGCGCCCGGAGAGCGCGGCGCACCTCCTCGGGCGTCCCTGAAGGGGTCCACGAGCGCATGGTCTCCTCGTCCGTGGGAGCCGGCTCCAGACGGTCGTCGTCGGGCGTGTCGGCGGTGCCCTCCCACGCCCGATACGTGCCGAGCTGATGCGCGACGCCCGCGCGTGCGATCTCCCAGGCATCCGCGTCGTTCGCGACGAACGCGTTCTGGATGAGTGCGACGCCGAGCGACCGAGGATCCCGGCCGGCAGACCGCGCAGCCTCGTCGAGCTTCGACAGGGCCGGCCGGACTTCCTCGATCGCGTCGGCATCGGTGATGAACCCATCCGCCATCCGGCCCGCTCGTCGCACCGCGGCGTCCGCATATCCGCCGAGATAGATCGGGATGCCGCCCACACGCGCCGGCGGCGGGGTCACCTTGACCCGGTCGTAGGAGAAGGCGCTGCCCTCGAAGGAGAACCTGCGCCCCGTCCACGCCCGTCGAAGGATGTCGATGGTCTCGGCGGTCCTCACGGCTCGCTCCGACCTCGGGACGCCGAACATCCGAAACTCCTCGGGCCGCCATCCGATCCCCAGGCCGAGGATCAACCGGCCTCCGGAGAGCTGATCCACGACCGCGGCGTCCTCCGCCAGCCGAAGGGGATCATGAAGGGGCGCGAGGACGATCCCGGTTCCGAGCTGCATCCGCTCGGTGGAAGCGGCGAAGGCCGCGAGCATCGGAAGCAGTGACGGGAGGTAGCCGTCCGAGGCGCCGTGGTGCTCGCTGACCCACGCGGAGTCGAACCCCACCGACTCGGCCAGTCGCACCAGGTCGAGGGTCTCCCGGTACTCCCGAGCGAAGGTCCGCCGTGACCCCACGGGGATCTGCGCGGTGAACAGCCCGATGCCGACACGGACGGCCATCGCGCGCACCCTACCGGGAGGCGATGGCGCGCCTCAACCCGGCCATCCAGCGAGGGGCATCCGTTGGAGAGGTTGAAAGTGATAATCATTCTCGTCTAGGATTCGGCGTGTGCCCTTCGGCCGTGGAGTCCGTCACCTGGATCGCGCCGTCCTGGGGGTGGTGCTGGTCGCCACGGTGGGATCGTGTTCGAGCGGCTCCTCCGGGGGGCGCGTCGAGGTGGTGGCCTCGATCTACCCGCTGGCCTGGGCGGCGGTGCGGGTCGGCGGGAGCCGGGTTTCCGTCGAGGACCTCACCCCCCCGGGTGTCGAGGCCCACGACACGACCCTTACCGCCGGCCAGCGCGCCGACATCCAGACCGCGGACGTCGTGGTCTACCTTGGACAGATCGGACTCCAGCCGGATGTCGAGCATGCGGTGAAGGACGCGCGAGGAAAGGTGGTCGACGTGACGGCCGGGCTGCACATCCGGCCGCCGTCGGGGCAGACGCTCGATCCGCACATATGGCTGGACCCCGTGTACATGGAGGGGGCGGTCCGGTTGATCGCCGGCGCGCTGAAGGCGGTGGAGGCCTCGGGCGCCGAAGGGTTCGCCGCTCGAGAGGCCTCGACCGTCCGCGACCTCCATGG
>VAYX01000148.1 GCA_005885325.1 Actinomycetota bacterium
GCCTGGGCCTGGAGGACGTGGCCGTGGCGACGATCGACTCACCGGTCGGCGAGCTGCTCGTCGCGGGGACCCACCGGGGACTGGTCCGGGTGGCCTATCCGGACGAGCCGCCGGATGTGGTGATCGAGGAGCTGGCGGAGACGCTCTCGCCCAGGGTCTTGGAGGATCCCCGGGCGCTGGACCTCGTGCGCCGCCAGCTGGAGGAGTACTTCGAGGGACGGCGAGACCGGTTCGAGGTCCGGCTGGATTGGACGCTCGCCCCGAGCGGCTTCTCCCGCAAGGTGCTCGAGGCGACGGCTCGGATCCCGTTCGGCTCGGTCTCGACCTACGGGGAGATGGCCAAGCGCGCGGGGAGCCCTCGAGCCGCCCGAGCCGCGGGGAACGCCCTGCACGACAACCCGATCCCCATCGTCGTGCCGTGCCATCGGGTGGTTCCCTCCACCGGCGGGATCGGGAAGTACGGCGGCAGCGAGTGGCGGAAGGAGTTCCTGCTCCGCCTGGAGGGGGCCCTGACCGAGTAGGCGTGGGTCGCACGGGAGCCGAGCCCGCCTTGCGGCAGATGGTCCAGAACCCGGACGACGCCTCCGATAATGGCCGCATGAGCGCCGGCCTGTTTCGGCGAGCCGCGGCGCGCCTGTCCGCCGCCCGGAGGGACGGTGGGTTCGGTCCCCGGCCGGGCATGGCGGCGGAGCCCGAACCCACCGCGCTTTCCGCCATGGCCCTGGGCGACGAGCACGCGCGGGCCTGGCTGGCCGAGCATCAACGCCCGGACGGAGGGTTCGCCCTCGTCGCCGGCGACGTGGTGAGCGACGCGGCCACCGCGCTCGGCGCGCTCGCGCTCTCACCCGGAGAGGGCCGGGAACGGGCGCTCGACCACGTCGTGACCCATCAGGCCCAGCGGCTGCCGGCCAACCCGGACTCTCCCCACGACCCCAGCCTCCGCGGCTGGGGATGGACGCCGGACACCTTCGGGTGGGTGGAGCCCACGGCCCACGCGGTGCTGGCCCTCCAGGTCCTGCGGCCGTCCGCCGGCGGTCCGCTGGCGGACGGCCTCGCGGTGCTGGCCGACCGGGAATGCGTCGGTGGCGGATGGAACTACGGGAACCGCGTCATCCTCGGCGTCGACCTTCCCCCGTACGCGCAGACCACCGCGGCGGCGTTGATCGCGCTCCAGGGAGCCGAGCCGGAGCTGTTCGCCCGAGGGCTGTCCGCCCTCGACCGACTGTGGAGGGCCGAGCGTCGCGGAGGGCTGTCGCTGGCCATGGCCCTGGTGGCCTTCCGGCTCGCCGGTGCGTCCGGCGCCGATGAGATCGAGCGGGCGCTCGAGGGCGAGCTCGAGCGGACGGCCCTCCTCGACGACACCGTGGCGCTGGCCTGGGCGGCCATCGCGACCGGCCCCGGCCTCGAGGCCATCCGGAGGCCCGCATGAGCGGGCCCATCGATCGCCGCACGTTCCTGAAGCGTGCGGCGCAGGTCGGCGTCGGAGCCCTCGTCGTCGGCACCGGGGCCGGGATCGCCGCGGAGGTCCTGCTCGACCGGTCGCGAAGACCCTGGGACGCCTCGTCCTTCCCACCACCGGGCCGGCCGAAGGTCGCCGTGGTCAGGGCGGCCTCCTACGACGTGGACCTGGAGGGGATCGTCCTGGACGGGCTCCGAGCGGTGGGCGCCGAGGTCGCCGGGCGGACCGTGGTGCTGAAGCCGAACTTCGTCGAGTTCGACCCCGGCGCGGCCATCAACACCGATCCCCGGTTGATCGCCGCGACCGTGCTGGCGATGCGCAGGCTGGGCGCCGCCGAGGTGACGGTGGCGGAGGGCCCGGGACACCGGCGCGACACCCAGTTCGTCGTCCAGAGCTCCGGGCTGCTCGAGTTCCTCCACGACGTGGACGCGCCGTTCGTCGATCTCAACTCCGCGGCGCTCGTGGCCCGCCGCCTCCACAGCTCGTTCACCGACCTCAACGAGCTGTGGCTCCCCCAGCCGATCGTCGACGCCGACATCGTGGTGTCGATGCCCAAGATGAAGACCCATCACTGGGCGGGGGTCACGCTGTCGCTGAAGAACTGCTTCGGGTGCGTTCCGGGGCGCGTGTACGGATGGCCGAAGAACGTCCTGCACTGGGCGGGGCTGACGGAGGCCATCGTCGACGTCTCGGCGGCCGTCCGGCCCCACCTGCAGATCGTCGACGGCATCGTGGGGATGCAGGGCAACGGGCCCATCCAAGGCATCCCCATGCAGGCCGGCATGCTCGTGTTCGGGGCCGATCCCGTCGCCACGGACGTCACGGCGGCCCGCCTGATGGGCTTCGACCCGGCACGCGTGCCATCCATCGCCGAAGCCGCCCGGTTCCTGGGTCAGGGCGACCCCGAGCGCATCGACCAGGTGGGCGAGGACGTCGAACGCTCCGCGGTGGACTTCGCCACCCTCCCCCAGTTCCTGGGGATGAAGGTGGGAGCAGCGCCCGGCGGAGGGGTGGCCCCGGGCCCCGCATGACGGGCCGACCCATGGCCTGACGCAAACGCCCCCGGCGCGGGATGATGGCCGGACATGCGATCTCGCCGGGTTGCCTTGCTCGCGCTCGTGCCGGCCCTCGCGCTGCTTGCCTCCTGTTCGTCCTCGGGCTCGACCGACGCATCGCCGAGCGCCAAGGATCGGATCCAGGCAGAGGTGGCAAGCACCGACCTGTACGTGAACGCCCCTCAGCGGGTGGCGGTGGGGCTGTTCCTCGCCAGCGGGAAGCTGCTGAGCTTTGGCTCGGTCGGCTTCCAGTTCTTCTATCTCGGCACCGAGCAGCAGCCGATCGCTCCGCAGGCCGGTCCCGAGGCCACGGCGACCTTCATCCCTACGCCGGGGACCCCACAGGGATCCGGCTCGTCCCCCACGATCACCGATCCCTCGACGGCGCGCGGCGTGTACGAGGCGGAGAACGTCCGGTTCGATTCCCCCGGGATCTGGCAGGTCCAGGTGACCGCCGACATCAGCGGGACCGGGACGCAGAAGGCGGGGAAGGCATTCGTCGTCGAGGCGCAGCCCCTCCTGCCGGCCCCGGGCCAGCCCGCGCTGCGAACCGAGAACCTGACCATCCACTCGAAGGGCGTCCCGCTCGCAGCGATCGACTCGGGCGCCACCGTCGACGGCGCGATCCCCGATCCGGGCCTCCACGAATGGACGATCGCGGACGCCATCGCCCAGCACCGGCCCGTGCTCGTCGTGTTCGCCACCCCCGTCTACTGCATCAGCCGGTTCTGCGGTCCAGTGACGGACGCGGTGGAGCAGCTCTCAAAGACGTATGCGAACCGGGCGGAGTTCATCCACGTCGAGATCTGGCGGAACTTCAAGAAGCACGTCATCAACCAGGCCGCTGCCGAATGGCTCTACCGCAACAAGACCCTCACCGAGCCCTGGCTGTACCTGATCGGGGCGAACGGCATGATCCTTGACCGGTGGTCGAGCCTGTTCGACGTCCAGGAGGTGGCGAAGGATCTCCAGCAGCTCCCGCCGATGAAGGGCTAGGCGGGACCGCCGCGCTACAGTGCGGCCGTGGACGTCCACGACCATCGCGTCCCCTCCCCCACGGACCGGGGGATCCGAGCCATCAGGTGGTCGCTGGCCGGCCTCGCCGTCACCGCGCTCCTGCAACTGCTGATCGTCGTGGTGAGCGGCTCGGTGGCACTTCTGGCCGACACGATCCACAACTTCGCGGACTGCCTGACCGCCATCCCGCTGTGGGTGGCGTTCGTCATCGGGCGCCGGCCGGCCACGAAACGGTACTCGTACGGCTACGAGCGGGCGGAAGACCTGGCCGGCCTGTTCATCGTCCTCGTGATCGCGGCGTCCGCGGTCCTCGTTGCGTGGGAAGGCGTCGCGCGCCTCATGCACCCGCGTCCCGTCGACAACCTCCCCTGGGTGATCGCTGCCGGGGTCGCGGGGTTCGCCGGGAACGAGCTCGTCGCCGCCTACCGGATCCGGGAGGGCCGCCGGATCGGCTCGATGGCGCTGGTGGCCGATGGGCAGCACGCTCGAACCGACGGGTTGACCTCGCTCGGCGTGGTGGCCGGCGCGATCGGCGTGGCCCTTGGGCTCGACCGCGCGGACCCCCTCGCTGGCCTGGCCATCGCGGTGGTCGTCGTCTACGTCCTGTGGCACGCCGGTCGGAGCGTGGTCCATCGCATCCTGGACGGCACCGACGAGTCCACGGTGGTGATGCTCGAGTCGGTCGCCGCTTCGGTGGCCGGCGTCGAGCACGTGACGTCGGCCCGGGCCAGATGGACGGGCCACGGGCTGAACGCCGACATGGAGATCCAGGTCGACGCGGCGCTCACCGTGGGCCAGGGCCACGCCATCGCCGAGGAGGTCGAACACGAGCTCCTCCACGCCCTTCCCGGGCTGAAGGGAGCCACCGTCCACGTGGACCCGCACGACCACGGCCCCGCCCGGGGGCCGGTCGCCCATCACCGGGAAGCGTGAGGTGGACGAGCGCGAGGCTCGGTCCCGGTTCGCCGCCGGGCGGGTGGCCCGTCTTGCCACCGTGCGCCCCGACGGATCCCCCCATCTCGTTCCCATCGTCTTCGCGCTCGATGGCGAGACGATCGTGTTCGCCGTCGATGACAAGCCCAAGGCCACCAGGAAGCTGCAGCGGCTGGCCAACATCCGGGGGGAACCACGCGTGAGCGTCCTGGTCGACCACTACGAAGAGGACTGGACGGCCGTGTGGTGGGTCCGGGTCGACGGCCGGGCCCGCGTCGTCGACGCGGGGCCGGCCCTCGACCGCGCCGTCGGCCTGCTCGCGGAGAAGTACCACCAGTACGCAGCGGGCCCTCCGCCCGGCCCGGCCGTCCTCATCGACGCCGACACGTGGCGGTGGTGGTCCTCCAGCTGATCGGTCGGCGGGGCTGACCACCGGGGCCCGAATCGTTCCGATTCCTCGTCCCGGCGTACCGCCGCGGAGCCCGTAGGATGGCCGGGATGTCCGAGGAGACCGGTCAACGGCCGTGGGGTGCACCGCCTGCCGTTGAGTACTGCTACCGCCATCCGAACGTGCAGACCGGGGTGCACTGCACCCGGTGCAACCGCCCGATCTGTCCCGAGTGCATGACCCCGGCCCCGGTCGGCTACCAGTGCCCGGAGTGCGTCGAGCAGGCTCGCCGCGAGTTCCGCCGGGGTCCGGGTCGCCGCGTCGTGACCGGGGGGATCACGGCGACCAAGGTCCTGCTGGCGGCGCTGTTCGCCGTGTTCGCGCTGGAGCTGCTGGTCGGGGGGGCGAACGCGCTCTTCCAGGGGCCCCCCGAACGCACCCTCATCCGCCTGGGCGCGATGCAGCCGTTCCTGATCGCGGACGGGCAATACTGGCGGTTGTTCTCGGCGATCTTCCTCCACGCCGGCCTGCTGCACATCGCGTTCAACGCGTACGCCCTGTGGATCTTCGGGGCGGCCATGGAGCAGGCGCTCGGTCGAACGCGGTTCCTGTTGGTGTTCTTCGTCACCGGGTTCCTGGCCAGCGCCGCGTCCTACGCGTTCGGACCCGTGCAGTCCGTCGGCGTGGGCGCGTCGGGCGCCATCTTCGGCGTCTTCGGCGCGTTCATCGCCTACAACTACCGGCGGCGGGACCTGGCCCAGGCCGCGGCCAACCTTCGATGGGCCCTGATGCTGATCCTGCTCAACGCCCTGCTCACGCTGGGCATCCGCCAGATCGACTGGCGGGCACACCTCGGCGGGCTCGTGGCGGGGTTCGCCGCAGGCTGGGTCGCCGAGGGATGGGGCGACCGCCGGACCAGGAGGGTCGTCCTGGTCGCCGGGTTCGCGGCCTTGGTGGCGATCGGGGTGGCCCTGGTGGCCTGGCG
>VAYX01000149.1 GCA_005885325.1 Actinomycetota bacterium
GGCTTGTCGGCACCGGCGTCCAGGGTCCGGAACACGACCCGGTGACCGGGGAACCCCCGGAGGATCTCCGCGTAGACCTTGGTCTGCTCCTCGACGGTCGGTGCGTCCGCGCGCCCCAGGAACAGGAACTCGGTTCGCACCAGGCCGCTCCCCTCGCCGCCCGCCTCGATCGCTGCGGGGATGTGGTCGATCGAGCCGATGTTCGCCGCGAGCTCGACACGGTGCCCGTCGGCGGTCCGGCCGGGCTCATCGCGGAGCGCGCCGAGGGCGTCGCGACGCCGCTCCTCCTCCTCGTGACGACGAGCGATCGCCTCGCGCTCGGACGGGTCGGGATCCACGATCGCCTCGCCGGCCCGTCCGTCGATCGCGACGTCGACACCGTCACGCATGGCCGCGAGCAAGCCCTCACACGCGACCACGGCGGGAACTCCGAGGGCCCGGGCCAGGATCGCGGCGTGGCTGGTCGGCGACCCCGTCTCGGTCGCGATCCCGGCGATCAGATCGACCGGGATGCTCGCGGTCTGCGAGGGCGTGAGCTCGTGCGCCACGATCACGGAGCGGCGGTCGGGCTTGTCTCCGGAGGTGCTCAACCCGATGAGGATCTTCACGACGCGGTCTCGGACGTCATCGAGGTCGGCCGCGCGGGCGGCCAGGTACTCGCTCGCCGATGCGACCAACAGCTCCCTGAACGTTTCGAAGGCGTCGACGACGGCTCGCTCGGCCGAGGCTCCCTCTGCCACCGCCTGCTCGGTCAGCCGAATCAGCTCGGGGTCGGCTGCGAACTCGGCGTGCGCCTCGAAGATCTCCGCCTCTTCCTCACCGGCCGACGCCGTCACGGTCTGGGCGAGCTCGCGGAGCTCGGTCTCGGCGCGTCCGAGCGCCCCGAGGAGGCGCGTCAGCTCTTCCTCGGGCGGTCCCGACGCCGTCTCGGGGAGACCCGCGAGGACCAGCGGTGGTGCCAGGACGAAGGCCGGGGCGATCGCCGCGCCGGGCGCCGCCGCCCGCCCCGAGAGCCTCGTGCTCACGCGGGCCCTTCGCCTTCGTCGCCCTCGCTCTCGCCGAGGCCTGCCTCGACGAGGGCGACGAGCTCGGCGAGCGTCGATGCGGCATCGTCGCCTTCCACGCTGATCAGGATCTCGTCTCCCTGATGGCAGTCCAGCGTGAGCAGCGACAGCACCGATTTCGCGTTCACACGGCGACCGTCTTTCACGACGGACACGTCGGCCGCGAACTCGGCGGCGGCTCTCGAGAAGATCTTCGCCGGCCGCGCGTGCAACCCCGTCGCGTTCCTCAGCGTCACCGTTGCCTCAGGCACGGGTCGGCCTCCGAGGACGATCGACACCGAGCGTCAACGGCCGTTCTGGATCGACCGGATGGGTCTGCACGAGATCCCGCCGGAGGTCGCCGGGTCCCGGCACCGCCGTCCCGGGAAGCACGCACGCGGCCGCCCCCCACGCCACGCCTTCGGCGAGCGCCTCTGGCCCCTCCCCCCCGCCGGCGAGGAAGCCGGCCAAGAGCGCGTCGCCCGCACCGACCGTGCTCCGGGGAACGATCACGTCGCTTTCGGCATGTAGAGCCTCTCCGCCATCGACGAGGACGGCCCCCCTGGGCCCCAGTGAGACGAGCACGGTCCCGACGCCCTTCGATCGGAGGTGGTTCGCAGCGAGCACGACGTCCCCCAGCGTCTCAGGGACGACGCCGGTGACCTCGCTCAGCTCCTCCTCGTTCGGCTTCAGCACGTCGGGCCCGGCGGCGAGCACGCGCTCGAGGGCGGGCCCACTCGTGTCGACCGCCACGCGCACGCCGACCGGGCGAACCGCAGCCGCGAGACGGGCATAGAGGTCGTCGGGCGTCCCCGGCCCCAGGCTTCCGGAGGCCACCATCCATCCGGCGCCGTCGGCGGCGGCGACCGCGCGTTCGAGCAGCGCCTCGACCTCGACGGCGGACAGTCGCGGGCCCGGAGCGTTCAGCTTCGTCACGGTTCCGTCCGGCTCGACCACGGTGACGTTCGATCGGATGGCGTCGGCGATCGGCACGGCGGCCACCTCGATGCCGAGGCTCTCCAGGAGCGAGGCGAGCAGCTCGCCATCGGCGCCTCCGAGCGGAAGGACGGCGCGGGACGGGTGACCGTTGGCCACGAGCGCTCGGGACACGTTGACGCCCTTGCCTCCCGGATCGGACCGGTCCGCGTACGCGCGGAGGACCTCACCGCGAAGCAACTCCTCGACCTCGAGCGTGCGATCGAGGCTGGGGTTCGGCGTGACCGTGACGATCATGGCGTCACGGCCCGATGACGACCTTCAGGCCATCGCCGGACATCACCGTCTCGATCGCCCGGTTGACGTCCGCGAGCGGCATCCGGTGCGTGATCAGATCGTCGACACGCACCTTGCCGTGGGCGATGAGCGAGAGAGCCTCCCGGTTGTGCCGAGGAGCGGATCCGTACGCCCCGAAGACGGAGAGCTCGCGGTAGTGAACCAGATTGGAGTCGAACCGGATCGTGGAGTCGTCCTTGGGCAGCCCGCCGAACAGAGAGATCCGTCCCCGGGGGGCCGTCATCTCGAGGGCCTGCTCCTGGGCCTGGCCAACGCCGGTGGCGGTGATGACCACGTCCGCACCCCGTCCGTTCGTCATCTTCCGAACCGCGTCGATCGGATCGTCCTTCGTGCTGTCGATCGTTGCGTCCGGTTCCGCACGAGCGGCGAGATCCAGACGGGCCTGGTTCACGTCGACGAGCATGACCGTGGTCGCACCCCGCGCGCGCGCCAGGCGAACGTGGAGGCAGCCGATCGGCCCCGCGCCGAGGACGACGACGGCATCCCCCTCACCGACGTTGGCGAGCTCCTGTCCGTTCAGGACACAGGCGAGCGGCTCTGTGAGGCTCGCACACTCGAACGGGACGTGCTCCGGGATGCGGTTGACTCCATCGACCGCGAGCACCTTGCGGGGTACCCGCATGAACTCAGCGAAGCCTCCGTCGTACTGGTACCCGATGGACTCGAGGTCCTCGCAGACCGTGTGCTGACCTCGCCGGCAGTAATGGCACACACCGCAGGGGATGGCCGCGATGACCTGCACACGATCCCCCAGGGACCAGCCCTCGACCTCGGACCCGACGTCCGTGATCTCGCCCGCAACCTCGTGCCCAAGGACGCGTGGCAGCGAGATGTGGTGGTGCCCGAAACGGAAGATCTTCGCGTCCGTCCCACACGTCGAGCAGGTGCGGACACGGATGACGAGCTCTCCCCTGCCCGCCTCGGGGACGGGGGCGTCCTCGATGCGAAGATCGCCGGGCGCATGGAGGCGAGCAACGTTCATCGCTTCGTCTCCTCATTCGAACCAAGCAGGGAGAGCACGTCTTCGGGCCGCTCCGCGGCCCGAAGACGTGCCGCCTGCTCAGGAACCGTCAGGATCCGGGCCAGACTCGCAAGCACTCCCACGTGCTCGTCGCCCACGGCCGCGATCCCGACGCACACGATCACCTCGCCGTCGTCCCAAGCAACCCCTTCGGGGAACTGCAGGAACGAGAGCATCGTCTCCCGGATCCACCCCCTGCTCGCGTCCGTTCCATGTGGGATCGCGAACCCCTCTCCCAGCGAGGTCGAGATCTGCCGCTCTCGTTCCAGCATCGCATCGACGTAGGGGGCCTCGACGGCTCCGATCTCCACCAGGACCTGGCCGGACTGTCGAACGGCGTCGAACCGATCAGCCGCCTTCAGCCCGAGGCGGATCCCTTCGCGAGGCAGGAGCGCGGCCATCGTCTACCCCTCGAGTGCCTTCCCCTCCCGGATGGCCTCGACGACCCGGTCGAACGCCGGGTCGCCGAGGAACATGCTGAAGGCCACGACGACCTTCCCGGGAGCCACCCCGCGAGCGGTCGCCTCGAGGCCTCGATGGCACACGATCACGTCCGCATCCGCCGGGATCTGGCTGACCGGCGAGTGCTGGACGACGACCTCCGTCCCCTTCAGACGGTCGCGGAGCTGGGTCACCAGCAGCACGCTGCTGCCCATCCCGGCCTCGCACGCCACGACGACCTTCCGGACGTCGGTCCCCTGGATGGCCATCACGCGGGTGCCGAAGCGGTAACTGGCGTGCTTTCGAGGACCTTGACCTCTTCCTCCTCGTGCACCGTGGCCTTGAGGAGCACCATCGAAACGCCGAAGGAGACCACCGCGCCGACCGCGACGCCGGCAAGCACGGGAAGGAATTCGCCCTTCGGCGTAACGGCGAGGTACGCGAAGATGCTCCCTGGCGACGGCGTTGCAACCAGTCCGGCACCGGTCACGAGGAACGTGAGGACCGCGGACATCCCCCCGGCGATCATCGCCAGGATCAGGACCGGCCGCATGAGCACGTAGGGGAAATAGATCTCGTGGATGCCCCCGAAGAAGTGGATGATGATCGCTCCTGGTGCCGTTGGACGGACCGACCGAGGGCCGAAGAACCAGTATGCCAGGAGCAGCCCGAGGCCCGGACCGGGGTTGGTCTCGATCATGAAGAGGATCGACTTGCCGCTCTTGGCGGCCTCCGCCACGCC